>JADGHX010000253.1 GCA_019683695.1 Steroidobacteraceae bacterium
TGCCGAAATAGAGCAGATCCGTCACGGGATCGTAGATGGCGGAGTCCCACACGGTGCCGCCGCCACCTGTGGTCTTGTACCAGTCGCCGTTCCAGGTCTTCGCGGCGCGCTCCAGCGCCTCGTTCTCGTAGCCCTTTGCCGGATCGCCGGGCACCGTCCAGAACCGCCAGACTTCCTTGCCCGTCTCCGCATCGAACGCCGCAATCCAGCCGCGCACGCCGAATTCGCCGCCGGCGCCGCCGATGAACACCTTCCCCTTCGCGACGCGCGGCGCCATGGTGATGGCGTACTTGTTGGCCATCTCACCGAGGCCGAGGCTCGGGGGCACCGTATCGGTGGACCAGACTTCCTTGCCGGTCTTCGCGTCGATCGCCACCAGGCGCGCGTCGAGCGTGCCCATGATGATCTTGCCGTTCCAGGCCGCGATGCCGCGGTTCACGAGGCCCACGTTGTAGCGCAGGCGCACGCCCTGGATCATCGGGTTGTATTTCCAGATCTGCTTGCCGGTGCGCGCATCGAAGGCGTGCACCACATTGCGCGCGGTGGACACATAGATCACGCCGTCGATGTAGAGCGGCGAGCCGTGCTGGTTCTGGTTGGTCTCGTAATCCGCGTACCACTGCAGACCGAGCGTGCTCACGTTGCCCGAGTTGATCTTCGTCAGAGGGCTGAAGCGCTGCTCGGAATACGTGCCGCCGTAGGTCATCCATTGACCCGGCTCGTTCTCGGCGTTGAGCAGGCGCTCGGCGGTCACGTTGGCGGCCGGCGGGGCTTCCGGCGTGGGGGCGCTGCCGCCTCCGCCCTGCGAGCATCCGGCCAGCATCGCGCCAGACAGCAACACGCCGATCCACCGGTGATCTTTTCGGATGAACATTCGCCCCCCTTGAAGGCAAATTCTTGTGATTTCCACAACGGGGCGGATGTTAGCCAGAAGCCCGCCAGCGGACCTGGCGCTCGACTCCGGACGGCCGCCAGCTGGAGCAACCCGGGATGCCCGCCGCCGCAAAACGCGGCTCCGCCAGCCCGTTCGGCCCGCGTAGCGCGGCGCGCATCCTCTGCGTGTGCTCGAACTGCAGACACCTCCGGCGGCATGACAATTGCTACTACCGGCTGGCGACCTTTCCGGCCCGTAACACCCTTCGCAACCCCGTGTTCCCAGCGTCCAGCCTGCATTCGAGCGGTAGCTCCCTGGCCCCGCGCCATCTGTATCAGCGTGAGATCTACAACGTGGACGGCGTGCGCGTCGTCCTCGACAGCGAAGGTCGCTGGCAGTGTGAGTGCAAGAACCTGTCTGGTTCCGGATGCAGCCACATTGCACATGCACAACGCTTCAAACTGATGCGCGGCCGGGGGCACGCCAATCCTGAGGTGGAGCGAACCGCAGCGGAGGTCCCTGCACACGCACCGGTGCGAGCCAGCTCTGCTCCAGTCACTACTCCGGCCCGGCCGAAGCGCGAATTTCTGCGCTCCTCCTGGTCGCTCGTGCTCGCCGGCGGAATCGTTGCGGGCGTGGCGAGTGCCGTCACGTACGTCGCGACAGGTCGAGTGGAACCGACTCCGCCCACGCCAACGCACTATGCGGGTGTCTTGCCGGATGCTCGCACGGCGCAGGCCGCACCTTCTCCGGCATCCGATCATCCTGTCACGTTCGTGAATCCCTTCGACGCCAGCGAGGTGTTCGAATTTCCGCCGGGGACGAGTGAAGCCGAGGCGCGCGATTCGGTCGCGGAGATTCTGCTGAGACGAGCGCGCGACCGACTGGCTGATTCGGGCGAGGAGTCTCGCCCGCAGCTGTGAGCTCGCGACAACCTTCCGTTCCTGTTCAGCCGGCAGCGGCTTGCAGCCGGGCTTTCACGTCCGTGTAGGCGTCCTGGATGAGCGCGCCCAGCGCCTTCGAATCGAGCGGCGCGCCGGGCTTCAGTTTGACGTGCCGCATGCGCTTGCCGGTGCCTTCCAGCAGGTGCGCGGGGTCCTTCAGGTGCGCGCCGAGGAAAAATCCGACGTTCACGTGGCTCTTGAACACGTTGACGTAGGCGAACGGAACGTCCTTCACGCAGGCGACGGGACAGCCGTCGTGCATCATCTCCAATACGTCGAAGCCACACGCGCGCATGCGCGAGAACCACGTGCGCGCCATCGTGCCGAGCTCACCCGGCTGCCGGGCGAGCCAGGTCTCGACCGTCGGATCGCGTCTGACGCCCAACGACAGCCGGAACAACTTGTCCATGTCCGGGAGCATACGCCTGGGGCTGCTTTCCCGGCGCGGGGATCGATGTGCCAGAATCGCCGTCCGGGCGCGCCCGCCCGTCACTCACCGATCGGATGCATTCATGGCCAAGGCGTACTGGATCTCCTGCTATCGACAGATCATCGACCCCGCGAAACTCGCCGCCTACGCACGGCTGGCCGGCCCCGCCATTGAAGCCGGAGGCGGCCGCTTCCTCGCGCGCGCCAGCGCCTTGAAGGCATACGAGGACGGAAAAGCCGAACGCACGGTGATCATCGAGTTCGATTCACTCGAGCAGGCCATCGCGACCCACGACAGCGCGGCCTATCAGGCGGCGCTCGCCGTGCTCGAGGGCGGTGCCGTGCGCGATCTGAGAATCGTCCCGGGCGTGTAAAGACGACAGGCGCGGCACCTGTGCCGCGCGGGCTCGGACCGTCGGGTTGCCGGGATTGCACGTCGAGCTGCGCTACAGCGCATTGAGCTGCGCTACGGCGCGTTTGGCCCGCGGACCATCCGCTTGGATGGACGCGCGAGCATCAAGCCGACAACGAATGCCGCCCGTGCGATCACCCGAACGCGAATGCCGCTCGCGATCATCTGAGCGCGTGAGCGCGCCCGGCGCCATTCGCCCGACCCGCGCCATCGGGGCCGCCGCGGCGGCCCCGACCAATCGAGGCATGCAGCACACCATGAGGGCTGCCGGGCAGCCCCTTTTCCGAGACGCCGCCGCACCGGTGGTCCCGGTCAGCGACGTTCAGCTCGCCTGAACCAGCCCGTCGGTCGATGCGTGACTCGGCGGTGAGCGCAGCAGCCACCGCTGCAGGCGACCGGTCAACCGGATGAGCGCCTGACGCAACGCGGGCCTGCGCCCGAAGTGAGACGCGAACTCGCGGTTGATCTGCAACGGCCGCCAGTAATTGCTCTCCCATTCCCGATAGCAGACCGACAGCTCGCGCTTCTGCTCTGGACGGATGCCGAGCAGAACGCAGTTGCAGGCGGCACTGATTTCGACGTCATCGTCCGGGCCGAATCTGAAGCTGTGCCGGCTGCGGATGTGGTGCAACCAGCCACCCGCGAGTTCGAACTCATCGGGCGTTTCGCGCAGAGCGGCGATCATGGGGCTGACATCAAGATACGGCATGGCGCTGCCTCCCGTGCGGACGCTGCTCTCCCCGGCCAGCGGTGTGTCGTGATGCATCCACGCGTTGCCGAGGCGAACAGCGCGATGTGGATGAAGCTGTGCCAGCAAGTTCCGTGCGTTTCGCCGTGTCGTGCCGATCACATGACGCTTTGCACCGGTTCGGTGCCCATTGTGAGAAGCGCACGGCCCAAGACTCACCTCGCTTGCGAGCGAGTCGACGTGTCAGGCTGTGTCACTCGCGTTCACTGCGCTTGCCGGGTCGCGTAGCGCGCTCCGCGTAACCGAACCCAGTCTGCAGTCGATTCTCACTGTACCGGTTCACGACCGGTGCTTCGGTGCCATTTCGCCATCATCCAGGAGGATCTCCACATGGGCACGATCACGACGAAAGACGGCGTAACCCTGTTCTACAAGGACTGGGGCAAGGGCCAACCCATAGTCTTCCACCATGGCTGGCCCCTGAGTGCGGATGACTGGGATGCGCAGATGATGTTCTTCCTGCAGCAGGGCTATCGGGTGATCGCGCACGATCGCCGCGGCCATGGTCGATCCAGTCAGGTGTGGGAGGGACACGACATGGATCATTACGCGGCCGATGCCGCCGCGCTGACCGAAGCGCTGGACCTGAGGGACGCCATTCACATCGGCCACTCGACGGGCGGTGGCGAGGCCACGCGATATGTGGCGCGCCACGGCAAGGGGCGGGTCGCCAAGGCGGTCCTGATGTCCGCCGTTCCGCCGATCATGGTCAAGACGCCGAAGAACCCCGGCGGGCTCCCCACCGAGGTCTTCGATCAGTTCCGCGCGCAGACGGCCGCCAATCGTGCCCAGTTCTTCAGAGAGATCGCGGCAGGGCCGTTCTATGGCTTCAATCGGCCGGGGGCCAAACCGATGGACGGCGTCATCGACAACTGGTGGCGACAGAGCATGATGGGCAGCATCAAGGCGCACTACGACAGCATCAAGGCCTTCTCCGAGACGGATTTCACCGAAGACCTGAAGGCGATAGACGTTCCAACGCTCGTCATGCACGGGGATGACGATCAGGTCGTGCCGTACAAGGACGCCGCCGAACTGTCCATCAAGCTTCTGAAGCGCGGCACGCTGAAGATCTACCCCGGCTTCCCGCACGGCATGCTCACCACGCATGCGGACGTGATCAACAGGGACATCCTGGAATTCATCCGGAGCTAGGAGCGAATCTCGCTGCTCTCCCCACAGGGAGAGGGGCGGCGCAGGCCGAATGCGCTACGCTTCCGGCCCAACCTGCTCGCGTGCCAGTTCAGGGGAGAGCCACAGTGGTAAGCGGATCCTGTCTCTGCGGAACGGTGACCTATGAAGCCCACGGCCCGTTCAGCCGGATGGTGAACTGCCACTGCTCCATCTGCCGCAAGCACCATGGCGCGGCGTTCGCGACGCATCTCGCCGCGCCGCTCGGCACGTTTCGGTGGTTATCGGGGCAGGACGCGCTCCTCAACTTCCGCTCATCGGAAAAAGGCGAGCGCAGCAGCTGCAAGACATGCGGCTCCGCGCTGCCCGTCCTGCTGCAGGCGCGCGAGCTCGTGCTGCTTCCCGCCGGCCCGCTTCAGGGCGAGATTGGCCTCACGCCACAGGCGCACATCTTCGTGGCCTCGAAAGCGCCGTGGCACACGATTACCGATTCGTTGCCCCAGCATGATGAGTTTCCGCCGGGGTCCGGAACACCGGTGCCACCACGGCCTGCGGCGCAGACGCGCCCCGGAGTGACTGCCGGCAGCTGCACCTGCGGCGCTGTGGCCTTTGAAGTCGAGGGCGAGCCACTCTTCATGCAGAGCTGTCATTGCACACGCTGCCGCCGCGCGCGAGGCGCCGCTCACGGCACGAACATCTTCTACAGAACGACCGGCTTTCGCTGGACACGAGGCGAAGCGTTGGTCGCGGACTATCAGCTTCCCGAGGCGAAGTACTACGGCACGGCGTTCTGCAGTCAGTGCGGTGGCGCCTTGCCTCGGGTTTCGCAAAACCGGGGCCTGGCCGTCATTCCTGCGGGCTGTCTCGATACGGATCCACCCATGCGCCCGCAACGGCACATCTTCACGTCGTACAAGGCACCCTGGTTCCCGATCACCGACACGCTGCCGACGTTTCCGGAAGGGCCGCCTCCCCCAC
>JADGHX010000254.1 GCA_019683695.1 Steroidobacteraceae bacterium
GCGCGAGCGGGCGAGCGGCACATCGGCCTGCGAGAAGAGATCGAAGATCGTCGGCAGCGTCTCCGGTGCCATGCCGATGCCTCTGTCACGCACGAGCACACGCGCTTCCGCGCCACCGGAGTCGCTGCGTGTCATCTCGAGGGCGAGATCGATGATGTCTCCGCCATCGCTGTATTTCGAAGCGTTGTCGAGCAGGTTCGTGAGCACCTGCTCGAGGCGCATCGGGTCGCCGCGCACGAGCAGGCGGCCGCTCGGCAGCGACAGTCGCAGCGCCTGCCGGCGCGGATGAATCCGCGTCTGCTCTGCGTTCGCGGCCACACGCCGCACGAGGTCCTTGAGATCGACGGTCTGCCAATGCAGGTCGATCTTGCCTTGCGTGACCCGTGCCGCATCGAGCAGGTCATCGACCAGGCGGCGCAGGTTCGTGGTCTGGCGGCGAATCAGCTCGCGTGCGGTCCGTTCCACGGAGTCCGCGGGTGCGCGGCGCTCGAGCAGCGGCAGCGACGTGACGATCGCCGCGAGCGGGTTGCGCAGCTCGTGAGCGAGCATGGCGAGAAACTCGTTCGTGCGGCGGTTCACGGCCCTGAGGCCTTCCGCATGGTCGCGTAACGCACGTTCGGTCTCGCCCAGGCGCATCAGCGACCGAACGGTGGCGACGAGCTCTTCGTGCTCGAAGGGATGGCTCAGGTAACCGTCGGCGCCGCACTCCAGGCTCTGCACCTTGTGGTCACTGCCCACATGGATGGCCGACGTATGCAGTACCTTGATCGTGCAGGTGTGCGGGTCCGCCTTGAGCTGGCGGCACACTTCCAGGCCATCCACGTCGGGCAGCCTGATGTCGAGCACGATGACGGCGGGCTGCCGGGCGCGCGCCTGCTCGAGGGCATGCCGGCCCGTGCTCGCCTCCGTCACGACAAACCCGGCCCGCTCGAGCATGCGCGAGACCACATAGCGGCTCGCGTCACTGTCATTCACGTTCAGGACGACGCCTGCTCTTCCGGGCATTTCTTTCTTTCCTCCGTCGCGGCCAGCCGCGTTCGGCGCGCCCCCCGTTTTCAACCCCGACAGGCGCAAGAACGCCGGTGGCCAGCAGGAAGCGTTCCCGACAAGCGGTTGTCATCGTGGGTTTCCTTGCCTGCCTTCGAAGGCTCTGATCGAATGCACCGCGGCGGCGGGATCGATGTTGAAGCACCGCCGCGCCACCGACGCAAAAAGGGGGGAGGAATCAACACCATGAATGCGGGTCGTTCGCGCCACTGCTGGCGCGCGCTGTGTGCGGGCTTTGTGGCTGCGGGTCTCGCGGCGAGCGCTGTCGCCCACCACTCCTTCGCCATGTTCGATCACGAGCACCAGATCAAGGTGACCGGCAAGGTGAAGGATTTTCAGTGGACCAATCCTCACGTCTACATCGAGATGGACGGGAGGAACGTGAAGGACGCGACGGGCCCGGAGCAGCACTTCACGATCGAGTGCGCGAGCCCCGGCATCCTCAATCGCGTGGGCTGGAAGTTCAACATGATCAAGCCGGGCGACACCATCACGGTGATCATCGCGCCCCTGCGCTCGGGCGAGCCCGGCGGATTGCTGAAGCAGGTGACGCTCGCGGACGGCCGCAAGTTCAGCAACGGCGGGCCCGCCGGCAAGCCGAACATCGAATGAGGAGGTGCGCATGAACGCATTCGCTCCCGGCTGCCGGCCGCGCGCGCTGTTCGCGTTCGTGTGCCTGGCCTTCGCGCTCGGTGTGCCCGGGGCACCCGCGAGCGCGGCGGAAAAACCCGCCGATGCGGCGAACGCTCGCCTCGACCCGCGCACGATGATGACGGGCTCGTGGAATCGTTATCCGGACCTCGAGGAAAAGCCGCTGCCCGGTTTCCCGCCGCCGCCGGCGATTCCCGATCCGCCGCTCAAACCGGAGTTCATGGCCGACTGGAAGGCGCGCCGCAAGGCCGTGCAGGAGGCCGAAGCGCGCGGCGAGCCGCTCTACACGAATTACACCGCGTGCATTCCGGATGGCATGCCCGCGATGATGATGGCGATGTTCCCGATGGAAGTGCTGCAGACGCCGGGACAGATCACCATCATCCAGGAGGCCTACAACCAGGTTCGCCGCATTTACCTGAACGAGACGCTGCCCTCGTTCGAGGATGCCGAGCCGCTCTTCTGGGGTCACTCCGTGGGTCACTGGGAAGGCGACACGCTCGTCGTCGAGACCATCGGCGTGAAGGAGCACGTGCGCTTTCGGGATGTGCCGCACGGCAAGCGCATGCGCATCGTCGAGCGGCTGCGGCTGCTCTCGGCGGACATGTTGGAAGACGAGGTCACGGTCACCGACCCGGATTACTTCACCGGTCCCTGGACGTTCAAGTGGATGTACAAGCGCCGGCCCGGCTACAAGATGCAGGAATATGTCTGCGAGGCGAATCGCGAGTTCCTCGATCCGGAGACCGGCGGCGTGCGACTGAAGATCGGCAAGTGACCCGCGACTGGCGCAGGTCGCTCGAGTGCTGACCTGCCCGGTCCGGCGACACGCCGCGAAGGTGGCGTGCGCCTTGTGCGCCCGGAACTGAAATCGAGCCCGGGCACTGAAATCGAGCGCGGGCACAGCGCGTCAAGAGATGTGCCTGCGAAGAGCCGGTATGCCGGCCCCGCTTGCGATCGCCCCGCATGTCGGGGCGATCGCGAATCGATCCGTCACCCGACGTTGTCTTCGCGACTTGTCGCTCGCGAGCAACGCGCGCAATAATTGCGGCGCACGCCCGGTCCGTGCGCCTTACCGGCCGTCATCGCGCCATTCAGGCGCCTTCATTTCCCTCCTGATCGAATCGTGTTTCACGCTGGATCGAATGCTCCATAGCGTGGCGTGCGACTTTGCGCGCCCTCAGGGCCGTACGTGCCTTTCTCGCGACACACCCGACGGAGGAGAACATGAACATGTCATTCGCGCTTGGCGCGACGACGGTCGCTTCGGCCGTGTCTCTGTCGTTGCTGAGTGCTTCACCCGCTTTCGCCCAAGGCACGGCCCAGCAAGGAAGTACCGGGCTCGAAGAGGTCGTGGTGACCGCGCGCTACAGGGAAGAGAACCTTCAGCAGACACCCATCGCGATCACCGCGATCACCGTCGAGGACATCGAGCAGCGCGACTTCACCGCCTCCTACGAGCTCGGCTACACCGTGCCCAATGCGAGCCTGCGACCCGCGCAGGCGGCGTTCGGCAACACGATGAGCGCGTTCATCCGCGGGATCGGCCAGTACGACTTCCTGCCGGAGTTCGAGCCGGGCGTCGGCATCTACTTCGATGACGTGCTGCATCCGGTGACGATGGGATCGATGGTGGATCTGCTCGATCTCGAGCGCGTCGAGGTGCTGCGCGGCCCGCAGGGCACGCTGTTCGGCCGCGGCTCGATCGGCGGCGCGATCCGGTACGTGAGCAAGAAGCCGGAAGGCGCCGATGTCGGCTCGATCTCCCTCACCTATGGTGAATTCAACCGCCTCGACGTGCGCGCCTCATATGACTTCGGCATCACGGAGAACCTGTTCGCGCGCGTGACCGGCGTCTCGAAGAGACGCGACGGCTACCAAGATGTGTTCGACTTCGCCTGCGCCTTTCCGGATCAGGCGGGGACCCTCCCGCGCCGGATCTTCAACCGTGCGAGCGGCTGCAAGATCGGTACACAAGGCGGGGAGGACGTGACAGGCGCGCGCGCCGCGTTGCGCTGGGTATCGAGCGACACACTCGAGTTCCTGCTCACCGCCGATTACCTGAACGACGATTCGGAGGCGCGCGCGGACACGCTGATCACCGTGGCGCGCGATCCGAACACGGGCCTGCTGCCCGGCGCGTTCCAGAGCTGGAGCAACGCCATGGAGGCGCAGTTCGGCGTGCCCTTCGACGAGCGCTTCCTGACGTCCGATCCGTACAAGAGCTACGCGACGTATTCGGATCCGGTCACCGGCATCGCCTTCACGCCGCGCACGGCCATCGAGCAGAAGGGCGTCTCCGGCAAGGCGGACTGGCGCATCAACGATCAGGTGCGCATGGAGCTGATCCTCGCGCACCGCAAGTTCGAGAGCGCGTTCGCCACCGACGCGGATCAATCCCCGCTCGGTGAGCAGACGGTGGACGGCCGACAGGACTTCGACGCCGACACGGCGGAGCTGCGCTTCAGCGGGCGGGCGCTCGACATGGTGGACTGGACCGCCGGTTATTTCTATTACAACGGCGACTTCCAGAGCGCCCAGCAGGTGTCCATCGGCGCGTTCCAGCCGCCGGGCGCCACCTTCCTCGTCAACGGCCTGAACAAGACCGAGTCGGAGAACAACTCGGTCTTCCTGCACACGGTGTGGACGCTCACGGACAAGCTGAGCTTCACCGCCGGCGTGCGCTATTCGGAGGACAAGAAGTCCGAGCAGTTCGACAACACGATCGTGCAGTCGACCGGGTCCGCGAAGGACGAGCACTTCGACTGGAAGGCCGGTCTCGACTACCGCTTCACGGACTGGTTCATGGCATACGCGTCGGCGGCCACCGGCTATCGGCCGCAGGCCTTCAACCCGCGGCCGTTCCAGGTGACGCAGTTCGTGCCGGTGGACGGCGAGGAAGCCACCTCGTATGAGCTCGGGTTCAAGGCGGACTTCCTCGAGCGGCGCCTGCGCATGAATCTGGCCGGGTTCTTCATCGACTACAACCAGCGCATCCTGCCGGTGGCCGGCATCGAGTGCCTGGCGAACAATCAGGGGCAGTACACGAATCTCGTGCCCGCGGGAACGCCTGGCGCCGTGCAGGATTCGCTCGGCCAGTTCTGCGTGGACCCGAACGGCCCGGCAGCGCCTCCGGGTGCCACGGTGTCGCGCACGTTCTACGACAACATTCCGGCGGAAGTGTCGGGTGTGGAGCTCGAGCTGGCTTTCCGCCCGGTGGAAGGCCTGACGATCTCGGGCATTCTCGGCTACACCGACTTCCAGGGTGATGAGCTCGACGACCCGAGCCTGCTCGGGCCCGCGGTCACGCAGGTCTTCTCTGACAATCCGATCTATGTGCCCGAGCTCAACTGGAACGTCACGGTCGCCTACAGCTTCGGGGTTGCCAATGGCGGCTCGCTCACGCCGCGACTCGACTACTACGGCCAGAGCGAGATCTGCCCGTCCCTGCGGACGAATGTGACGATCGCGACGACGAACGCCACGGAAGATCAGCAGTGCGCCGACGCCTTCGAGATCCTGAATGCGCGACTCGAATGGGCGAGCGGCGGCGCCTGGACGGCCGCGGTCGGCGTCAACAACGTGACGGACAAGGAGTACTACCTCAACAAGTTCGATCTCAGCGTGTTCGGCCAGCCGACCATCGAAGGTCAGCCGGGTCGCCCGCGCGAGTGGTACGTGAGCTTCACGCGCACATTCTGAGCACTGCCGGCGCGCCCGGGGCCCGCGCCCCCCCCGCGCCCACCCCCCCCCGCCCCGGGGGGCCCGCCCGCGGGGTGT
>JADGHX010000006.1 GCA_019683695.1 Steroidobacteraceae bacterium
GTGGGCGCGGATATGTTTATAACAGACACCCTGCCCATCAACCTGTTCGGCAGCAACATGAGCAACAGCGACCTGCACAACAACGATCCGTTGCCGAGCGTGGTCGTGGGTCGGGGCGGCGGGCGGATCAAGGGCGGCCAGCACCTGCACTATCCGCAGGACACGCCGCACGCGAACCTGCTGCTGACCCTGCTCCAGCGGGCGAATGTGCCGGTAGAAACGTTCGGCGACGCCACGGGCACGTTTGCGGAGGTCTGAGATACCTGCGCCGTCCGCGCGTTTTGCGCTTGCGGCGCATTTGCTTGCGGCCGGGCGTCCATCGACAATCCGGCTTGCCGGGGCGGCGCGCCGCCCGGCACCGATCATCACTGCACAGGTTTTTCCATGAGCGTCTTGTCCCGTCGCCTGTTTCTCGAGCGCACCCTCGGGAGCGCCGCGCTTGCCGCCGCCTCCGGTGCGGGCTCTTCCCTGCTTGCCGCACCCTCGCACGCGCGTGAGGCGGCACACATCACCTCGACCTCGCTCGGCCCCAATCTCAGCCTCATCACGGGCGCGGGCTGCAACATCGTGGCGCTTGGTGCGCCGGAAGGCGCGCTGCTCGTGGACGGCGGGCTTGCGCAGCATTCCTCCGCGCTGCTCAAAGAGGTGAAGCGCACGCTCAACACGTCGCGCGTGAAGGTGCTCTTCAACACGCACTGGCATCCGGAGCAGACGGGGCTCAACGAGCGCGCCGGCAAGATGGGCGCGACGCTCATCGCGCACGAGAACACGAAGCTCTGGCTCAGCCGCCCGATCCGCACCTCGTGGCTGCCGAAGCCCTACGGGCCGCTGCCGGAGAAGGCGCGTCCCAGCAAGACGACGTACACGACGGACTCGATCAGCTACGGCGGTGAGGAGATCGAGTACGGCTACATGATCCAGGCGCACACCGATGGCGACATCTACGTGCACTTCAAGAATGCGAACGTGCTGGTCGCCGGGGGCGTGGTCTCCGGCGACGGCTGGCCGCGGCTCGACTATGAGACCGGCGGATGGATGGGCGGGCTCGTGGCCGGTTACGACCGCCTGCTGAAGGTGGCGGACGCGAACACGCGCGTGGTGCCCGCGGATGGCCCGATCCTGAGCCGCGGCGATCTCGAGGCGCACCGGAAGATGTACTTCACGCTCTATGAGCGGCTCGTCGCGCTGCTCAACAAGGGACTGGGGCCGGACGAAGTCATTGCCGCCGCACCGGCGAAGGGTCTCGCGGACCAGTGGGGCAATCCGGACGCGTTCGTCGAAAGCGCCTTTCGCAGTCTCTGGGGACATTTCGCGCCCGACGCCTGAAGTCCGCTCGCGCGCGAGCAAGCACGGCCGTGGCGCACGCCACGGCACGAATACTGCTGTGATCGTCGGGATCCGCACACACCGGAGACCGACATGCCAGAGAAACGCACCATCGAAAGAGCCCGGCGCGACCGGCGCGAGGGCAAGGCCCCGACCACGCAGGCCGGAGAGTTCGTGCGCGAGGAGATGGAGCACATCCGGCGCGGCAAGCACGGCGCGCGCTCTTCGAAGCAGGCGATCGCCATCGGGTTGTCGAAGGCCCGACGCGCCGGCGTCGACCTGCCCCCGCCCGAGAAGGGTGCCGCTTCGGAAAGAACGCGCCGCAGCGCCACGCGTGACTACGCGCGTGGACATGGTTCCCAGCGGCGGCGCAAGGCGAGCGCCAAGCGCACGCGCGCGACTACACAGGCACTGAAGCGCGAAGGGCGAGGCGCGGCGTCCCATCGCTCCCTGTCGCGCCAGGCGCGTGCGGCTGCCCGACGTCGAAGCCGCACCGAAAGATCAGGCGCCGCACGGAAAGCCGCAGGCACTCGCGGCCGCACGCGCACCTCCGCGAGCACGAGCTCACGCGGCGGTTCACGCAGAACGGGTGCCCGTGGCCCGAGCGCGCGCAGTCCGAGCTTGCGCAGCTGAATCAGCGGCCCTGCGCCGCCGCACCGTTGAGCTCGTTGAGCAGCTTCGAGATGGTGCCGGCGTCCACGGGCTTGACGAGGTGCGCATCGATGCCGGCTTCGCGCGAGCGCACCTGATGAAACTCCTGCCCCCAGCCCGTGAGCGCCACGATCATGGGCCGCCGGGGCAGGGGGAGGCTGCGGATGCGCCGCGCGGCCTCGTGACCATCGAGCCCGGGCATGCCGATGTCCATGAAGATGACGTCAGGCTCGAACACGCGCGCCGCATGCACCGCCTGGCGCCCATCGCGCGCCTCGTGCACCTCGTGGCCCATGAGGCCGAGCAGCGCCGCCATGGAGTCCGCCGAATCCACGTCATCGTCCACGACGAGCACGCGCCGGCGCTTGTTCGCCACAGGCGCCTGCTTCTCGGACGAGGGCTCGCCGGCAAGAAGGTCATGCGCCACGGGCAGCCATAACACGAACGTGCTGCCTTTCCCCACGCCCTCGCTCTCCGCGCTCACCGTGCCGCCGTGCATGGTCACGAGCGCGCGCGTCAGCGCGAGCCCGATGCCGAGGCCCGTGTCCGTGTGGCCGTTGTCGCGCCGGGCCTGCGCGAACATGTCGAACAGCTTCGAGAGCATCTGCGGCGCGATGCCGATGCCATTGTCGTGGACGCGGATCTCGACGCCGCCATTCATGCGCCGGGCAGAGAGCTCGATGCGGCCGCCGGCGGGTGTGTAGCGAGCGCTGTTGGCGAGCACGTTGCCGATCGCCTGCGCGATGCGCACCGGGTCCACCTCCATCCACACGGGCTCGCTCGGCACATCGATCGTCAGGTCGTGCTGGGCCGCTTCGATCTGCGGCAGGATGGTCTCCACGGCGCTCTCGATCAGGCGCTGCAGGGTGACTCTTTCGCTTCTCAGAGAGAGCTTGCCTTGCGTCACGCGGCTGATGTCGAGCAGATCGTCCACGAGCCGCACCAGGTGCCTCAACTGACGGCCCATGACATCGCACGCGCGGCGCTGCGTCGGGTGAGTGAGGCCGGTCAGTGCAAGGATCTCGAGCCCATTGCGGATGGGTGTGAGCGGGTTGCGCAGCTCGTGCGCGAGTGTGGCCATGAACTCGTCCTTGAGACGGTTCTCGATGCCGAGCTCGGCGGCCGTGCGACGCAGCTCGGCCTCCTGCAGCTTGCGTTCCGTGATGTCAAGGACAATGCCGACCATGCACTGAGGCTCGCCCTGCGCATCGGGCAGCACCACGCCGCGCACATCGACCCACTTCGGAGGATTCGCGGCCGCCATCGTGCGGAACTCGCCGGCATAGATCCGATTGCCCTTCGGATCGAGCGAGGCGAGGATGCCCGCGGCCGCCGCTGTCCGATCTTCGGGATGAATGGACGCGAGGACCTCATCGAGTGTCGCGGAGCCGTTCGCATTCAGGCCGAACTGCCGTCTCACGTTGGGTGAGCACCGCAGCTGGTCCGGTCCGATGTCCCACTCGAACGTGCCCATCTCCGTCGCCTCCATGGCGAGACGCAGGCGCTGCTCGCTCCGCTGGAGTGCGTCGGCGATGCGCTTGCGCTCTTCCACTTCGAGCGACAGCTCCACGTTGCGCGTCTGCACTTCGTCGTGAATGCGCTCGAAGAGCGTGCGGTGGGCCTCGAAGGCGCGCAGTGCGGAGACGGTCCGGCACGTCGCTCCGGCGACGTCCGCGAGCGTCGTGATGAGGCGCGCGTCCTCGGAATCGAAGCGCTTGTGCGTATCGTGCGTGAGCGCCCAGAGCGTGCCGATGGTCTTCATGCCCTCGTGCACCGGCACGAGCAGCGCCTCTTCGATGTGCGGGGAAACGTCGTTCAGGCAGGCGTAGAAGCGGGCGGGTCGGTCGAGGAGAACGAGGTGATCCTGCTCCACCACGAGTCCGCATGGGCTCTCGTCCGAAGGCTTGAGCTCAGGCGTATGGCCGACGACCGCGCCGGCAAGCGCACGCCAGCGGAACCTCAGGCCATCGTCGCTGTGCTCGAGGACACTGATACCGGCGGACCCGGCCTCACAGAGCTCGAGCACCGTGTCCGCAATGGCCTGCAACGTGTGCTCGGGGCGATCCGCGAGCACGCGCGTGAGGTGCGCCAGTGCGCGACTTTCCGCGTCGTATCGGGCGGGACGATGGGCGCGCTTCTCGAGCTCCGCAGTCGCCGCAACGATGGGGGACTGCGGCGTTCGTTCGGCACGGGAAGCGCTTGTCATGGATGGGGCCCTCGGACAGCTCGCCGGTCCCCCGTTTGACGGACCTGTTGTTCGTCGCCTTGACAGGCGCAATTCTCGTGCCGCGCGAGAACTACGACGCGTCGGGTGTCTCCCGAAGCTCCGTGTCCTGCTTGCTCCACGTGTGGATGCGCCCGCACGCGGGGCACCGGAGCACGTTGGCCTCGAACACGGCGCTCTCGAACTCCGCCCGGTCCATCACGATACCGGTGGGAACGCGGCGTCCCGTGGTCGGGCACACGATGGTCACCATGCCCATCCTGTTGCAATCCTCCTGATCTCAGCCCATGCCAGGGTGCGGCACTACGCCACGGCGCGTGGCGCGGTGGCGTGATCGGAGTCTAGATGGCGGGCGCGCGGGAGGAGACCCGGCCCGAAAAAGGTGCGCAGGCGCGTTATTGTGTGAAGCCGTTCCGCCTGCGGCCGAATACGCTCGCGATGAGGCGATTCACGACCTCCATGTCCGTGGGCTTCACGATCTGCTCGTCGAATGCGCTCATGTCGAGGCGGCCCCGCAGCTCCGCGGGGTTCCACCCGGTGAGCGCGATGACGAGCACGCCGTCGCGCAGGGCCCACGCCCGCCGCCTGATCTCGCGCGCGACTTCGTGGCCTTCGCGGCCGGGCATGCCCACATCCAGCAGCGCGACCTGCGGATGAAGCCGGTCCGCGACGCGAAGGGCTTCCTCGCCATCCAGTGCGACGGCGACTTCGTGGCCATACATGCGGAGCGTGAGTGCAATGGCTTCGGCAACGTCCGCATTGTCATCGGCGACGAGGATACGCAGCGGGCGATCCGTGGAGAGGGTGACGTCTGCTCTCGCGGGCGGTTCGGCAGCGCTGGAGGGTTGTTCCGCGAGCGGCAGGCGCACCACGAACTCGCTTCCGTGCCCCAGCCCTTCGCTGTACGCCTCGGCGGAGCCACCGTGCAGCTCCGCGATGCGCCGGACGAGCGCGAGACCGATGCCAAGCCCGCCGCGCGCATGAGCCAGTGACGCATCGACCTGATAAAAGGCATCGAATACATGCGGCAGATCCGCCGCAGTGATGCCGATGCCCGAATCGCGCACGCGGATCACCGCCCATTGGCTGGAGCGCTCCACCGCGATGGCAATGCTGCCGCGCTCGGGTGTGTACTTCGCCGCGTTCGTGAGGATGTTCGCGAACACCTGCGCGAGCCGGACCTTGTCGCCTTCCACTTCGAGGCGCTCGTGTGGCAGATGGATGTGAAGGTCGTGATGCTTGCTCGTGAAGGACGCGCGCACGGCATCCAGCGCACCCATCAGGCAGGCACACACATCCAGGCGCTCGCGCTGCAGCTCGAGCCGATCACGGATGATGCGGCTCACGTCGAGCAGATCGTCCACGAGACGCGCAAGGTGCGAGGCCTGGCGGCGAATCATGTCCACGCACGCGCTCATCTGATTGCTCTCGAGATGGGCGTTGCGCAGCAGGTGCGCCGCAGTTCCGATCGCGGTGAGCGGGTTGCGCAACTCATGGGCGAGCGTTGCGAGGAAATCGTCCTTGCGGCGGTCCGCCGCCGCCAGGGCATCGACCGCCTGCTTGTGCGCGGTGATATCCACCACCGCGCCGGAGACGCGCACGGGAACGCCGACGTCATCGCGCACCACCGTGCCGTGAAGCTCCACCCACAGCGGCTGCTGCGCCGTGCTGCACACCGCGCGGAAATGTTGGATGAAGGGCTCGCCGCGCCGAGTGGCCGCCCTCACGCGGGACAGCAGCGTGCGGCGATCTTCAGGATGCACGAGGCGCAATGCGCGCTTCAGCGGAAGCGGCGAGGGGATGGGGCCGTAAACTTCCGCGGGTGTGTGATGTGTGAGCAGGCCGGTTTGCGGTGCGTAGTCCCACGCGATGACGCGTGAGAGGCGCAGCGCGTGAGTCAGCGTGGAGAAGGTTCGGCAACCCGCCGCGCACGAGTTGCTGTTCGATTCCCGAGCATCAGCCTCATCCATAGCCGACTCCGAACACCCTTCTTCCCGCGCGGGCAGCGGACAGAGGCCGCACACGCAAGCGCGGCGGACGCACGCCACGATGCGCTCGACCGCTCAATGACAGGCTCGTTTCCCGAATGGCAGCCCGAATCCGGGCAGCGCTAGCCTGCGAGAAGCGCTGCGGAGGTGTCAAGGTGCACGAATGGTCGTGATCTCTTCCGCAGACGATGGCGTCGCACGTACGCTGCCACGGTGGGTGCGCAGAACCGCAAAGCTGTTCACGCGATGTATCACAGGTGAGTCGGCGGCATCGCCGCCACGGAACGGACATGAAAATCGCCACCTTCAATGTCAACGGCATCGCGAGCCGTCTGCCCAATCTGCTCGAATGGCTCATGCAGGAGAGCCCCGATGTGGCCTGCCTGCAGGAGCTCAAGGCGCCGGATGACCGTTTCCCGGGCGTGACGCTCCGTGGTGTGGGTTACGGTGCCGTCTGGCACGGACAGCCCTCGTGGAATGGTGTCGCCATTCTTGCGAAAGGCGCCACGCCCGTGGAGATCCGGCGCGGGTTGCCCGGCGATCCGGATGACACGCACAGCCGGTATATCGAAGCGGATGTGCACGGCGTGCGGGTGGCGTGCCTGTATCTGCCGAACGGCAATCCGCAGCCCGGGCCGAAATTCGACTACAAGCTCGCTTGGTTCGAGCGGTTGATTGCGCACGCGCAGGGCCTGCATGCATTGAAGACGCCCGTCGTGCTGTGCGGTGACTTCAATGTCGTGCCCACGGACGAAGACATCTACAACCCGAAGTCCTGGCGCAAGGACGCGCTGCTGCAGCCCGCAACCCGCGCTGCATATCAGAAGCTTTTGTCACAAGGGTGGGTGGATGCGATTCGCGCGCGCCATCCGGGCGAGCGCATCTATACGTTCTGGGACTACTTCCGCGATCACTGGCCGCGCAACGCCGGGCTGCGCATCGATCACCTGCTGCTGAATGACGCCGCCGCGCAGCTTCTCGTCGACGCGAACGTGCATACCTGGGTTCGAGGCCAGCCGCACGCGAGCGATCATGCGCCCGCATGGGTCGAGCTTCGCGACGTGACGTGATCCCGCCACGGCTCGGACCACGCTCGCAAGGAATACGGGTTGCTCGCAATGCGGTATCGACACCCCTTTTTGAGGAGCGCGGACATGGATAACAGACTTTCGTCCTGGACGGCGGGACTCGCAGCGTTGTTGTGTGCTTCAGCGCTGGCGGCGGGCGCTGAGGAGCACGCCTCGCGATCGGCCAAATCCGATCCCCAGAGCTTTGTCCAGAACGCGGCGCAGGACGGCATGCTTGAAGTGGAGCTCGGCAAGATCGCGCAGCAGAAATCGCAAGACCCGCAGGTGCAGAAGTTCGGCGCCCGCATGGTGAAGGACCACGGCAAGGCCAATGCGGAGCTCGCCTCGATCGCGAAACAGCAGAATCTCGAGGTTCCGACGCAGCTCGACCGCAAGCATCAGAAGATGGTGCAGGAGATGCGCGACAAGTCCGGCACGGAATTCGATCTGGCTTATGCCGAGCACATGGCCAAGGACCACAGCAAGGCGGTCGATTTGTTCAAGGAGGCGAGCCGCAGCGACGATCCGCAGATCGCGGGCTTTGCGAAGAAGACGCTCCCGACGCTCGAGGAGCACAAGTCGATGGCGGACTCCATGGTTACGGAAACGCGCACTGCGGCTGCGAAGGATTCGGAGACGCCTGCGCGCAGGTAGCGTTTCGGAAGCGCTGCCGCGCATGCGGGCGGCGTGACGGCGGCGCCAGGATCATCGGGGCTGCGGCTAGGGCGATGTTGAATCGTGGGGCACGCCCTCGTTCGGTTCCTCGCCGGCGTCGCCGTGCTTTCCTTCGTCCGCGGGTCTGTCGCGGTAGCGCGCGCGAGTGGCCGCTTGCTCATCGTTTCCGGTGAACGGGGAGGGCGGCGCGTCGTCGGGTTGCTGCGGAGAGGGCACGGGCGTGTCGGGCGGAGGCGTCGGCACGGGTATCGGACGTTCGTTGCGAGCCATGAGGTGCTCCGGTGGGACGTGTTCCCGTGTGTCGTAGCAAAGGTCGCGCCGAGCCCGATTGAGGCACTCGCGCTCGGTCGTCCTCTGAAAGGCGTGGTCTGCTCGCCTTGTGCCGCGTTGGGACGGGTTGGCTTCGTTCGTGAAGAGGCGTGGCTTCGGTGGGGCGGCGATCGGCCGCGAGAGGGTGTGCCGCTCGCAACCGGCGCGCGGGAGCGGCTGGTGCAGTAGATGGCCGCCGCCCGGTGCTTGTCTGAAGGGGGGAGTGGGCGGGCGAGTTGTTCAAAAGCTTCGGTGACGAAACGCGCGGGCGGCTGTGTGCCTGCGCGCCGGAAGCTCCCGTCACACCCTCGCACGTCCGCTCGCCTCGTGCCGCATTCTGGCGCTCTGGCTTCGTTCGCTAAGAGTCGTGCCGCGTTGGGGGTGTGGCTTCGTTCGCGAAGAGAAGCCCAAGCCCCCAAGCGAGCTCCGCCGCTGGTGGCTCACGGAGTCGTCGCTCACTCGCGTGAGCGCCATGTCTCACGTGTGCCGCGTGTCACTTCGGGCGGAGCAGGTGTTTCTGCACCTTGCCGGATGGCGTGCGGGGCAGGGAATCGACGATCTCGAAGCGCTTCGGGACCTTGAATTTGGCGAGGCGGCTGCGGCAGTGCTGCTCGAGCGTGGGCACATCCAGCGTGGCACCGGGCGCCACCACCACGAAGGCGCAGCCCACTTCGCCCCATTGCGCATCGGGAATACCGACCACCGCGACGTCGCCCACCTGAGGCAGCTCCACGATCACCGCTTCGATCTCGGCGGGATACACGTTCTCGCCGCCGGAGATGAACATGTCCTTGATGCGGTCGATGATGGAATAGAAGCCATCGGCATCGCGCACGGCGACATCGCCCGTGCGGAACCAGCCGTCGCGGAATGCGGTTTCGTTGAGCTCCGGACGGCGCCAGTACCCGGGCGTGACATTCGCGCCGCGCACCCAGATCTCGCCCGGCTCGCCGACGCCGACCTCGCGGCCGTTCGCGTCGACGAGCTTCATTTCCACTGTCAGGTGCGGCAAACCCACGGCGCTCGGATGCGCGCGGATGCGATCGATGTCGCCGACCGGCTGGGCGACGGCGGAACAGATCTCGCTCATGCCCCAGCCGTTCACCATCATCACGCCGTCATCGAGCCAGCGCAGGATGTGCGCTTCCGGGTTGGGCGCACCGCCGGTGATGTAGGCGGTGAGGCGCGCGAGACGGCGGCCGTCGAAGTTCGGGAGCTGCCGCATCATCATCGCCATCTGCGTCACGGAGAAGTAGTGCGTGATGCCGAGCGCAGGGTCCGCCAATCGCTCGTACGTGACCTGCGCCTCGAACTTCTGGCTGATGAGCACCCGGCCGCCCATGAGCAGCGGCACGCGCGCGGCGGCGAACAGACCGGCCGTGTGGAACATCGGCATGTCGCAGAGGAACACGCAGTCCGGCGAGCACTTGGTGCCGAGCGCCAGGTTCAGCGCCCCGGCAAACGCATTCATCTGGGTGACGATGACGCCCTTGGGCTTGCCCGTGGTGCCGGAGCTGTAGAGCAGGGTGATGGGCGTGTCCGCCGCCACGGCGGCCCCTTGCCTGGGGCGGGCCGGCGGCGGCGCGGCGGCGAGCCGCGCGGCGAAGCCCGACGCGCTGTCATCGAACACGAGGCGCGGGATCGTGCGATCTTCCACCAGCTCCGCGAATCTCGGCTCGAGCACGATGAGTGACGGCTCGCAGTCGCGCAGCATGAACGTGATTTCCGCCGCCGCGAGACGCCAGTTGAGCGGAACGAAGATCGCCCCCGAGCGCACGCAGGCGAAGTGGAGCACGAGCATGTCCGCCGAGTTGCGCGAGAGCACCGCCACCCGCGCGCCCTGCGGCGTGCCGAGCAGCCCGGTGAGCACAGTGGCTGCGCGATCGATGGCGTCATCCAGCTGGGCATAGGTCAGGCGCCGGTCGGCCGCGAGGTCGTGCACGGCAACCTTGTCCGGAGTCGTGCGCGCGAAATGCGCGACGAAGTCGAGCAGGAGGGGCTGGATGGCGGAAGCGGGAAACGACATGCGAAAACGATCCTCGGACTGACACAAACGCGCAAAACTACCACGCTCCGGCGGGTCGGACTTGCCCCATGCGGCAACCGGCTGTGGTGCGGCGGGTGAGGGTTCACCGGCAGCGGGTCGCCGGAATCCTTCCTGCGGGGTGAGTGCCACGGTTTGCCGGCGGGAAGGCGCCGATCGTTTGCGCGGACCCCGGCGGGCGACCGATGAGGATGGGTCTTGAGCCGTTCCGCCACGCATGCCGCCGCCCCTCATAGAAGAGGTATGCACCAGAATGGAACGGGCGCTCCGTCGCTGCGAGGTGCTCCGTTGAGGCGGCACGCTCACCAGCTTGCGCAGCCGCGCCTGCGAGAGTGCCCGTGGCTTCGGTGTCTTCCATGGACGCCCGCGCTCCGTCGATGGGAGGTGCTTCGTTGACCAGGCGCACGCACCGGGCCGGCGCGGCCGCGATTGCGAGAGTGGCTCGCAGATTCCCGCGGACGCCGGCGCTCCGTCGATGCCTGATGCGCCGTTGATGTCGGACACGCACCTGTCGGCGCCGTCGAGTGCGCGAGTGCGCAGCTTCCGGCGATTTCGCATGGACCCGGCGCACCGTCCACGGTGAACTGTCACCAATCGTTGTCCCCGCAAGCCTTCGTCACACTTGCTGACGACTTTGTGCAAAGTGCGCCGATAGATTGCGCGCGGTGCGTAGAGTCCTCCTGTTCATTCTTGCCGCGTGCCCTGTCGCGGCGCCCGGTCAGTCGGTTCCGGATGATCGCGCGAGCTTCGTCGTCTCGGACATCCGCGTCGAGGGGCTGCAGCGAGTCTCCGAAGGCACGGTCTACAACTATCTCCCCGTGAACGTCGGGGACACGCTCAATACGCAGCGTGTCCGCGAGGCCATCCGGGCGCTGTTCGCCACCGGCTTCTTCCGCGACGTGCAGATGCGCCGGGATGGCAACGCGTTGATCGTGGCCGTGCTCGAGCGCCCGTCGATCGAGAGCTTCGAGATCACGGGCAACAAGGACATCAAAACCGAGGACCTGCAGAAATCCCTGCGCAACGTGGGCCTCGCGACCGGCCGCATTCTCAACCGGGCCGTGCTCGATGAGGTGACGCAGTACCTCACGGACCAGTACTTCAGCCGCGGGAAGTACGGCGTGCAGGTCAACACCGAAGTGACCGAGGTCAGCGGCAACCAGGTGCGCGTGCGCATCGACATCACGGAAGGCCGGCGCGCGAAGATTCGCCAGATCAACGTCGTCGGCAATAAGGCGTTTCCTGACGACGTGCTGTTACGTGACTTCAAGCTCACCACCCCGAACTGGCTCTCGTGGTACACGCAGACGGACCGGTACTCGCGCGAGTCCCTGCAGGGCGACCTCGAGACGCTGCGCTCGTTCTACATGGATCGTGGGTACGCGAACTTCAGGATCGATTCGCAGCAGGTAACCATTTCGCTGGAAAAGGACGACATCTTCATCACGGTGAACGTGGATGAAGGCCGGGTGTACACGATCTCGCAGGTGAAGCTCGCCGGCACGTTCGTGGTGCCCGAGGAGGAGCTGCGAAGACTGCTGCTCGTGGCGCCCGGACAGATCTTCTCGCGTCGCGCGATCACGGCAACGCAGACGCTCCTGCAGAACCGACTGGGCGCGGACGGATTCGCCTTCGCGAAGGTGGACCCGGTAACCACCACGAACGACGAGACCGGCGAAGTCGAGCTCACATTCTTCATCGATCCCGCCAACCGTGTGTATGTGCGGAACATCAGCTTCACGGGCGCGAGCGGTATCAATGACGAGGTCCTGCGTCGCGAGCTGCGCCAGCTCGAAGGCGGGTGGCTCTCGAATCTGGCGCTCGAGCGCTCCCGCCAGCGCATCCAGCGTCTCCCCTACGTCAAGGAGGTCACCTCCGAGACCACACCGGTGCCGGGCTCGCCCGATCTCGTCGATGTGGAGTTCAAGGTGGAAGAGGGGCCTGCGCGACAGTTGAGCGGCGGTGTCGGCTACTCGGAGGCGCAGAACGTCTCGCTGTTCGGCAACCTGGTCGATGCCAACTTCTTCGGCAGCGGCCAGCGCGTTGCGCTCGAGCTGAGTACCGGGCGGTACAGCAAGCTGTACAGCCTCTCGCACACGCAGCCCTACATCACGCCGGACGGGGTGAGCCAGACCGTAAGTCTCTCGTACTCGGACGTGAGGCAGCTCACCCGAACGTACTCGGACTTCTCGACGAAAACCTACGCGGCCGGCATCGATTACGCGTACCCCGTGACGGAGCGGCAAACCGTGCGCATCGGCGCGTCCATGCTGCACGCCGATCTCGCAACGCTGCTCAGCAGCTCCGCGCAGCTTCGGGACTGGGTGAGGGAGAACGGCAACTCGTACTTCAGGAACATCGGTGGGGACTTCGTCCTCGGCACGCGCGCAGACATGGTCGAGCTGTCTGCCGGCTGGGGTTTCGATAGCCGTGATCGCCTGCTTTTCCCCACGAGGGGCGCCTCACACCGCTTCAATGTGAGCGCGACCGCGCCCGGAAGCCCGATCGAGTACGCGGTCGCGACGTATCAGTATCAACAGTATTTCCCGCTCTCGCTGCCCTTGCTGGGCTCATTGCCGATTCACGTCGGCGCACTGGCGGGCTACGCCACGGCGCTCGGCGAGACGACAGCCGTGCCCCCCAACCGGCACTTCTTCGTGGGGGGACCGGATTCGGTCCGCGGGTTCCGCGAGAACACGCTCGGGCCGCGCGATTCGCTCGGCAACCCGTTCGGCGGCGATGCCGCGCTCTCGGGCCAGATCGAGGCGATCCTGCCGCTGCCCGAGCGCGTGGCGAGCAGTGCGCGCCTCACGGTGTTCTTCGATTTCGGCCAGGCCTTCTATCTCGGCGACACCGCATTCCGCGACAAGTCCGGTGCACGCACGCAGTACCCGTTCGATCTGGGTGAGCTGCGCGCGTCCGCCGGAGTGGGCGTGCAGTGGCTCGCGCCGCTCGGTCTGTTCCGATTCAGCCTCGCATATCCGCTGCGCTATCAGCGCGACACCCGCAGGGAGTTCGGCGATGAAATCGAGCGCTTCCAGTTCTCCATCGGCAACGCATTCTGAAGACTCCATGCAACACGACGTCCAGCTCATGAAACCACTCGATACAGACGATTTCTTCCGGCACGCGGCGCTCGCGGCGACCCACGGCCGGCGCATGCTCGCCCGCCTCACAGCGGCCGTCATCCTGGTGCCACTGCTTTTTCTGCTTCTGCTGCTCAGTGCATGTGATGGCGGCGGCGGTGACAGTCCGGCGGCACAGGTGCGCCTGCTCAACGTGAGCTCGGGCTACGACTCCCTCGACATGTACGTGAACAATGACAACGACGATGCGGACAGCGACCAGCTTCAGGTGCAGGCCGTCGCCTTCGGCGCGCTGAGCGATTACGCGTCGCTGGACCCGGACACCTACTCGCTGAAGTTCCGCAGAAATGGCGTCTCCTCGACCTTGCGCACGCTGAGCGGGCAGCAGCTTGCGGAAGACACGCACGCCACGTACGTGGCATCCGGATCAAGCGGGCGTTTTCTCATCCAGCGAATCGATGAGGACGTCACCGAGCCTGATGCCGGCTATACGAGGGTGAACGTGGTGAATGCCGCGGAAGCGGGCTCCATCGACGTGTATCTGACGGACCCGGGCGTCGCGCTGGACGATGCGACTCCGGAGCTCTCGGGCATCGTGTACGGGGGCTCCTCGGACACCACACTCGATAGCGGAACGTACCGCCTCCGCATCACAGGCGCCGGCGACAGCAACGACATTCGCCTGGACATTCCGGAACTGGAGCTCGGGAGCGCGCAAGTGCTTTCGATCGTCCTCACGGCGACGCCGGGCGGTGTGCTCGTGAACGCGATTCTCCTGCCTCAGCAGGGCTCGATCACCACTTACGCGAACACCAAGGCCCGTGTGCGCGCGGCGGCCGCGGTCGCGAATGGAACGACCGTCGGCGTCTCCATGGGTGGAGTCAAGCTGCTCTCGAGCACGATCACTGGTGTGATCGGCACCCGGTACGAGCAAGTCGAGGCCGGCACGGTGAGCGTTTCGGCAAACGTGGATGGTGTGCCCGTCACCGTGCCGAATCAGACCCTGCAAGCTGGCGTGGACTACACGTTCCTGGTCTATAGCGATGCCAGCGGCACGCGCACTGTGCTGTTTCAGGATGACAATCGCGTGCCGTCATCCGACAGCAGGACCAAGATCCGTGTGATGAATGGACTCTCCGCGATGGCCGTGCCCATTACGCTCTCGCTGGATTTCTTCCCGGTCTCGGAGGCGATTGCCGTGGGTCAGGTTTCCCCGTATTCGGAAGTGGATCCGGGGGCGGACTACCAGCTCGACGTGTACAACTCCAATACCGCGGAGAATCTGCACAGCCGGGACGACGTCGATCTGGCTGCGGCCGGCGTGTACACCTTGTTCGTGTACGAATCCGGTGGCGGCGTGAAGAGCACGCTGCGAAAGGATCGATGAGGGAGGAGTCGCGCTCGCGCCGGGCAGGCGCGAGCGCGTTCTTTCGAGTCAGGAACCCCGCAGCCGTCACGGGCGCACGTCGCCTGCGACGCGCCGCGCGACGTTGCGCCTGCCAACGGCCGCGCCCGCGATGGCGGCGGCCAGCGAGAGCACGAGGGCGATGAAAGTCACCCAGGCCGTCGTGGTCGCTTCGGGTTGCATCTGTGCAGCGCCCGAGGCGAGATTCTGGCGCGCTTGTGAAGCGAGCCCTGCGAGTCCGCTGCGCACCTCAGAGGCGGCACGCGCCGGGTCATTGCGAGCCGCTTCCACTCGTGCGCTCATGTCGCGAAACGTGTTTTCCACCTGCTCCCGCGGCAGGCCCAGCGCGGAAGCGACGGTCTGCGCGGTTTGCGGATCGCGCAAACGTCCGAGCATCTGATCCACGTTGCCGCTCGAGAGGTCCTGCATCACGCCTGTGCCTCCGACGGCCTGCGCGGCTTGCCCGGCCATGCTGAATGCGCCGCCTGCGATGAGGCCCACGCCATTCGCGGCGAGGTAGAGGATCAGGATCATGCTCAGCACCCAGACCAGCGCGCCCTCGAACAGCGCGGTGGTGCGCTCCCACAGCATGCTGAGGCGCGTGGAGGCCCAGCCGCCCACGAAGAGGGCGATGAGCAGCGTCAGCGCAGTCCACACGGCTGCGCCCGTGCCGATCGCGGAGCCGTTGGGATTGCGCGGGTCGACCGCCGAGATGCCGACCGCGATGCCCAGACTGGAGAGGAGCAGCAGCAGGCCGATGCCGGCCAGGACGCCGCCGAAGACACCACCCCAGGAGATCCTCATTCCCTCGAACGCATCGGCGGGCCGTTCGATCAACACTTCACGTTCGACAGCCATGTGACTTCTCCTCGATAGAGGTGACACCTCGCAGCAATGCGCGTGCCGATTCTATTCGGGAGAAAACGAGCGCGAGCGTCAGAGCGTGCGGGAGATGTCGAGGCGCAGGTTGCGGCCGTCGGCAGGAATGTAGGAGAGCAGACGGGCGCCGTTCACGTTGTCCTGCACGTCGAAGACGTTGTGCATGCCGAGCGAGATGCGCGTGTCGCCAGCGAGCTTGCCACTTGCGAGCGTCACATTGCCGATGAGGTATTCGCCATCGTGGTTGCCGGCGAGGGCGCCCGTGACGTCGAGATACTTCAGCTCGAACGCGGTCGTGAAGCGATCCCGCAGCAATGGGATGCTCATGCTGAGCTTCGTGAGATGCTGCCCCAGGCTGCTCGCGCTGTCGCCCAGCAGCCAGTCCTTCGTCTTCTGCCAGGCGTAGCTGATGCGCGCGCGGGTGTGGTTCCCGTTGCGCTCCATGCCAACTTCGAATCCGGTCGTGTCGATGCTCGCGGCCAGAGGGCTGCCCGCGTCGGCCGCTTCGGCGAACAGGCCGTCCACATCGTATCGATAGGCGGACAGCAGGAGCTTGTGCTTGCTGGTCAGCCTGCGTTCGAGGGCGAGCTCGTAGTTGCGCACCCGGTCGGAGTCTTCATCCGCCGTGACCCAGGGATGCCAGGCGCGCTGCTCGGCAGGCGACGCACCCATCATCTGATCGAACCGCGCGCGAAGCGTCGTGTTCTCGCGGGGCTTGTAGAGCAGCTCGACGCGTGGATCGATCGAGCTGTGGTTCTGGGTGTCGTCCTGGTCGTAGCGCATCTTCACGTTCAGCGACAACTCGGGCGAGAGCGTGAACTGGTTGCGCGTGACGATGCCGACACGGCGCTCCGGCTCCGAGCTGCTCGCCGAGAGGGATCGCCCGAGCAGCTCGTTCAGCTCCACGGGCACGAGCGCGACGCGCTGGCCGTATTCGATGTCGGCGCTGAACACGTGATGCGGAGAAAGCCTGCTTTCCAGTCTCCAGTTGGAGCCCATCCAGCCGCCCGCCGCCGCGCTGCTCGCGCGCACCTCATCCGGCAGCGCCGTGCCGTCGTTCGCGCCGTCGTAGGTGCCTGCGCCGTAAAAGGTGCGACCCGTGAGACGCGTGTCGTCGCCGAGGGAGCGGCTGTAGCCGAAGCCGAGATAGACGCGATAGTCCGCCGCATCGCTCGTCGCGCGCGAAGCCAGAAAGCCGAGCACGTTCAGATCGTCGTGCTCCACCTTGCGTACGAAGCTCAGGGCTTGTGGCGACTCCGACGGTGCCTCGAGCGAGGGCGGCGGCAGCACGGGCTCGGGAAGCGCAAAGAGGCTGTCGAGATCGAGGGTGTTCACCTGACGCAGGTGCGCGGGCTCCCCGCCGTGAGCGAGCGTGGCCAGTCCGCACAGCGCGAGCAGGGATCCTTTTCGTACGCGCAGCTTCGTGCCGCGCGGTTGCGACCTCGTTTGTCCCACCCCGGGATACCTTCGTCTGTTTTTCGATTCGCACGGGCCCACGCGCCAGCGCGAAACGGCACAGCTCGAGGCACGGGTTGCGCGCGCCTCTCGCTTGCCGCGGCGAAGAATATGTTCAGGAGCGACGAATGTATAGCGAAAGGATCACACGCATGCGCGCCTTGACCGATCCGCACTGCGAACAGCGCTTCGCAGCTTCGCGAGATCGTGGTGCCGCGTGTGGATATCGCGCCGATCCGCGGCCGTGCGCATGTCGCGGAGAATCTCGAGCGCCCGGAGCAGCACCGGCAGCGGGGGCCCGCTCGCGGTCACATCACGCAACTGGCTCTCCTTGAGCCGGGCCGCGGGCACTTCGATGAATCGTTTCACCAGCCCGTCGTGATGCTGGCGGGCAATCTCGCCGAAGAGATCGCACACCTCGAGATACGCGCTCGCATTCTGCTGAAACCAGTCCGTGTGCGCGTACTCATCCATCAAGGTGAGAAGCTCATCGAGCAGGCTCGTGTGCGTCATGCACTCGCGCAGCCGTGCCTGATCCTGAGGAAGCATGAAGAGCATCTTGTCGACCAGCAGCTGCGCATAGTACGGATCGTTCGCCCGGCACAACCCGAGAAGCAGATCGAGCTCGTTGATGCCCGAGAAATCGCCGGCGTTCGCGCCGCGATACTCCTGCCGGCCCACGCGATACGGCTTGTAGTACGGCCGCACGGAATAGAAGAAGCGCTCCACATCCAGCTGCTCGAACAGCCGGCGGTTGATCTGCAGACACTCTTCGAGCGCCTGCTTTGCAGCCGCGAATGGCACATCCGCAACGGGGCTCGAAACGCCGAGATGCACGATGCTCGTGAGCGCGTCCGCGGCGCGCTGCAGGCAGAGAATCCCGCGCGTGTTCTCGTCGATGAACAGGAACTCGTCGCGGAGCGATGTGAAGCTCTTGCGCACGCCCGCTACGGCACGGTTGTGTGTGGCAAGGTGCCCTGTCGAGAACCGCGGCGCCATGCCAAGCGAGGCGCCCACGTGCAAGGCGAGGGAGGAGGCCTCCGTGAACGGCGAGCGTTCCTCGCGTGCGGGGTTCGTCAGCTCATGGCGGCGGAGCGCCCCGAGATACATCCCGACGTTTCCCAGCACGCCGAACGCACTTTCAAACCCATCCCCCGTGTTGCCTTCGGCAAGGAGCGCCGCCACGTGCACGTGACCCTCATCGCGCAGAGCCGCCTTGATCGGATCGCCGAGGCCGATCACCTGTGCGCGGTCTTCCTGCGCGAAATAGAGGTTCTCGAGCTCCGTGTTCATTTCCACGAAGGAGGTCCGGATCCAGTGGTCGAAAGCTTCTGCTTTGCGGCTCATGGACGTTCACCTGGCCACGCGCGCGCGATACGCAGCGCATGCTCGGGGGTATTCACGATGTGGAATGACAAACGCACGATCTCGCCGCGGCAGTCGAATCTCACATCCGCTTCCTGCAGCCGGGCGCGGACGGCATCCAGCGCCGAGCCTGCGCGGATGCAGAGCGTGCCGCCTGTCTGCTCCGGAGCCGGTAAGCGCGCGCGCCACGCGCGAGGCATCTCCATTGCGAACACGTTCATCAGGGCGCGGTTGTGCGCAAAGATGGTTTGCACGCCAATCTCGTTCAGCACGTGAAGACTGGCGGCCGCGAGAACGAACGGCGCGACCGAAGGGGTGCCGCCCCAGAAGCGTCGGGCATCGTGCGCGTACTCGAACGAATGGATGTCGAACCGGAACGGGTCGGCATGCGAGAGCCAGCCGACGTCGGCCGGTTCGAGCTGCTCGATGAGCCCCGGAGCGATCCACATGAACCCCGCTCCCGGGCCTCCACACAGCCACTTCACGCAGCTGCCGAGCACCACGTGCGCACCGAGCGTGTGAACGGCGAGCGGAAGTATGCCGGCGGACTGGGCGATATCGACGATGCAGAGAATCTCCCGATCCGCACAGAGCCGCGCAATCGCCTCCACGGGAGCCACTACGCCGGTTTGCGAGTGGACATGCGTGACGAGCACGGCGCGAACTTCGTCCGTCAACGCCTGCGACCACGTCTCGAGCAGAGCCGGCGAGCGCTCGTGCGGGATCAGCCTTGCCTCGAATCCGAAGCGTTCGGCTTGCTTCAGCACGAATCCCAGTGACGGGAAGGAGTCTTCCGCCGCGAGCAGGACGCGTCTGGAAGAGCCGTTGCGTGGAAGCGAAGCGAGCAGCTTCGAAAGGCCAGACGAGAGATTGGCCTGCGCGCAATACTCTTCGGGCATGCCGCCGAGCAGATCGGCAAGCGCCGAGCGAAACGCGTCATGGCGGGCGAGCCATTCCTGCCAGGCATCACCGCCCAGTTGCGACCAGGGCCGAAGGAAGCCCGCATGCAGCGCGTCCATACTCGCTTTCGGCAGGCAGCCCACGGAGTGCGTGAGTGCGTACGGGCCCGGGCCCGGCACGCAGAACCGCTCGGCAGTCTCGGGAGGCAAGGACGACGTCATTGGCATGGATGGAGTGGCACTTCCCGGCAGGCATTCTCCGCGTGTCGCGCAAGAACATTGTTCGCGCAGAAGGCCGCTGCGTGGCGCTCGGCAGAACGTGCGGACTCGAGCCCCGGGCCCCGGGGAGCAGAGCGTTCCGGCGGCGTGTCGGCCCTCAAGCAGCAGTAATGCCGGGAGGTCGCTCCAGTTCCAGGTGCGAGCGCGCGAGGAGCGGGCACCGATGCAGGGCGCGTCAGGCGAGGCTCGGCTCGGTGCGGTAGAAGTCCTGCATCGGGTAGCGCTTCGCATACAGCGCGAAAACGAGCGCCACGACCAGCGCGAACGCCGCGAAGAAGAACATCAGGAACGCCGTTTCGCTGAGCCCCGTTGCGCCGATGTGCGCGGTCACCGCCTCGTTGCGCACGCCGGCGTTCACCAGCAGCACCCACAGGTTGCCCACTGTGACGGAAAGGCTCCAGAACGCCATGATCACGCCCTTCATCGCGTGCGGCGCCTGGCTGTAGGCGAACTCGAGCCCCGTGGCCGACACCAGCACTTCGCCGAACGTGAGCAGCGCATAAGGCAACACCTGCCACGTGATCGAGACGGCGCTGCCGCCATCGAGCGCAAGCTGGATGCAGGCCGCCGCGATCCAGGCCAGCCCGGAGAAGGCGATACCGAATCCCATGCGACGCAGCGCCGTCGGCTCGATTCCGAAACGCCGCAGTACCGGATACAGGACCAGGTTGTTGAACGGGATGAGGATCATCACCAGCAGCGGATTGAGGGCCTGCATCTGCGCGGACTGGAACCACTCCGGTTTCGTCATGGCATCCGCCTGCAGGATCCACGTGGACGCCTTCTGATCGAAGAGCGACCAGAACGGGGTGACGAGCGCAAACACGATGAGCACGCGCAACACTGCCCGCACGCCCTCGACCGCTTCTGCCGGATGCGAGCGGCGCGCGCGCTCGAGCTGCATCCAGGCCCCGCCGCCACCAAACGCGAGAAGCAGCACGAGCGCGAGGCAGAGCGACGCGACGATTCCCAGCGAGCCCATCGCGCAGAGCGCCACTACCGCGAGCGCGACACCGATGCCGGCCACCACGAGCCCCGGGCGGCTCTCACCGGGTGACTGCGCGAGCAGCGCCGTGCGCACCACGCGCAGGAAGGAATCAGGGTCCGCCTGGCGCTGCGGCGGCACGTGCACGTACTTGCGGCGGCCCGACCAGAAGACCACCGTGGCGATGAGCATCAGCAGCCCCGGTATGCCGAACGCGACGGCGCCGCCGTGCTCGCGCAGGAAGATCGGCATGAGGAGCGAGGCGAAGAACGACCCGAAATTGATGATCCAGTAGAAGGCGTCGAACACCGGCTTCGCCCGGTGCTTGTTCGACTGATCGAACTGATCGCCGACGAACGAGGAGACGAGCGGCTTGATGCCGCCCGAGCCCAGCGCGATCAGGAACAGCCCGGTGTAGAACCCCGTGCGGTTGTCCTCGAACGCCGCAAGGCACGCATGACCGGCCACATACACCAGCGAGAGCCAGAGGATGGTCGAGTACTTCCCGAAGAAGCGATCCGCCAGCCAGCCGCCGAGCAGCGGGAAGAAATACACGCCCAGCACGAAGGTGTGGAACACATCCTTCGCGATTCCGGCGCGCTCGGCCTCCGGGGCGTACAGCAGCAACGTCGTGACGAGAAAGGGCGTCAGGATGTTGCGCATCCCGTAAAAGCTGAAGCGCTCGCAGCCCTCATTGGCGATGATGTAGGGAATCTGGCGCGGCAGGCGGGCGCGGTGCGCGTCGAGCGTGACGTCGGCTGCGGTGACGGTGTTCATTTTGTCCGGCTGGGTCCGCGGGCAAAGCGCGGACAGTGACAGAGTGGGGCGCTCCGTGCAAAGCCAACGCTCCGGTGAAGGGACGTCGCAGGGCGCTCGAATACCCAGGAAAAGGAGACGGAACGGTGCGTTCGCGAGTCGGACTGATCGCCCTCGCAGGCGTGTTCGTGGCCGCGGCAGTGCTGCTGTGGAACCACACACCGCTTGCGGAGATTGCGCGCCCGGAGCGGCTCGCGAAGTGGCTCGATGCGTTTGCGGCGGCGAGCTGGTCCCCCGGGGTGGTGGTCGCCGCGTATGTGGCGGGCGGATTCGTCATGCTGCCGCTCACCGTGCTCATCACGGCGACGGCCATGGTGTATCAGCCTCTGCTCGCCATCGGGCTCGCGTTCACGGGCTCGATGCTGAGCGCCGCGGCGCTCTACGCGGTTGGAGCGAAATTCTTCAGCGGGAGCCTGCGCGGGGTGTTCGGCCCTCAGGTCGAGCGCGTAAATCGTTCGCTGGCCCGGCGCGGCGTCATTGCGATCGCCACGGTGCGCATGCTGCCCGTGGCGCCGTTCGCGGTGGTGAACGTGGCCGCGGGATCGGTGCGCGTGCGCTTTTCCGATTACCTCCTGGGCACGGCGCTCGGGCTCGCGCCGGGCATCGTTGCGCTCTGCGTGTTCGCGAACGAAGTGAAATCGCTATGGGAGAACCCCACGCCACGCAGGGTCCTCACGGCGCTCGCGATTCTCCTTGCGTGGATCGCCGTTTCGCTCGGACTGCAGCGGTGGGTGAGCCGCCGGGCGCAACGCTGATCCGGGCACCGCGGATCGAAAAACGGTCACTCGGGCCGGCTGCGGATGAAGGACGTGCCGGCTTCGCCATCGCCTTCCCCGGGCGCCACACAGGCGCCAGTCATGCGCTCGGTGTGATGCCCCATCCAGCCGGTGTCGCCTCCGCGCTCGACGTAGCTCACGTCGATGGCGTGACTCGACCACAGTGCGGTTGCCACTTCATCGAGATCGCGGCCGGACACGTCCACGTGCAGCACGCAGTGTGCGGAAATGCGCACGTGCCGGTCCGCGAGACCCAGCTGGTCGCGTACGCGCTCCAGGGCTTCCCGCGTGAGCGCGGGAGACTCGAAGACCGCAGTCAGTTCCTGGATTGCCATGTGAGTACCCCGACGGGTCGGGCCGATGGTGGGGGCGTAGCATCATTCGTGCGCCGGCGAGGGCGGGCGCCCGACCGCCGGCAGCCTCGCCTGCGACGCGAGGGGTCCCCGGGGAGCGGCGGCTTATCCACAGAACCTGTGAATAACTCTGTGGATTATTGGAATTGTGACGCTCAGCGCTGCAGTGGCAGCGGCAGTTCTGCGGTTTGATCAATCACTGACCACCCTCGATGTCGCCCCCACCCCGGAGGCGCGCGCCACGCGTCGCGGCTTTACCGATGCCGTCCGCAGGAGTAGCGTCGCGGCCGGCGCAGAACGAAGGCGGTGGTCTGAGAATCGCCGCAGGAGGGCACCCGTGACGCCGTGGGAGCTCCAGGGCCGCGAGTTCGTCAACTGCAACTGCTCGCATGCCTGCCCGTGCCAGTTCAACTCGCCGCCCTCGCGGGGCTTCTGTGAGGCGGTGGGCTCCTTTGCCATCGACCGGGGCCACCACGGCGGGGTGAGCCTCGATGGGCTCCGGTTCGCGATGCTCGCGCGCTGGCCCGGGGCCATCCACGAGGGCCGCGGCGTGTGTCAGCCGATTCTCGATGCCCGCGCGGACGACGCGCAGCGCAACGGCCTGCTGCGGATTCTCACGGGCCAGGATACCGACCCGTTCGCGACGCTGTTCGCCGTTTTTTCAACCACGTTCGAAAAAGTGCTCGACCCGATCCTCGCGCCCATCGAGTTCGAGGTGGACGTCGACGCGCGGCGCGGCCACGTGCGCGTGCCCGGCGTGTTCGAGACGGTCGGCGAGCCGATCCGCAATCCCGTCACCGGTGCCGAGCACCGCGTGCGCATCGATCTGCCGCACGGGTTCGAGTACGAGATTGCCGAGATCGGCTCGGCCTCGAGCCGCACGCAGGGCGCCTTCGTGATCGACCTGCAGGGCACCTATGGCCAGTTCGCGCGGCTGCACCTGAACAATCACGGCGTGGTCCGGCACCGCGCCATCGCCTGAAACATGCTGGAGAAGATTCTGCGCAACGGGCGCGCGCTGGTGGGGGCCGCGCTCGCGGTGCTCATCGCTCTGGCGTGGAGCTATCTCTGGCAGGGCGCCGGCATGGGCATGTCGGCGCTCGAGATGACGATCCTCGCACTCTTTCCGCATGCGCAACCCGAGCCCATGCCGGGCATGGATGCGCCCGTCATTGCCTACAGCACCGCCGTCGCCATGTGGTGGGTGATGATGATCGCGATGATGGTGCCCGGCGCCACGCCACTGATCCTGCTCTATGAAAAAGTGGCCCGCTCGGCGCCGCGGCGCGCCGATGAGGGTTCCACGGCTGCCGCTACAGCGCCGTCAGGGGCCGTCTCCAATGCGCCTGACCTCGCCGGCACCGCCGTCCTGAATACGCTGCTGCTTGCGGCAGGCTATCTCGCGTGTTGGCTGGCGTTCGCCGTCGCTGCGGCAGGTCTTCAGTTCGCTTTCCAGCGACGGGGCCTCATCTCGCCGATGGTGCTGTGGTCGCGCAGCGCTGTGCTCTCGGCGGCCGTGCTGATCGGGGCCGGCCTCTGGCAGCTCTCTCCGCTGAAGCACGCCTGCCTCAGGCATTGCCGCGGGCCCATTCACTTCCTGACGCGCCGTTACCGGCCCGGCCCCACGGGCGCATTCGTCATGGGCCTCGAGCATGGCGCCTGGTGCGTTGGCTGCTGCTGGACGCTCATGGCCGTGTTGTTCGTGGCGGGTGTGATGAATCTTGCGTGGATCGCCCTGCTCACGGTGCTCGTGCTGATCGAGAAGCTTGCTCCCGCAGGACCGATCGTCAGCCGCATCACGGGGGCGCTGCTCATCGCCTGGGGTGTGGCCACGCTTCTTGTGTGAGCGTCATGCGGCCGTAGCCTGCGCGCTGACGCCGAAGATCGCGCTTCCGCGTCGCCCGGAACCGGCCGCGGCAGCGGCGCGTTCCGCTGACTCACCGGAACAATCCCAATACAAGGCGCAGGCCGGGCGGCATCGTGTTCAAGTGGTGGCAGCGGGGCGTGCTTTATGAGATCTATCCGCGCTCCTTTCAGGACAGCAACGGCGATGGCATCGGGGATCTGCGCGGCATCGTGGATCGGCTGGATTACTGCGCGTCTCTCGGTGTCGATGCGCTCTGGATCGCGCCCCTCTATCCCTCGCCGATGGTCGATTTCGGCTACGACGTGGCCGACCACACGGCCATCGATCCGGTGTTCGGCACGTTCGAGGACTTCGAAGCGCTCATCGCCGGCGCGAAGGCGCGCGGCCTGCGCGTGGTGCTGGACTACGTGCCGAACCACACGTCCGACCGCCACCCATGGTTCGAGGAATCGCGCGCGTCGCGCACGAGCGTCAGACGGGACTGGTACATCTGGCATGACCCCGCGCCCGATGGCGGTCCGCCCAACAACTGGCTCAGTCAGTTCGGCGGCAGCGCGTGGACGTTCGATGAGCGCACCGGGCAGTACTACTACCACGCTTTCCTGGAAGCGCAGCCGGACCTCAACTGGCGCAATCCCGACGTGCAGCGGGCTATGCACGATGTGTTGCGCTTCTGGATGCGGCGTGGCGTGGATGGCTTTCGCGTGGATGCGCTCTGGCTTCTGATCAAGGACGACCGGTTCCGCGACAATCCGCCCCATCCCGCGTATCGGCTCGGCGAAGAGCCGCCGCATCACAGTCAGATTCCGCTCTACACCGCGGACCGTCCCGAAGTGCACGACGTGATCGCGGAGCTGCGCCGGGTCGTGGATGAATTCGACGATCGCGTGCTCATCGGGGAGATCTATCTGCCCATCGAGCGCCTGATCGCGTACTACGGCGCGGATCTCGAAGGCGTGCACCTGCCGTTCAACTTTCAGCTTCTGCAAACACAATGGCACGCGCGCTCCATCGCCGACCTCATACACCGGTACGAGCGCGCGCTCCCGCCGGGTGGCTGGCCGAACTGGGTGCTCGGCAACCACGACGTGTCACGCATCGCCACGCGCGTCGGCCCGCTGCAGGCGCGCGTGGCCGCGATGCTGCTGCTCACGCTGAGAGGCACGCCGACGCTGTACTACGGCGATGAGCTCGGCATGTCGAACGTCGAGATTCCGCGCGCTCGCGCGCGCGACCCCTTCGAGAAGAATGTGCCCGGTCTCGGCGTGGGCCGCGATCCCGCGCGCACGCCGATGCAGTGGGATGCGAGCGAGCGGGCCGGCTTCACGAGCGGGGAGCCATGGCTGCCCGTCGCGCCGGACTCGAGCGTGCTCAACGTGCAAGTGGAAAGCGAGGAGCCGACGTCGATGCTCGCGCTGTATCGGGCGCTATTGAAGGTGCGGCGTGCGCAGCCGGCGCTGTCCATCGGACGGTATGAGCCGCTCGCGATGCAGGGCGACCTCGTCGCCTTCCTTCGCTGTTACGAAAACGAGCGGGTGCTGGTTGTGCTGAATCTCGGTGGCGACCCGCATGCGCTGTCGCTTGCCGGCATCGCCCGCTCCGGGCGGCTGCTCGTGTCGACACACATGGACTGCAACGACATCGCCGCGACCTCCGATGTGAGCTTGCGCGCGGATGAGGGTGTGATCGTGAAACTGGACTCGTGATGCTTCATGGCAGGCGGGAAGGCTGCAGCTGTGCGCAAAGGAGGGTCTGATCCCGCAGGCTGCCGGAACACCGGGCGCGCGCTCACGAGGGCTTCACCACCATGAGGAAGAACACAGCCACGAGCGCAACGAAGGCCACGACGCCGAGCGCAACCCAGCCGCGCAGAAAGCTCCAGTACCGATCGGGCAATCCGGAATAACTCTCTACCGCATGCGCGGCCATATCCCGCATGCGCACCTGCATCCAGACCACTGGCAGCCAAGCCGCGATGGCCACGGCGAACAGGATGATCGACCAGTAGAGCCACGGCAGCGTCAGGGAAAACCCCGCGAGATGCGCAAGGTAGAAGCCCGAAGCGGGCTGAAGAACGATCGTCGGCGTGGTGAAGAGCCAATCCGCGATCACGACATATCGAACGACGACCGCGACCACCCGGGGTTCCCGTGTGCGGCTGGCGAAGAACATGTAGAACGCCGAGCCCAGCCCCGTGCCGAACAGGAATGTGGAGGAAACGACGTGAACCCATTTCGCGACGAGATACTCCATCAGCGCCGCTCCATGGAGTAGAGGAACGCGATCAGCGCCACGAGTGGCACGTTCTTGAGCAGCGGCCCGAACGGATGCACCCAGAACTCCGGCAACTTCACCGCGATGATCACCGAGTACGCGACGATGGCGGCGATCTGCGCCAGCCAGAGCCATCGCCGCTTCCGCAGCAGCAGTGTCGCGAGACCGAACGCGACATCCATTCCGGCGGCGCCATAAAGAAGCACCGGCGCAAGCGTACCCGTTATGCCCACGCGGGCGAGCAACGCATAGCTCGACTCGACGGGATAGATTCCAAGCGAGACCACACCCGTCACGAGCCATACGGCGGCGACGCTCGAGCGCAGCAACGGCAATTGCCATGCAAGCCTTGCACTGGTGAACGCACTCATCGCTTCCCAAGGCGGAATGAAACTCGCCGGTGGCCGAGGTTCCCGGCCCAGCAAGCGCTGCATCGGAAGCGGATCGCCGATGTTCCCTCTGAGCAGCATTCGCAGGGTTTCCGGATCGAGCAGACTTCTGCGGGCGAGCGCGGCGAGCCGCGCGCCGATCCGCACCATCCAGAGCGGCACGCACACGAACCGGGCGCGACCGGGCGTCATCGAGGCGCGCAGATCGCCAAGCAGGTCCCTCAAGGTGAGAGGGCGCGCGCCGACGAATGGAATGCGCTCCCGCACCGGCGCGTCATGGCGCAGTAACGCGAGCACGCCCTCGACCAGCTCCTCGACGTGCAGCGGCTGCACGCACTGATCGCCGCGGCCGGGAAGCGGGATCCAGGGCAGGCTCGCCAGGGCCGTCAGAAATCGCGCGCTGGTGCCTTCCGGCCCGTACACGAGCGAGGGCTGGATCACCACCCAGTCGAGCGGCAACGCCTGCAGGGCGACGTCGGCGCGTCTCTTGCTGACGTGATACGCACTGGACGCCTGATCATCCGCTCCGAGCGCGGAGACCTGGATCACCCGGCGCACGCCGGCCATCACGCAGGCGTGGAAGAGTGCACGAGGGGCGAGAACATGAATTCGCTCGAACGTCTGCCGGCCATGTTCGCGAAGAATGCCCACTGCGTTGATCACGACGTCCACGCCCGCGAGGCGTGCGGTCCAGTGGTGCGGCTCGAGGTCCTGCGTGAAGTCCGCGGGGACGTGCCTTCGACAACCCGCGGCGCCGGCGCGGCGACCGGCGCAGAGGACTTCGTGGCCTGCGCGATCGAGCGCTTCGGCCAGGCGATGGCCGATGAAGCCCGAGGCGCCCGTCAGCAGCACGCGCACACGCACCGCCACCCGAGATGAGCGCCCCGGCCGTGAACACCTGGCGAACCGCATTCCGGGACGCGTTGACGTCCGGCTCCGTTGCGAGCGTGCTGTCGGCCGTGGTGCTTGCCGATTGCGGACGACGCGAGCCGGGCACCGCGGCCGGACCGCTGAACGGCCCGAGCCAGTGGCTGTTCGGCTCGTGGGCTGCCCATCGCCGCGATGCAAGCCTGCGTCACACGGTTCTCGGGTACGCCATTCATCACGGGGTCTCGATCGGATGGGCCGCGGTTCACGAGAAGCACATTGCGCGCCTGTTCCCGGCGCATTCGGTCGCGGGGCAGCTCGCAGCAAGCGCGGTGACCGCGTCGCTCGCCTATCTCGTCGATTACGAAGTGGCGCCCCGGCGACTGCAGCCCGGATTCGACAAGCAGCTGAGCGGCACGTCCCTCGTGCTCGTGTACGCGTCCTTCGCGGTGGGACTGCTTCTCGGGGGCAGGGTGAAGCACCTGCGAAACGGCGCGCTTGCCGAATGGCCGGCGGAGCGGGTGCGCGCGCGCAGCGCGCGGGGCGGTCTATCGCCGCACCCGTCCGCGCGCCGATACTCGGGCCGCGCGCGCGAAGCGGCGCATTCGGGAGGTGCAGGCCCATGAGTGCTCAGCAAACGGCTCATCACATCGGTGATCTCGGCAGACTCTGCAATCGTGACCCGATTTCCATCGAGCCCACGGCGGACATCGTCGCCGCCGCCGGGCTCATGCGCGAGAAGCACATCGGTTTTCTCGTCGTCGCGGAGATGCAGCCGGCGCGCGGCGGGAAGCGGGTGGTCGGCGTTCTCACGGACCGCGACATCGTCGTTGCCGTGGTGGCCCGCGAAGTGGATCCGCGCGATCTGCGCGTCAGTGACGTCATGACCCCGAATCCGCTGATCGTCAGTGAGGAGTGTTCGATCGACGCCGCGCTCGGCTTCATGCGGGACGCCGGCGTTCGGCGCGTGCCGGTCGTGCGTGCCGACGGAAACCTTTGCGGTGTGCTTTCGCTGGATGATGTGCTCGAGCGGCTCGCCGCCCAGCTGAGCAGCGTCGCGGGATGCATCCGCAGCGAACAGCGGGCGGAACGCATCGTCCGGCCGTGACGAAGGCGAGGCTTGCGCGAGCCTCGCCGCAGCGTTCATCCCAGGCACTGAAGCGGACGCGAGCGCCTCAGGGGCCCGTCACGCGTTGTCGTGCATTGCATTCGGTACACGTCTCGCGAAAAGATCCGGGTGCGCTGCGGACCAGGCAGTCGTCGTGGACAAGCTCACTTCAATACTTGTGGTGATCGATCCGGCGGTCGATTGCCGCCACGCAATCACCCGGGCCGTGGAGCTGGCGCGTCTCTTCGCAGCCGAGCTGGAACTGTTCCTGTGCGACTCGGAGCATGCATATGCGCTTCGGCACACCTATGACCTGAGCGGAGTGGAGAGGGCCGCGCGCGAGTGTCTCGAAAGCGGGCGGCGGCACCTCGAGGCTCTGCGCCCCCTGCTCGCGGAGGACGTCCTGTTCTCGATGCACGTCGTATGCGACAGCCCGCTGTACGAAGCAATCGTGCGGCGTGTGATGCAGCTTCACCCGGGTCTCGTGGTGAAGGGTCCGGGTGAACGCGGAACGCTCGACGCCCAGGACTGGGATCTCGTCAGGACCTGCCCGGTGCCGCTCATGTTCACGCGCGGGCGGCCGTGGAGCACTGGCACGCGGTTCGTTGTCGCTCTGGACGTGAGCGAGCCTGCTGCAGTCTTCGTCTCGCGCAGCATCTTGCAGACGGCGGGATTCCTTGCGGCCGGCTGTCAGGCGCGGCTCGATGTGGTGTATAGCGACGCAGAGCCCGCGGATCGTGCTGGTCATCGCGGCCGCTACGACCAGCTGCGACGGCTCGCTTCCGAGTGCGAGATTCCTGCCGACCACCTCCACGTCCTGCGGGGCGAGCCGGAGGAGACCCTGCCGGCGTTCAGCGCAGGCTACGACGTTCTCGTGCTGGGTGCGCTCGCGCGCCATGCCGCGGTGGCCGCGCACATGGGTACGCTCACGGCCCGGCTGGCAGACGCTCTGGATTGCGACGTCGTGCTTGTGAAATCCGATGCAGATGAGCGCACTGCCGGCGTGGAGCTGTTCGGCACCGAGTCCGACCACGCAGCCCCGCCGGGTGGCAGCACGTAGCTCCTGTATCGATCCCGATCAGGTCGCGGGTTTCTTGACACCACTCAAATCCCGTTCGCCGGTATCTGCGCAGTTTGCGGGGTCGCAGGGCGTGGAGGAATCCCAGCAGTCCTCAGCCTGGGACGTGATGAACGACACGGGATCGCTCGCCGGAAAACTATCCGCGAGGGCATCGTCGAGCAGCTGCTGCTGCCGCTCGTCACATGCGGGATCGTTGGCGGGGCGGCGGCGCTGATCGGGACCACCGAGTGCATCTGAGGTCATATGGGGCGGCTGCAGCATCAGACGTGCCTGAAGTGTCCCGGCACCTGGCCGGCGTTCCGCGCGTTCACCACTTGAGCATTCGTTGCGGGCTCGAGAAGCTCGCGTCTTGCGGCGGTCTTGCAGACGCCCGGCTGCGCTCCGTCAGACACTCAGCAGGCCTCCACAATGTCAGCCGTTCGGCCGGTGACGCGCGTGAAGGACTCCCGGTATCGCGTCGTGCTCGACGCGATCGACCAGGGCTTCTGCGTGCTGCAGGTCGAGGTCGATGCGTCGGGCCGCACGGTCGACTACCGGATCCTCGAGTCCAATCCCGCGTGCGAGCGCATGACGGGATTCAAGGGGGTGCAGGGCCGCACGGTCGGAGAAGTGGCGCCTCAGTTCCTGCCGCTGCTCGAGATCTACGGCGAGGTGGCCCGAACCGGCGAGCCGCTGCGGTTCGAGACGCAAAGCCCGGCTCTGGGCGGGCGCTGGTTCGATGTGTATGCCGTCCGTATCGGCGAACCCGACGAGCGCCAGGTCGCCATTCTCTTCAAGGACATCACCTACCGGCGGGAGGCGGCGCGCGAGCGCGAGGCTGCGTTGCAGGGCGAACGCGACGTGCGGGCGCTGCTCGATGCCATCATGGAGAGTGCCTCGGTCGGCATGTGTTTCGCCGACCGCGACCTGCGCTACCAGCGTGTGAACCGGCGCTTCGCGGAGATTCACGGGCTGGCGGCGGCGGATCTCATCGGCAAGCGACCGGATGAAATCCTGCCCCGGCTGGGAGTGCGCAACGTCGACCTCATGCTGCGGTGCTGGCGCGAAGTGATCGAGACGGGCGAGCCGGTCGAGGTCGAGATGGAAGGTGAAACGCGCGCCGCGCCCGGAGAGCGACGCACGTGGCAGAAGCAGTTCTTTCCCGTGCGGCAGGGCGGCGTCATCGTCGGGCTCGGCGCCGTGATCAAGGACGTCACGGAGCGCAAGCGGACCGAAGAGGCGCTCGCGGCCAGTGAAGCGCGCTTTCGCAGTCTTTTCGAGCTGGGTCACGCGGGCATCGCCATCAGCGAATTCGGCGGCCGTGTCGTTCTCGCGAACGATGCCCTGCTCAGGATGCTGGGGTTCTCGCGGGCGGAGGCGGATCAGCTCGACTGGCGGCGGCTGACGCCACCGGAGCACCTGCCGCGCGACGATGCGATGCTCGAGGAGCTGCGGGCGGGCGGAACGCCGCTTCCCTACGAAAAGGAATTCGTGCGGCGGGACGGCTCGCGCATCACCGTGCTCATTTCGGGACAGCTCCTGCCGGGCACGCGAGACCTCACGCTCGCTTATGCGCTCGACATCACCGAGCGCAAGCGTGCGCAGCGGGCGCTGCGCGAGAGCGAAGCACAGTTGCGCATGCTCATCGACAACATGGCCGCGTTCGTGGCGATGCTCGCTCCGGATGGCACGCTGCTCGAGGTGGGCGCGCCGATGCTCCGCATCGGCGGGCTGCGCCGCGAGGATGTCATCGGGCACAAGTTCTGGGAGTGCGCCTGGTGGCAGCACGATGCCGAGCAGCAGGCCTGTGTCGAACGCCTCGTCGGTGAGGCCGCTGCGGGCGCCGTGATCCGGCATGACGTGATCGTGCGAACCGCCCATGACGGCAGGCTCTCGGTCGATGCGATGCTCGTGCCGGTGTTCGACGAGGGCGGGCAGGTGACTCACGTCATCGCTTCGGGCGTGGACGTGTCCGCGCGCAAGCGCGTCGAAATGGCGCTGCGTGACAACGAGACACGGCTGCATCAGGCGGCCGAGGCACTGCGCGAAGCCGACCGCCGCAAGGATGACTTCCTGGCGACGCTCGCTCACGAACTGCGCAATCCGCTGGCGCCCATCCGCAATGGCCTGCAGATCCTGCGGCTCGCAGCGGGCGGCGACGCCATGATGGAACGAACGATGGACATGATGGACCGGCAGATGCGCCACCTCGTGAGGCTGGTGGACGATCTGCTGGATGTGAGCCGCATTACCCGTGGCAAGGTGGCCTTGCGGCGCGAGCCTGTGCTGCTCAATCACGTGCTGCGTAACGCGCTGGAATCGAGCCGCGCGTTGGTGGAGCCGCATCGGCACGCGGTTCATGTACACATCACGACCGAGCCTCTGATGGTTCATGGTGATGTGGATCGGCTCACACAGGTGTTTTCGAACCTGCTTGCGAATGCAGCCAAGTTCACACCGCGCGAAGGCAACATCTGGCTCACCGCAACCCGCCAGGGGAATGAGGCGGTCGTGAGCGTAAGGGACAACGGCATCGGCATTCCGCCGGAGCGCATCGGCAGGGTGTTCGAGATGTTTGCGCAGGCGCATGCGCCACGTGGGAGCGATGGGCTCGGCATCGGGCTCGCGCTGGTTCGTGAGCTCGTGCAGATGCATGGCGGATCCGTGAACGTGAGCAGCCCGGGGCAGGATCAGGGGAGCGAGTTCACCGTGCGCCTCCCACTCGTTGCGGACGTGGAGGCAAGCATCCCGGAGCCCGCTGCGCCAGAGGCATCGCCTCTGGTGGAGCGCGCATTCGCTCCGCTCAACGGTTCCGGGCGACCGCGCGGCCGGCGTGTGCTGGTGGTCGACGACAATGTGGACGCGGCGGAATCGCTCGGCCGGCTGCTCACGGTGCAAGGGCATCAGGTCGTGACGTGCAACAGCGGGCGCGACGCGGTGGCACTGGCCCGGAGCTACGCGCCCGAGGTCATCTTCATGGACATCGGCATGCCTGACATGGACGGCCTCACCGCCTCGCGGCTCATCCGGGAGCAACCCGGTGGTTCGGCCATTCGCATCGTGGCGCTCACGGGATGGGGTCAGGCAGCGGACCGGCGTCGAACGCGTGAAGCCGGCATCGACGAACACCTCGTCAAGCCCGTGAGCACGGAGAGTCTCCGCAAGGTGCTCGCGTTCAGCGAAGCTCGTAGCTGAGGCCGAGGAACAGCTCGTTCTGGAGCCTGCGCGTCTGGCGCTCGAGCAGATCGAGCTCGAACCAGCGATAGCCCGCGAAGCCCTCCACCCGCTTTCCCAGGCGAATCTCGGCGCGCACCATGAAATCCGTGAGATTGTCCGCAGAGCCGAAGGTGAGCACATCGGGCGAATAGAACGCGTAGCCGGTGAGGGCGAGGTCGCGTTCGGGGATCAGGTTGAAGCGCAGCTGCGCGCCGATGGCGAGCGCGAACACGTCGTTGTTTTCATCTTGCAGCAATCCCGCATACGCCTGGGGCCCGAGCTTCACCTCGAGCGGGCCGAAATCGAGGTCCGTGTCCATCATGACGCCCGCGGAGCCGACCACGTCACGATCCTCACTCAGGAAGAGGGCATACGCGACTTCGCTGTTCGCCTGTCCGGCGATGGTGGTGCTGTCGAGATAGCGAATCTGCGCCGTCTCTTCACTGAGCGCGAGCTCGAGTGACCGAGGGGGTGCAGTTTTGCGCGCCTGCTGCGCGTGGAGAATGTTTGCGCACGTCAGAGCGAAGCCGAGAGCAAGGAGAGTGGGACCACGCATGTTGCGTTCCCCCAACGATCGGATGGAAGGGACGCACGCAATCCGCGTGCCGCGCACCTGTCCGCATCGCGCGGCAACATTCAGAGTGGTACCGATGCGGCTCCGCTTCGAACGTTACGCCGACGGCGAGTGAAAAGTTGTCCTCAAAACAGTCCGTAGTTGCGGACGTCCTTGTGATAGCCGGTGAAGGTGAGCGTGATGGTCACCGGCTGCTCGCCGATGTTGAGCCAGAACCAGCCATGCTCGCCCGCGAAGGGCGCGACGAGCGAACCGTGACCTTCGGTGCCCGACTGTTGCTCTTCGTATCGCACGAACGCGTCGTCGCCCGTGTCGGGCTCGTGGCCGTGAAAGTCCGTGTACACGGGACCGCCTTCGGCCTTCCACGAGTACAGGATCACCTGTGCGGCATCCAGAACGGCCTTGATCTCGGTCTGCTGCCCAGGCTCCAGATGCACGGTGAAGGAATCGGTGCGCGCGGCGGCCGGCTTGATCTGCGCGACGGCGGGGTTGGGCAGCGGCACCGGTTGGCCGAAGCTCGGGACCGACACCTTCCGGTAGTTCTCGTTGCCGCCGATCACGTCCCGGATTTCGAGTGTGGACGCCGGTGCGTTCAGGGCCGTGAGCCCGAGTGCGCGACCCGCGCCGGTGGGATCGATGCCGTATTCGGCTGGAAGAACGATGGTCACCAGCACCAGGGCCGCACCCGCGAGCGCGGCGAGCACGCTGCGAATGAGCCGCCCACGGCTCGGTGGCTGGGCTTCGAACGGGGACAGCGAGGCGGACATCGGGTTGGCTTTCTGTGGCCCGGATCGGCCGGGCAGTATATCTCTCGCGCACGCCGCACGCAGATGCCTTGCGCGGACTCGCCTATACTCGCTGCCGCCGGGATCGTCCGGTCGTGCTCGCAGGCAGGTCCACGTGTTCCGAAAGCGCTTTGCCGCGGCTCTCGCGATGCTGCTGCCACTCGTTGCCGGAGCGCCCCTGGCGCTCGCTCATGGCGTGGAGGGGCGCGATGCGGCGTTTCTGCAGTCCGTGTCGGGGGTGAGCTTCTTCCCGTACATGTATCTCGGCGCCAAGCACATGGTGACGGGCTACGACCACCTGCTGTTCCTGGCGGGCGTGATCTTCTTCCTCTACCGCCTGAAAGACGTGGCGCTGTACGTGACCTTGTTCGCCATCGGGCACAGTCTCACGCTGCTGCTCGGCGTTCTGGGCGGCATCCACGCCAATGCGCATGTCGTGGACGCGATCATTGGCCTTTCCGTGGTCTACAAGGCGCTGGAGAACATCGGCGCGTTCGCGCGCATGGGTCTGCGCATCGATACGCGCGTGGCTGTGCTCGTTTTCGGGCTTGCCCACGGATTCGGCCTCGCGACCAAACTGCAGGAGCTGAGCCTCTCTTCGGACGGCCTCGTGGGCAACATCATCGCATTCAACATCGGCGTGGAGCTGGGGCAGTTCGCCGCTCTGGCCCTCATGCTGATCGCATTCCAGTTGTGGCGCGGCACCGGCACGTTCAATCGCGGCGCCTACGCAGCGAACGTGGTGCTGATGGCCGCGGGGTTCGTGCTATTCGGATATCAGGTGACGGGCTATGTGCTCACCTGAACAGCACGAAGCGGCCTAGCAGCAGGCCCACGACGCCCGCGATGGAGGAGCCTGCCAGCACGGCAAATTTCGCCGCGCCCAGCAGCGCTGTATCGGGAAAGGCCAGATTCGCGATGAAGATGGACATCGTGAACCCGATGCCACCGAGGCACCCCACGAGCAGCACCCCGCGCCAGGGCAGCCCCGGCCCGAGCGCCCCGAGTCCGCTGCGAACGGTGAGCCAGGTGGAGGTGACAATGCCGAGCGGCTTGCCGAGCACGAGGGCGATGGCGATCGCGAAGGTGACGAGCGTGGTAGCGCCTTCGCCGAAATGGAGCCCGTCGAGGCGCACACCTGCGTTGGCGAATGCGAACAGCGGCATGATGCCGTACGCCACCCAGGGGTGAAGCGCCATCTCCACGCGCACGACCGGTGGGATCAGCTCCCGCTGCGCCTCCTTCAGCCGTTGCACATGTGGCGCCAGCACGCGCGATTCGTGCGTAGTGCGCGAGATGCGCTCGCGCACGTCTTCCAGCGCGCGGAAGGCCATGTCCAGAAGACGTTCACGCGTCGTGGGGACCATCACGGGCGTGAGCAACCCGAGCACCACGCCACCGAGCGTCGGGTGGATTCCGGCGCGGAGCAGGCCCATCCAGACCACTGCGCCGGGCAGGACGTATGCGAGAGCGGAACGCACTCCGAGCCATTGCCAGATGAACACTGCCGCGACCCCGGCGGCGGCAATCAGCAGCCCTGTGCCATCGATGCCGGCGGAGTAGAAGAACGCGATCACGAGAATCGCAATCACGTCATCGATCACCGCAAGTGCCAGCAGCAGCACACGCGCGGCGTGCGGCACCCGATTGCCCAGCACGGTGAGCACGCCCACCGCGAACGCAATATCCGTTGCCGTAGGTATCGCCCACCCGCGGCCAAGCTCTTCGTTGCCGGCGAGGGCCAGATAGATGAGCGCGGGCGCGATCACGCCGCCCGTGGCCGCCATGAGCGGGATGATCGCCCGACGCACATCGGACAGCGCACCATCGTGCAACTCGCGCCGGATCTCGAGGCCCACGACGAGGAAGAACACGGTCATGAGCCAATCGTTCACGATGAAGTGAAGCGTCACCTCCCACTCGTGGTCGCCGAAGCCGAAGCGCACCGGCAGATCCCACAGGGCCTCGTACGCCGCGCCCCATGGTGAGTTCGCCCAGATCAGCGCGAGGGCGGTGACGGCGAGCAGGACGACGCCGCTCGCCGCTTCGATCTGGACAAAGCGTTCCAGCGGCTGGCGAAGACGGCGGGAGAGTGGCGCGGGAGCGTTTGGCGAAGAATTCGGGATGTATTGCACCGGCAAAGACGGTTCGGCCCTGGCGGCCCGACCAGCGCATTGTCCTGTCCCGCGCGCCATGCGCCGGACACCCGCGCGTGATCAGACAACAGATTCAGAGCGCATGCAAGCCTCGGCGGCGACCCTGCGACGTGTGTCGCGGACGTGATCAGCTGCCGTGGGCCGTGGGGGAGCGCGTGAAGGGAAGCCGGTTCACGTGCGCGAGATGGCCGGTTTTCACCCACAGGGTGCATCCGTTGCGGCCTGCCCGGGCGTCGAGCGAACTTCCCGGCGGGAGCCGCAGCCATGAATGCGTTTCGAAGCGCTCTGCGGATTCCTCGAACGCACCGTCCAGCACGAGGAACTCGCCACCCGCTGGCAGCGGCAGAGTGACGCTCGCATCCGGCTTCCAGCGCTCGAGCCGCACCTTCTCGGATGAGTCCTGATAAAGAGGCATGACCTCCACGCCGGGCCGAACGCGCGAGGCGCGGAACGGGCGCTTCGAGGTATCCACGGACACTTGCGTGCGATCCTCCGGGGAGAACTGCCACAACTTCACGAAGATGACGCAGCCGGTCCCGGAGCCGGGCGAGTGCGCCGAGGCGGGTGGGTTGCGAACGTAGCAGCCCGGGCCGTAATCGCCGTGCTCATCCTGGAACACGCCCTCGAGCACGAGGAACTCCTCGCCTCCACCATGCGTGTGCGCGGAGAAGTGACTTCCCGGCGCATAGCGGACGATCGAGGTCGCACGCGCCACTTCGCCGCCGATGCGGTCGAGCATGCGGCGCTCCACACCCTTCATCGGGGAAGGCACCCACGGACAGTGCGCGGCATGCACTGCCGCCCGCACTGAAAAGTCTGCGTTCAGTTCCACGCGTCCCGTTCCTCTCAGAATGCGGGCGGACCAGCGCCTGCAGCCCGAACGCATTTTCCGCTGACGGCAATCCGGTGCAAAGCGAAGCCTGGCGCAGGTGACGCGTCACGCGGCGTGCTTCGTACAGGTCGCATCGATAATCCGCGCATCCGTTGGTGGAAGCACAGACCGTGCAGTCCGAAGCGGCATAATGCTTGTCGCATTGCAGGCAAGACCGAGCACTCATGCAACACGCTTCAGCTCGCAAGGCCGCGCTGCCCGCGGGGGTTTGGGCGCTCGGGTTTGTCAGCCTGTTCATGGACATTTCCTCCGAGCTGATCCACGCGCTACTGCCGGTTTTCGTGGTGGGCACGCTCGGCGCCGGCGCGGCATGGCTCGGACTCATCGAGGGTGTCGCGGAGGCCACTGCGAATATCGTGCGCGTGTTCTCCGGCGCTCTCTCGGACCGGTTGGGCCGGCGCAAGCCGCTCGCGCTGCTCGGCTATGGCCTCGCTGCCCTGACCAAGCCGCTGTTTCCGCTCGCGGGCAGCGTGGCCATGGTGTTTGCGGCCCGATTCATCGATCGCATCGGCAAGGGAATTCGCGGTTCGCCTCGTGATGCGCTGATCGCGGATTACACCACGCCCGAGCAACGCGGCGCGGCGTTCGGGTTGCGCCAATCGCTCGACACGGCGGGTGCGTTTGCCGGGCCCGTGCTCGCCGTCGTGCTCGCCACCGCGCTGGGCGGTGATGTGCGCGCGGTGTTCTGGGTGGCCGTGATTCCTGCGCTCGTCGCTGTGGCGATTCTCTGGCTCGCCGTGAAGGAGCCTGCGCACGTTGCGCCTTCCACGAAGGCGGTCATGCGTCTGCGTCCTCGTGATCTGCCGCGCTCGTTCTGGGTGCTCGCGAGCGTGTCGGCATTCTTCACGCTCGCGCGATTCTCGGAAGGCTTCCTGGTGTTGCGCGGGTCTGATGTCGGCTTGCCGGTCGCCTGGACGCCGCTCGTGCTCGTGGTGATGAACGCGGTCTACATGGCTTCGGCGTATCCGGCGGGATGGCTTGCGGATCGCGTGTCCCGCACGCACCTGCTGATGCTCGGATGCCTGTTCCTGATCGCCGGCAATCTCGTCCTCGCATGGGCGGGGTCGGTGGAGCGGGCGCTGATCGGTGTGGCGCTCTGGGGACTGCACATGGGATTCACCGAAGGCATCTTCGCCGCCATGGTGGCGGACTGCGCGCCCGCGCATCTGCGCGGAACGGCCTTTGGTGTCTTCAATCTCTTGCGCGGCGTGTTGCTTCTGGCGGCGAGCGTGCTCGCAGGCCTGCTGTGGGAATGGATGGGGCCCGCAGCAACGTTCTTCACCGCGGCCGCACTGGCCGCGATCTCCCTCGTGCTGCTGCGGGCGAGTGCCTCCTCGGGCACGCGCTCCGCGTGAGGGCTCTCACGCGGCGACGCGCTCCTTTTCTCCAACGGCATCCGCGCGCGCGAGCAGCAGCTTCTGCGTGGGATACGCAAAGTTGATGCCGGAGCGCTGGAATTCCCGGTGAATGCGCAGATTGATGTTCTGCTGGATATCCATGTACCGGTTGTAGTCGGGGGAGAGCACGTAGTACACCGTCTCGTAATCGATGGACCCCGGCGAGTGGATCGCGAGATGGCTGCGGTCGAATCGCGTGCTCTCCTGCGATTCGATGATCTCGCGGATGAGCTTCGGGATCCGCTCGAGCTGCTCGACGGGCGTTTCGTACGTGACGCGAGTCTGGAATACCACGCGACGTTCCATCATCCGCCCGTAGTTGCGCACGCGGCTGCCGAGCAGGTCTGCGTTCGGCATGATGATCTGCTCACCGGAGAGACTTCGCAGGCGCGTGCTCTTGATGCCGATGTATTCCACGGTGCCCAGGAAATCGCCCACGACGAGAAAGTCTCCGACCACGAACGGCTTGTCGAAGGTGATGGAGAGCGATGCGCACAGGTCGCCGAGGATGTTCTGCACGGCCAGCGCCACCGCGATGCCGCCGATACCGAGGCCGGCGACGAGCGCCGTGACATCCACGCCGAGGTTCTCGAGCGTGAGCAGACCGACCAGCGCCCAGATCATCACGCGCACGACGAAACCGATCACGCCGAGCGAGCCGACAGCAGCCCGATCTGTGACGAGGCTGCGACGCCGCCGCCTGTCGAGGTAGCCTGTCGCGGCTGCGGAGGCCCACACGCCCGCCTGCCAGAAGAGCGCGATCGTGAGCACGGAACGCAGCACGCGAGCCGTGCTCGGCGCCATCGTGAGCGTCTCCAGCCCCGTGAATACCGCGAGCACCACGAAGAACAGCGTCGTCGTGCGGCTCAGCACCTCCATCGGCACTTCTGCGAGCTGCGTGCCTTCCTGCTTCAGAAGCTTGTCGTAATACCGGCGCACGAAGCGGCGCCCGGTGACGAGCACGAAGAGCACACCGAGCATCACCGCGACCGCGAGCAGCAGGTCGGCGAGCGAGTTGCGGGTGATGATCGGCAGCTGCAGCAACGGATCGATGAGTTCCACTCTTGAAAGCCCTTTTGATGTGTTTGCGCGCGAATGCGCGTGCGTGCGAGAAACGCTCTTGCGTGGCGAAAGGCAGTTGTGCGCCGGCCGCAAGGTTGCGTGAGCCAGCCGGAGTTTTTTATATTGGTCCCAATATTTCGGCAAGTGGAGAAGGGGAGGCATGGGTTCGAGCGCCGCATCCCCGGGCCGGGCATTCGCGCTTCCGGAGCCACAGGGACCGGTCCACCCCGCGGAACACGCGTTCTTCCTGGATGTGGATGGCACGCTTCTCGAGCTTGCACCGTCGCCGGACGCGGTCGTCGTCGAACCTCACCTCATCGATCTGCTGCGTGCCCTCGCTGTGCGCGCCTACGGCGCTGTCGCGTTCGTGAGCGGGCGTTCCATCGCAACGCTCGATGCGCTCTTTCAGCCTTTGTTGCTGCCCGCAGCGGGCTTGCATGGTTTCGAGCGCCGCGACGCGAGCGGCACCTATCGTCGGCACACGCTGCCGCCGGGCGAAGCGCTCGGGCACGCGCGGCTGAAATTGCGCGAGCTCGCCGCGCGCAACCCGGGGCTGCTGCTCGAGGACAAGCGCTTCGCGCTCGCGCTGCATTATCGGCAGGCGCCAAATCTGGAACCACTGGTGCTCGGTCACGTGGAAGACATCGCCGCTCACGTCGGCGAGTCGCTGAAGATTCAGCGCGGTCGCATGGTCGTCGAGCTGCGTCCTGCCAGTGCGAGCAAGGCCACGGCCATCGCGGAGTTCATGCGCGAGCCTCCGTTTGCGGGCCGCCGTCCCGTGTGTCTGGGCGACGATCTCACCGACGAATGCGCTTTCGAGTGGGTGAACGCGGCGGGCGGCGTCTCGATCGCGGTGGGTGTGGCGCGTGATACCGCGGCCACCGCACACTTGCATTCGGTGGCGGCGGCGCGGCTCTGGTTGAGTCGGATCGTCGAGCAACCGTAGGGCGAGGCGCATGGCACCCTCCAACCGTCTCGTGAATGTGTCCAATCGCGTGGCGCTGCCGAAGGCGGCAGGCGCACCCGGCGGGCTCGCCGTGGGTGTTCTGGCCGCCATGCGCGCGTCGGGCGGCATGTGGTTCGGGTGGAGCGGAGAAATCTCGCCCGACGACGCAGGCGTTTCCCCGCCGGAGATCACCTCGCGCGAGGGCATCACCTTCGCCACGCTGCGCATCCCGGCCACTCTGCACGAGCGCAGCTACAGCGGTTTCGCGAATGGCACGCTCTGGCCGCTGTTCCATTATTTCCTCGACGGATTCCGCTACGACGACGAGGAGTACGAGGCGTACCAGGCCGTCAATGCCTTGTTCGCGCGTGAGCTCGTGCCGCTGCTGCGCGAGGGGGATCTCATCTGGGTTCACGACTATCACCTCATCCCGCTCGGGGAGAGGTTGCGTGAGCACGGCGTGCGTGCGCCGCTCGGTTTCTTCCTGCACATTCCGTTTCCGCACTACGAGGTGCTCCGCGCATTGCCCAAATGTGCGGACCTCATGCGCGCACTGCTTGCCTATGACGTCGTGGGGTTCCAGACGAACACCGATCGGCAGTCGTTCCTCGGTGCCGTGCAGGCGTTGTGGGGCAGGGATTGCATCAGTTCGTCCGGCGTGATCGAGCTGTGGGACCGCCGGGTTCAGACGGGCGTGTTCCCCATCGGCGTGGATGTCAGCGCCATTTCCGCCAATGCCGCGCGCGCGGTGAGCTCCGCGCGCGTTCAGCGCATGAAGGAAGGCCTGCTCGGTCGCCGTCTCCTCATGGGCGTGGATCGGCTCGACTACAGCAAGGGATTGCTGGAGCGTTTCGAGGCGTACCGGCGGTTCCTCGAGGAGTGCCCGGAGCATCACAATCGGGTCACCTATCTGCAGATCGCGCCGCTCGGCCGGCAGAACGTGAGCGCGTACGCACGCATTCGCGATGCGCTCGAGCAAAGCTCCGGCCGGACGAACGGCCAGTTCGCCGATGTCGACTGGACGCCGATCCGCTATCTGAACCGCAACTTCCCGCACGCCACGCTCATGGGGTTCCTGCGCCTGGCGCAAGTGTGTCTCGTCACGCCGGTGCGCGATGGCATGAACCTCGTCGCCAAGGAATTCGTGGCCGCTCAGGACCCGGCCGATCCCGGCGTGCTGATCCTCTCCGATCGCACAGGCGCCGCCTGTGAGCTCACCGAGGCGCTGCTCGTGAATCCGTACGACACGCGCGGTATCGCGCGTGCCTTGAAACAGGCGCTCGAGATGCCGCTCGCCGAGCGCCGCGCCCGTCACGAGAAGCTGCTCGCGGCGCTCGCCCGCAACGACATCCATTCATGGCACGAGCGCTTCCTCGAAGCGCTTCGCCGCCCGCATGCGCGCGTGCCCGATGGGTGCGGGCTGAATCTCACCGCAGCCTAGCCGCGCGTCGCGCTCGCGGCGTCGCCCGTGATCGCGCGTTGGGTGGCAGCAGAAGCCAAACCGGCAACGGGGCCGGGTGCGTATCCTGCTCCATGCCCGGCCTGTTTCCCTGTGAGGTGTAGTCATGACTGCGGAAGTCTCGGCGGCCCGCTCCGGCACGTTCCGGATCGGCGGCGACATTGAAGTGAACCGGCTCGGATTCGGTGCCATGCGCATCACCGGCCCCGGTATCTGGGGCGAGCCGCCCGACCGCGCCGAGGCCCTGCGAACCTTGCGCCGCCTGCCGGAGCTCGGCGTCAACTTCATCGATACGGCGGATTCCTACGGTCCGGATGTCTCCGAGCGGCTGTTGCGCGAGGCGTTGCATCCCTGCAAGGGCCTGCTCATCGCCACCAAGGCGGGACTTGCGCGCACGGGACCGGACCGGTGGATCCCGCTCGGCCGGCCGGAGTATCTGATCCAGCAGGCTCACAAGAGCCTGCGTAACCTCGGCGTCGAGCAGATCGGCCTGTGGCAGCTGCACCGTATCGACCCGAAGGTGCCGGCGGATGAGCAGTTCGACGCCGTGAAGCAGCTCCTCGCCGACGGCATCATCCGTCACGCCGGCCTGAGCCAGGTGTCCGTGCGCGAAATCGAAGCGGCCTCACGCTACTTCAGGGTCGCCACCGTGCAGAACCGCTACAACCTCGTGGACCGCTCCAGCGAGGACGTGCTGGACTACTGCGCGCGGACCGGCATCGGCTTCATTCCCTGGTTTCCGCTCGCGGCGGGCGATCTGGCTGCGCCCGGCTCGGTGCTCGATGACCTGGCGAGGCGCCATAACGCCGCGCCCAGCCAGATCGCTCTCGCGTGGACCCTGAAACGCAGCCCCGTGATGCTGCCCATTCCCGGCACGTCGAAGGTGGCGCACCTCGAGCAGAACGTGGCCGCGGTCGGGATCACGCTTTCCGATGCGGATTTTGCGGCCCTGGGCCGCGCCGGACGACAGGCGAGCGCGGCAGCCCGCGGCGATGGTGATTGATCTTCAGCGCGCCCGCGCCATTCGAGGATAATTCCCCCACCTTGAGGCCCGGCGCACCCGGGCGGTAACCGATCAAAATACGGGCGGCGTGCGGCGGCTACACTGCCACACTGCGGACACGAGCGATGGGGGGCATCTGATGGCGTCGAGGCGTCGCGCACGCGCAGCTGCGTTGGCGCTGGCCGTGTGCGTTCTGGCGCTCGGAACGGCCCATGGGCAGCCCCTGCCGGACCGGCGTTTCGATATCGAGCCACAGCCTGTGGCAGGCGCGCTGCGCAGCTTTGCGGCGCAGGCGCAGATGCAGCTCATCTTCTCGGAACAGGATGTCGGCCCGTTCCAGTCGCATGGCGTGGCCGGCGTGCTGTCGCCCGAGGTTGCCCTGCGCGAGCTCCTGCGCGGCACGGGTCTGGAGTTCGAGTTCACCGCAAACAATGTCGTGGTCGTGCGGCGGCCGGCGGCGACCGTGGCCTCGACGCACGGAGGCAGAACCGGGTCCCCGGATGCGGAAGAGTCCGATTTGCCGGCCGCAGAGGCGGGGCGGGCCGGCGAGGAGGAACCGGGCCCGGCGGCAGGCCCGGGCGTCACGCGCGACAAGGCCTCGGGATTGCAGCTCGTCGTCATCACCGGCTCGCGCATCGTCCGTCGCGACCTCGAGGCCGCGAGCCCCGTGGTGACCGTGGAACGGCAGGCCTTCAACGAATCGAGCACACTCGCGGTCGAGAGTGTGCTGAACCAGCTGCCGCAGTTCGTGCCCGCGGGCACCCAGTTCGTCACGGGTGACATTTTCCCCACCGCCACGAACACACCGGGAACCTCGACGCTCAATCTGCGCGGCCTCGGCACCAACCGCACGCTCGTGCTCATCGACGGGCGCCGGGCCCAGCCGGCCAACTCCACGCTCGTGATCGACGCCAATTCGATCCCCGCCTCCGCGATCGAGAGTGTCGAGATCATCAGCGGCGGCGCTTCGGCCATTTATGGCGCGGATGCGATGGGCGGCGTCACGAACTTCAAGCTCCGCAAGAACTTCCAGGGCGCGAGCCTCGAAGCGCGCACTGGCGTCACCGAAGCCGGAGATGGCGAGGAGAGCCGCCTGAGTGCGCTGTTCGGCGCCAGCATGGGCGAGGGCCGGGGCAACGTGATGCTCGGTGTGGAATGGATGAAGCGCGCCGCGGCCGGCATCCGCGGGCGCCCGTTCTTCGAGCAGGCGCTGACGGACACTGGCGCGCCCGCCACGGCCGTCCGCCTCGGCTACGTCGCCTACGAGCCGAATGCGGAGGAGGGTGGGCTGCCCTCGCAGGAGGCGGCGGATGCCCTGTTTCCGGAACGCACGCACAGCGTCAATCGCGCCACGTCCTTCTTCGTGAATCCGGACAACACGACGCTGTTCAAGAGCGAGGGCGCACTCGGCTACACCGGCCCGTTCGACGAGCAATTCAAGATGCAACCGAGCGGTGTGCTTGGGCGAAACAATCTCGATGCCCGGGTCTCGAGCCCGCTCACGCGCTACTCCGCCTTCGCGCGCGCGCACTATGCGCTCGCGGATTGGGTGAACGCCTTCGCGCAAGCGAATTTCGTGAGCATGGACGTGAGCTCGCTGTCGCAGCCGGCAGGGGCCACGGGCGGCTTTGCAGCCAGCATTCCAAGGGATGCGGAACATCCCGTGCCGCCGGAGCTCGCAGCACTTCTCGACTCGCGCGGCGAGAACGTGCTCTCCGAAGACGAGTTCGACCCCGAGACCGGAAAGCCCATCGTCCTGCGCGGCCGGGATGCGAACTGGCGCCTCGGGCGCACGCTCGATTTCCTGCCCGCGAGGTCGATCCACAGCGCCACCGATCTGTACCAGATGCTCGCCGGTCTCGACGGCACGCTGCCGGTTCGCGACTGGACGTGGGAGGCATACATCTCCCACGGCCAGACGCGCACGGACAGCGCCTACATCGGGTTCGCCTCGACCGAGCGCTACCGCATGATCGTCGAAGCGCCGTACTACGGCCGCGGCTTCACGCAGAGCGGCCCCGGCCGCACGAGCATCACGTGCACCACGGGCCTGCCCGTGTTCGAGCGTTTCGAGGTCTCGCAGGATTGCATCGACGCGATCGCGCTCAACGCATCCGACCGCACGCGGCTCACGCAGAATGTGGCGGAGGCCAACCTGCAGGGCGGTGTCGCCGACCTGTGGGCCGGTGAGCTGCGCGCGGCCGTCGGCGCCTCCTACCGCAAGAATACGTTCCAGTTCCTGCCGGATGCGATTCGCGCAACCAACTCCATCATCGATCTGCCCGTCGGCGCGTTTGCGAACGCGAATGTGCGCGGTGCAACGGATGTGCGCGAGATCTACGGTGAGATCCTCGTGCCGCTGCTCGCGGACAAGCCGTTTGCGCATACGCTGGAGCTCGAGCTCGGAGCGCGGTACTCGGACTACAACACCGCGGGCGGCGTGCCCACGTACAAGGCGCTGTTCAGCTGGGCGCCGAGCGAGAACGTGCGTTTCCGCGGCGGGTATCAGCTCGCCAACCGCGCGCCGAATATCAACGAGCTGTATCTTGAAAGAAGCAGCGTGCCGGTCACGCTCCGAGGGCCCGACCCCTGTCGCGCGGACACGCTCGACGTGAACGGCAATCACCCCTCGAACCCGCACCGCGCGCAGGTGCAGGCGCTGTGCTCGCAGATCATCGGCACGGGCACCTCGACCTTCGATGAGGACCCGGACCACTTCGTCGGCGATGGCCGCACGGATGGCGGCGAGATCGAAGCGCGCAGCGGCAACCTCGATCTGAAGAGCGAGACAGGCGAGACGTACACGCTCGGCGTCGTGCTCACCTCGCCATTCGAGGGCCTGTTGCGCGATGTGACGATCGCCATCGACTACTACCGGGCGCGGATCACGGACGCCATCTCGCAGGTGAGCGCGCAGACCACATACGACCTGTGTTTCAACCGCGACGGCGTGAGCAATCCCACGTACAGCATCGATGACCCGAACGGCATGTGTCGCAACATCGTTCGTGACGAGGCGACCGGCAACCGCCGCTACGTGGATTCCCGCTTCGAGAATCTCGGGCTCCTCGAGACCTCGGGGATTGACGTGCAGGCGAGCTGGCGGGCATCGCTCGCTGAGCTGGGTCTCCCACGCGTGCCGGGCTCGCTGGCGCTCAGCGTCTCGCTGAACCGGTTGCTGGAGTTCAGGTCGCAGGACTTTCCGACGGCCGAAGTGCTCGAGAACGCGGGCACCTTCGCGCGCGGCGGTCAGTTCGACTATCGCGCGCTGACCACGCTGCGCTATCAGTCCGGCACGGCCAGCATTGCGCTCAACTGGCGCCGGCTGCCCGCCATCCGCAGCCAGGCGTACGTCACGGACCCGAACACGCCGAATCCGGGCACCGAGTCGTACAGCGTCTACAACCTTTCCGCCGGGTGGCGCGTCACCCCGGCCATCTCGCTCACCGCAGGCATCGACAACCTGTTCGATCGCGACCCGAATCGCGTGGGGATCAGCCCCACGAACAACGGCGCCGGCAGCACGGCGGCGGGGTACTACGACGTGCTGGGGCGGCGCTACTACGGGAGCATCCGCATCGATTTCTGAGCGGCGCGCTTCACGAGCTTGCTCAGCTCGCGCAACCACAAGGCCGAGCTCGCCACAGCCGCGCAGATCAGCCAGTCGCGCGCGGTGAGGCTCACTGTGGAGAACGCGCGCTGCAAGAAGGGCACGTAAACCACCGCGAGCTGCAGCAGCAGGGAGAGCAGCACTGCGCCCCAGAGCCACCCGTTCGCGAACAGGTCCGTGAACGCGCTGCGCTCGTCCGACCGTGCATTGAAGACGGTGAACAGGGAGAAGAGCACCAGCGTGGTGAAGGCCATGGTGTGTGCGCGAGCCATGTCGCCGCGACCGTCGATGAGCCCGCCGGGCAGGGCGGCATCCAGAACGAGCAAGGTTCCGGCGGCCATGATCGTGCCGATGAATAAGATGCCGGCCCACATGCGGCGGGTGATCACGCCCTCGTGGCGCGGCCGCGGCGGCCGGCTCATCACGCGCGGGGCGGCCGGATCCACGCCGAGCGCGAGCGCCGGAGCGCCATCCGTGACGAGATTGATCCACAGGATCTGCGTGGCGAGCAATGGCAGCACGACGCCGTCATCGCCGGGCTGCTGCGTGAGGCCGAGCACCTCGGCGAGCGCGATCCCGAAGAACATCGTCATCACTTCTCCGATGTTCGATGAGAGCAGGTATCGCAGGAACTTGCGGATGTTCGCGAAGATGGCACGACCCTGCTCGACGGCGGCCACGATGGTGGCGAAGTTGTCGTCGGCGAGCACGATGTCCGAGGCTTCCCGGGACACGTCCGTGCCGGTGAGGCCCATGGCCACACCGATGTCCGCGGTCTTGAGCGCCGGCGCGTCGTTCACGCCGTCTCCGGTCATGGCGACGATGGCGCCCCGGCGTTGCAGGGCCTGCACGATACGCAGCTTGTGCTGGGGGGTCACGCGCGCGTAAACGGAAACTTCCTCCACAGTGCGCTCACGCTCCGCATCGGACATGGCTTCCAGCTCGGGTCCCGTGACGGTGCGATCATCTTGCGCGATGCCCAGCTCGCGCGCGATAGCGCTGGCGGTGATCGGATGATCGCCGGTGATCATGATGGGGCGGATGCCTGCGCCCCGGGCACGCGCCACGGCGCGCTTCGCCTCCTCGCGCGGCGGATCGATCATGCCGATGAGGCCGGCAAAAGCCATTTCCTGTTCGAGGCTCGCGTCGGGCGTGACGCGCTCGAACCCATCTGCGGGCACGGCACGCACGGCCACCCCGAGCGTGCGCAACGCTTCGCCCGCCAGTTGCTCGTTCGTTTGCCGGATCTGCGCGCGCCGCGCCTCCGTGAGCGGCCGCGTGCCTTCGCCCACCACCTCGCGCGTACAGCGGGCGAGCAGCACATCCGGCGCACCCTTGCTGAAGACGAGCAGCTCGCCGGCGCGCTCGGCGTCCCGGTGAATCGTGGACATCAGCTTGCGCTCGGAGGAGAAGGGCACTTCCCCCACGCGTTCGAAGCGCGCATCGAGCGCCTCGTCTTCGAGACCGGCCTTGCGAGCCGCCACGATGAGCGCGCCCTCGGTCGGGTCTCCCCGGACGGACCAGCGTCCGTTCCTCTCCTGCAGAATGGCGTTGTTCGCCCGGTCACCCACCGCAAGCGCAATCCGCAGCTCGTGACGCAATGGGCCATCGATTGCAGGCACCGTCGGCCCGCCGGGCCCCTGCGATCGATGCAGGCTCACCTCGCCAACCGGCGCATAACCGGTGCCGCCGAGATGTACGCGTCCGCTGGCCGTCACGACGGTGCGCACGGTCATTTCGTTTCTCGTGAGCGTGCCCGTCTTGTCCGAGGCGATGACGTTCGCGGAGCCCAGGGTTTCCACCGCCGCAAGATGACGCACGATGGCGTTGCGCTTCGCCATCCGCTGCACGCCGATTGCGAGCACCGCCGTGACGACGGCGGGAAGCCCTTCCGGCACCGCGGCCACCGCGAGCGCAACGCCGAGAATCAGCACATCGAAAAGCGCCGAGACGTTACGCACGTCCTGCAGAACCAGAATCGTTGCGATCATCACGATGGCAATGCCTACCACCGTGACGCCGAGCAGCTTCCCGACGCGCGCCAGCTCTCGTTGCAGCGGGGTGGATTCCTGCGGGGCGGTCTTCAGCATGCCGGCGATGCGGCCCATCTCCGTCTGCATGCCAGTGGCGATCACAACGGCGGTGCCGTGGCCGTACGTGACCGCGGTTCCGCTGAATATCATGTTCGTGCGATCGCCCAGCGCCACGTCCTCCGCGAGCGGCTCGACACTCTTGCTTTCCGGCAGGCTCTCCCCGGTGAGCGCCGCTTCGGCGGTCTGTAGCGCCGTAGCCTCGATGAGGCGCGCGTCGGCGGGGACGGTGTCTCCTTCCTCGACGCGGATGATGTCGCCGGGAACGACTTCACTTGCGGCGATGCTTTGTCTTTCCCCGTCCCGTATCACGTTCGCGTGCGCGGCCGCCATCTGCCGCAGCGCCGCCACCGCTTTCTCGGCGCGCGCCTGCTGAACGTGGCCCATCACGGCATTCAGCAGGACGACAGCGAGGATCGCCAGGGCTTCGTAGGGCAGCTCCGTCTCGCGCTCGTAAAACCAGAGGATCGCTGAGACGAGCGTCGCCACGAGCAACAGCACGACCAGCGGGTCTTCGAACTGACGGAGAAACTTGCGCCAGCCCGGAACGGGCCGCTCGGCGGCAAGCTCGTTCGGCCCGTATTGCGCGCGGCGCTTGCGCGCTTCGGCGCTGCTCAGGCCTCGTTCCGCATCGGAGGCGAGCGCGCGCACCACGTCGGCGGCGCTCTGCCGCCAGGGCGTGTGCTCACGCGGCGGTGGCGAGCTGTCCGAAAGCCCGGGCAAGGAGCTCATACGAGCGCAGCCGCGCGCCATGGTCGTAGATGGCCGACACGACGATCACCTCATCCACGCGCGTCTGCTCGATGAACTGCTCGAGCCCGCGCCGCACCGTCTGCGCAGAGCCGACGAACGCGTATTTCAGCATGGCGGAGGCCTGAGCCCGCTCGGCCGGTCGCCAGTAGGATTCGATGTCATCGATCGGCGGGGGCAGCATGCCGGGTGTGCCGCGGAACAGGTTCGTGAACTGCTGCTGCACGGAGGTGAAGAGCCGCTGCGCCTCCTCATCTGTGTCCGCCGCAACCACGTTCACGCCCGCCATCGTGTACGGGCGATCGAGCTGCGCGGAGGGCTCGAAGGTGGTGCGGTACACGTGCAACGCCTCGAACAGCGCAGCCGGCGCGAAGTGCGAGGCGAACGCGTAGGGCAGGCCGTAGGCGGCCGCGAGCTGTGAGCCGAAGAGGCTCGACCCGAGAATCCACAGCGGCACATTGAGCCCTGCGCCGGGCACGGCTCGCACCGCCTGTCCCGGCTCGGCGGGAGCGAAGTACGCCTGTAGCTCGCGCACGTCCCGCGGAAACGTATCCGCGCTCGCGGGATTCCGACGCAGCGCCCGCACGGTCGTCTGATCGGTGCCCGGCGCGCGCCCGAGCCCCAGATCGATGCGCCCGGGGTACAGCGATTCCAGCGTGCCGAATTGCTCGGCGATCACGAGCGGCGCGTGGTTCGGCAGCATGATGCCGCCCGCGCCCACGCGAATGCGCTGCGTGCCGTTCGCCACATAGCCGATGACGACGGCGGTCGCGGCACTCGCGATGCCGGGCATGTTGTGATGCTCGGCCAGCCAGAAGCGGTGATAGCCCCAGCGCTCCGCGTGCTGGGCCAGATCCAGCGAGTGACGCAGCGCCTCAGCGGGCGTGGAGCCGGCAGGAACGAACGCGAGGTCCAGGATCGAAAGGGGAACGCGGGCCATGAACAATCAGTCTCCGGCGATCTCGAACGTGCGGGTGGTGCCGCCCGTGAAATCGTATACCTGATCGCGCACGCCGAGGCGAATCGGCGCAACGCCCGGTTCCCGGCCACGTACTGTGAGCGTCTTGCGGGTGAAACGGAGATCGAGCGAGTGGCCGCGGTAGCGAATGCGCATGTCGAGGCGCTCGAGCTCCGCGGGCAACCGAGGATTCAGGCGCAAGATGTCCGCAGTGACTTCGGCGCCGGTGGACACGCGCTGCACGAGGTCCATCGTGCCGGCCATTGCGCCGAGATGTATGCCTTCCGCAGTCGTTCCCTGCTGGATGTCGCTCACGTCGCTTTGCAGGGCCTCCGCGTAGTACCTCATCGCGCGTGGTCGATCCGAGCGCGCGAGCACCCAGGCATGCACGACCCGCGAAAGTGTCGAGCCGTGCGTGGAGCGGCAGTCGTAGTAGGCGATGTTGCGCGGAATGGTCTCGTACTCGAACGTGTAACCGAGCCGCTCGAAAAGCGCCCGCAGCTCCTCCGACGAGAAGAGATAAAACAGCATGAGCACGTCCGCCTGCTTGGAAACCTTGTATCGGTTGGCGCTGTCATTCTCCGCTTCGAGGATCAGCTCCAGGCGCTGGATGTTGCCGTAGCGCTCGCGATAGCGCTGCCAATCGAGCTCCAGGAGCTGCTCGTAGCCTTCGAACTGGCTGATGATGCCGTCGTGAAAGGGGATGAACATCCGGCGGGTGATGTGATCCCAGAGTGCGATCTCCTGCTGCGTGATGCCGAGGCGCGTCATGAGCTCGGCACGGCGGATGTCCGGAAGGTACTCGAGCACATCCTGCGCACGCAGCAGCACCCATACGGCCATCACATTCGTGTACGCGTTGTTCCGGAGGCCCGGTGTGGTCGCGCCGGGGTAGGCATCGTGGAACTCGTCAGGCCCCATCACGCCGTGAATCTCGTAGCGCTGGCGCCCGGCGTTGAAGGTGGCGATGCTGGACCAGAATCGCGCCACCTCGAGAATCATCTCCGCGCCATAGAACTGCAGGAACTCGATATCACGCGTAATCTGAAAGTATTGCCACACGTTCCAGACGATGGCGCTGCCGACATGCCGCTGCAGATGGGTGTTGTCGGGCACCCATCGGCCCGAGCGGGAGTTGAAGTTCACCTTCTGCGTTTCTTCCTGCCCGTCACTGCCGCTCTGCCACGGGTACATCGCGCCCCGGTAGCCGGCTGCGCGCGCGGCGGCACGCGCTTCATCGAGCCGGCGATAGCGGTACATGAGCAGTGAGCGGGCGATCTCGGGCGTGCGGAAGGTGAGCGTCGGGAAGATGAAGATCTCGTCCCAGAAGATGTGGCCCTGATACGCCTCACCCGTCCAGCCGCGCGCGGGCACCCCGATATCGAGCCCGATGGAGTTGAGCGACGCGGCCTGCAGCAGGTGAAACATGTTGAGCCGCAGCAACATCGGAATGTTCAGCTTGAAGTCCGCCGCCGGCCGCAGGTGGATGTCGAACCGGCGCCAGAGATGTTTCCACGCGAGCACGTGAGCCTTGTGCTCCTCCTCGAACGTGCACAGCCGGGCGAGGAACTTGCCGCACGCAAGGCCCGGCTCGGAGATCGCTGCATCTCGCGAGGTGTGCAGCACGGCGAGCTTCTCGAGCACGAGTGTGTCTCCTTGCGAGACGGAGCACTCGAGCTCCTGGCCGATGTAGCTCTGTTCGCGCAGCAGGCGGCGCGCCGGCGTGACCGGATCACCGTTGCGAAAGAGCCGTGTGCGTGCGGCCTGCGCGATGTGGAGATCGGATTGCGTAGTGCGCACCTCGAGCTGCACGCCGTCGTCACCGACGAGCTCGCTCAAGAGGCGCGTCAGGTGGCACTTGTTGAAATGCGCATACAAGCGCGCGCCGGCGTTGATGACGCGCCCGTCGATGCCGGAGCGCACGGTGATCGGTCCTGTCCAGTTTTCCGCCGTCACGGCAACTTCCAGCGCCGCGAGATGCATGTTGGACATGGACACGAAGCGGCGCTCGCGGAGTGTGGTGCGACGCCCGGCGGGATCCTCGACGGTGAGAGTGCGAAGGAGGGTGCCGCACCGGAGATCGAGCTCCTGACGGTAACTCAATATGCGTACACGACGCAGATCCAGCCATTCCTGTGCGCCGAGCCGCAGCCCGATGCTGAGGCAGTTCGGCAGGTTCACGAGGTCTTCCGTCTCGACTGTGCGGCCGGCGACCTCGGAGCGGAGCCGGTTGTAACCGCCGGCGAGATAGGTTCCGGGGTAGTGCACGTCATCCGCGTTGGCCCAGGGCAATGCGCCGCGTGTGGTGATGTAGCCGTTGCCGAGCGCGCATAGGGATTCGCGAATGCCTTCGCGCGCGGGATCGAATCCGTCATAGACGAGGGACCAGGTCGAAGGCGGTTCCACGGTCACCTGGATTTGCCCGAGGACATTGACCACCACATCGGCGCCCGCTTCGCGCAGCGCCTGAGAGCGGCCGCCGCGATCGACGCCGATCACATAGCCGAACCCGCCCGCGCGCCCCGCCTGCACGCCCACCGTCGCATCCTCCACCACGACCGCGCGGGCGGGCTCGACGTGCAGACGACGCGCCGCTTCGAGAAATGCGTCGGGGGCGGGCTTGCCTGCGAGGTTCAGGGCCTGGAGATCGTTGCCATCGACGCGCGTGTCGAACAGGTCTGCGATGCCTGCGGCCTTCAGGACGGCCTCGCAGTTGCGGCTCGACGAGACCACTGCCGTTTTCACTTCCTGTGCGCGCAACGCGCGCGTGAGCTCGATCGCGCCCTCGAATGGCTGCACGCCCTGTTCCTTCAGGCTGCGGAGGAAGTACGTGTCCTTGAGATGGCCGAGCGCGTGAACGGTGTCGTTGCCTGGCGGATCTTCCGGATGCCCGAGCGGCAATGTCATGCCGCGCGCCGCGAGGAATGCGAGCACGCCCTCCTGGCGCGGCTTGCCATCGACGTATCGCGCATAGTCCGAGGCGATGTCGAATGGCACGAAGGGCTCGCCTGTGCGCTCGGATCGGGCGCGGAGAACGTCATCGAACAGCTTCTTCCATGCGGCGGCATGCACGCTCGCGGTGGGGGTGAGCACGCCGTCCAGGTCGAACAGCACTGCGTCGTAGTCGCGGGGGGAGAGTTGGGCGAGTGCGCCTGTGGCGCTCATGCGCGGGTCCGATGTTTTTGCGTCACGCGCGGGGGGTGAGCGAAGTTTGTTCCTGCAATCGCTGAGGTGACGAGGCCGGTCGCGGCGTGCGGGTGCCTATCGCGGATTGCTGTGCCCAGGGCGAGGCGGTTTGCCTGGACTAGAGCTGCGGCTCAGGCGTGGGTTCGTTCGTGAAGTGGCTTCGTTCGTGAAGATGGCGGCTTCGGTAGGGTGGCGATCGGCCGCGCGAGGGTGTGCCGCTCGCAACCGGCGCGCGGGATCGGCTGATGCAGTAGAGGGCCGCCGCCCGGTGCTCGTCTGAATGAGGGAGTGGGTGGGCGAGTTGCGCAGAGGCTTCGGTTGGGAAACGCGCGGGCGGCTGCGTGCCTGCGCGCCGGAAGCTCCCGTCACACCCTCGCACGTCCGCTCGCCTCGTGCCGGGCTTGGGCGCTGTGGCTTCGTTTCCTGAGGGTCGTGCCGCGTTCGGGTGCTCTGGCTTCGTTCGCTGAGTGTCGTGTCGCGTTCGGGCGCTCTGGGTTCGCTCGCTGAGCGTCGCGCGCGTGGCTTCTTTTCGGGGCGCGCGTGTTGGGCTTTGGTTTGTTCGTGGAGAGGAGGTGGCGGGGACGGCCGAAACCGGTTTGGAAGGGCCGGTTCGGCGGATCGGGCGTCGAGGGTACGGGTGGCGGGCACGTCCGGGTGTGCGCGAGTGCAGGGGTGCGTGCCTGCAGCATGGCAGACCCGGGCGTGGATGGTGCGACCCCCCGTTTGGCGTACCCGGATCAACGGCGATGGGGCAGCGGAGTTGCCGACATCGCCTCGCGTGAACAAGAACCCAGACGTTACCCGCCAGCGCGACACACTCGACGCTTTCACCGGTGCGTCCCCATTTTGGTCACCGCCGGTGTCATCGCAGGCTCGGTGGCGGGAGTCTGGCGGCAATGTACTTACCTCTCAACACGTAGCCAGCCGGAGACGGTCGAGCGCCGTGCGCCGCAACGGCAACGTGGCGGCGGGGTTGCGCTCAATCTCCCCGTTGCAGCGTGGCGCGCAGCTCGATCTCCTCGCCATCACGCCAGACGGTGAGCTTCACGACGTCGCCGGGCCGGTAGTCGTCGAGCCGTGCGAGCAGGCGCGCGACACTGTCCACTTCCTTGCCATCCACCGCGGTGATGACGTCGCCGGGAATGATGGTGTCCCGCCGGCCGACGCGCGCGCCGCGCAACCCTGCGCGAGCGCCCGCGCTGTTCGGCGGAACGCGCAGCACGGCGGCGCCACGGACGCCGAGCTGCCGCGCGATCGCGCGGCTCAGGAGCTCATCGGTCTCGATGCCGAGCGCAGGGGGCGCGTAGTGCCCCGTGGCGATGATCTGCGGCACGACCCGGTTGATGGTATCGACCGGCACCGCGAAGCCCACACCGGCACTGGCGCCCGATGGGCTGTAGATCGCCGTGTTCATGCCGATGAGCCGGCCGGCGCTGTCGAGCAGCGGGCCGCCGGAGTTGCCGGGATTGATCGCGGCGTCCGTCTGCACGAGATGCTGGATGACGACGCCGTTGTCGCCCGTGAGCGAGCGATCGAGCGCGGAGACGATGCCCGTCGTGAGCGACCAGTCGAGACCGAAGGGATTGCCGATGGCAAACACCTTCTGCCCCACCTGCAGATCGGCGCTCGTGCCGACCGGAATGGGCGCCGGCGGATTCGACGGGATGCGAATGCGCAGCACCGCGATGTCGTGCGCGGCGCTCGCGCCGATGAGCGTTGCGGGATAGTTGCGCCCATCGGCGAGCTTGATGTTCGCTTCGCCCGCGCCTTCGATCACATGCAGATTCGTGACGACGTGGCCCTGCTCGTCCCAGATGAATCCGGAGCCCGTGCCGCGCGGCACGGTGAGCACGTTGCGCGTCCAGATGTCCACGACGCGCTCGGCGGTGGAGATGAACACCACCGAGCCCTTCGCGGCCTCGAACATCGCGATGTTCGATTTTTCCTCTTCGGTGAGCTCGCCGCGCGGCACGACCGGGCGCGGCGCGGCCTCGACGCGCGCCACGTGCTCGACGATCTGTGGCAGGAAGTACCAGCCCGCTGCCGCAAGCACGCCGGCGGCGGCGATCACACGTATCCGACTCATGGCAATCCTCGTTCTCGTCCGGGACGACCCGCAACGTGGGGCGCAATTCTGCCGCAAGCCCGGTGGGGATTTGGATTGCCTGACTGGCGGGTGCACCGCCTCAGCCCAAATTCAGTCCAGGAAAATGTGACGCGTGACGCTGCGGGCTACGCGCGGCGCAGGTCGGCGTTCGCGACGGTGCGCGGTGCGGTCTCGAGGGGCGGTGCGGGCGGAAGGCCCGTCACCTCGAGGATCTGCTGTTCGTCGAGCGTCTCGTGCTCGAGCAGCGCGTGCACGAGCGCATCGAGCGCCTTGCGGTGTGTGGTGAGAAGCTTGCGCGCCTGTGACAGGCTGTCGTTGATGATCCCGCGGACTTCCGCATCGATGATGCGGGCCGTGTCCTCACTGAAGGGCTTCGCGGCACCGTAGTCCATGCCGGGCAGGAACGGATTCTGCCGTGGCGCGAGGGACACCATGCCCACCTTGTCGCTCATGCCCCAGCGCGTCACCATGTTGCGCGCGAGCTGCGTCGCCTGCTCGATGTCGTTTTCGGCGCCGGTGGTGCGCGTGCCGTACACGATTTCCTCCGCGGCGCGTCCGCCCAGCATCCCGATGATGCGCGCCCGCAGATACGCCTCCGGATAGTTGTAGCGATCGCTCTCGGGCCGCTGATACGTGACGCCGAGCGCCTGCCCGCGCGGCACGATGCTCACGCGATGCACCGGGTCCGCGCCCGGCACGAGCAGGGCGAGAATCGCATGGCCGCTCTCGTGGTAGGCGATGCGCTCCTTGTCTTCGCGGCTCAGGAGGATCGGCCGTTCCGGACCGAGCACGATTTTTTCGAGCGCGTCGAAGAAGTCCTTCGAGCGCACGTCGTTCTGCTCGCGTCGCGCAGCGAGCAGGGCCGCCTCGTTGACGAGGTTCCTCAGGTCCGCACCGGCCAGGCCCGGTGTCGCGGCGGCGATCTCGCCGAGATTCACGTCGGGGGCGAGCGGCACGTTGCGCGTGTGCACCTTGAGGATGGCTTCGCGACCGGTCTTGTCCGGCAGGTTCACGACGACGCGCCGGTCGAAGCGGCCCGGGCGCAGCAGCGCCTTGTCGAGCACATCCGGCTGGTTGGTTGCGGCGAGCACGATGATGCCTTCACGGCTCGAGAAGCCGTCCATCTCGGTGAGGATCTGGTTGAGCGTCTGCTCCTGCTCGCTCGCGGCGCCCAACGCCACCTGGCCGCGCGCGCGGCCGATGGAATCGAGCTCGTCGATGAAGATGATCGCGGGCGCGTTCTCGCGCGCCTGCCGGAACAGATCGCGCACGCGCGCCGCCCCCACTCCCACGATCATCTCGACGAACTCGGCCGCGCTCATCGAGAAGAAGGGCACGCCCGCTTCGCCGGCCACGGCCCGGGCGAGCAGCGTCTTGCCGGTGCCCGGCGCGCCCACGAGCAGCACACCCTTGGGCGCCGTGCCGCCGAGGCGCGTGTACTTCTCGGGGTTCTTCAGGAACTCGACGATCTCCACCAGCTCGTTCTCGGCTTCATCGATGCCGGCCACGTCGTCGAAGGTGACTTTCGTGTCCCGTTCCTTGTCATAGCGGCGCGCCTTGCTGCGGCCGATGCCCATGAGTGAGCCGCCGAGACCACCGCTCTTCTGGGCACGGCGGAAGAACCACACGTAGAAGCCGATGATGAGCAGCGCGGGGCCGAAGCCCAGCAGGAACGTGACCAGCGGATTGCCGCCGTTCTGCATGGGCGTGGCGCTGATCTCGACGTTGTGCGCGATCAGCAGCGCCTCGAGCCCCGGATCGACGAACGCCGGCAGCGTGGTCTTGAAGGCGCGCGCCGTGCGCGGCTCGGGGCGCGGACCGAATGCGAGCTTGTCCTCCCGGGCCTCGCGCGAGCCGGGCGTGGGATACGTCACCGGCTTGATGAAACGCCCCTCGATCACCTCGCCGCGGCTGTAGATGGCCTCGACGTTGTTGCTCGTCACCTGCTGCTTGAACACCGTGTACGGCACGGTGATCGGGGTTTCCGCGCCGGGCGCGAAAAACCGCGTGATCGCGAAGTTCGCGAGCAGCACGAGCGCGAACACCAGCCACATGCGGCCGGACGGCCAGCCTGTTTGCGGGCCGCCGTCCTTGCCCGGCGGCGTCGCGCCCGGCGGTTTGCCCTGCGGCGCGGGCGGCCGGCGCGCACCCGGGAACCCGAGCGGGGTTCGCGAGGAGCTGCCGCTGCCCGGCCACTTCATGACGCGTCAATGCCCCGTGGCGTCACCACGGCGGCTCGCCTCGTAAAGGAACCATGTGCGGCGTTCCGTCTCATCGATCCAGACCTCGATCAGGCTCGTGGTCGCGACATCGCCATGCTCCTCGCACACGTGGTGCGTCTGGCGCAGGTGCGATGTGAGGGTTTTGTTGTCTTCCGTCAACTCGGCAAGCATGTCGAGCGGCTGCACATACTCCGCGTCGTTGTCCGGGAGACGCTGCAGCCGGGCGATATGACCGACGGACTTGATCGTGGTTCCGCCGAGCTTGCGTACACGCTCGGCGATCGGGTCCGTCATGGCGAAGATCTGGGACGCCTGCTCCTCGAGCAGCAGGTGATAATCGCGGAAGTGCGGGCCGCTCATGTGCCAGTGAAAATTCTTCGTCTTGAGGTAGAGCGAGAACACATCCGCAAGCATCGCGTTCAGGGCGCCGGAGATGTCCTTCACCGCCGCGGGCGACAGGTCGGTGGGCGGAATCAGCGGGGCCTTCTGACGGACGGCGAGCTCATCGGGGTTGCGGGCGGTCTTTTTCACGGCTCGTGCTCTCCTGTGCGGGCTCAATGCGTGGGCAGACGTGCCGCCCCAGCAAGTTTGGCGCCCCGCCGGTGCGGATCATTTCCCGCGCGGTGCGCATTTGTTGTCTTGCGCGCACCGATGGGAAGCGGCGTGGTCGGATGCGGTGACGCGTGACGAAAGCGGGGTGCGTGATGAGCACGGCGCGGCAGAGAAATCCATTGCGAGCCCTGACGGAGCTCGGGCAGAGCCTGTGGCTGGACGATATCCGCAGAATCTGGCTGCGGGATGGCACCTTCCTCAGGCTCATCGACGAGGACGGACTTGCGGGCGTCACCTCGAACCCGGCGATCTTCGCGAAGGCCATCGAGTCGGGCGCCGAATACCGTTCCGACATCGAATCACTGGCCCGCAAGGGGGTGGGGTCTGGCGCGATCTACGAGTCGCTGGCGCTCGCCGACGTGCGCGCGGCGGCAGATCTGCTGCGCCCCGTCTATCAAAGCCGCGCTCACCACGACGGCTTCGTGAGCCTCGAGGTCTCGCCGCATCTTGCGGATGACACCGAGGCCACGTTGCGGGAAGCCCGGCGCCTGTGGGCCGCGTTCGATCGGCCGAACGCCATGATCAAGGTGCCCGCGACGCGGGCCGGGCTGCCCGCCATCCGCACGCTCATCGCGGAAGGCGTGAACGTCAATGTCACGCTGCTCTTCGGGCTCACCCGCTATCGCGAAGTCGTGGACGCGTTCCTGAGCGGGCTCGAGCAGCGTGCACGCGAGGGTGCGCCGCTCGATCGCGTGGCCTCCGTCGCGAGCTTCTTCGTGAGTCGCATCGATACGCTCGTGGATAAAAAGCTCGACGCGCTCGGCACACCCGAAGCACGCAGGTTACGTGGGCAGGCGGCGATCGCGTCCGCGCGCTGCGCGTACGGCGTGATGCAGGAATGGATGGCCAGCGAACGCTGGAGCAGGCTTGCGGATCGGGGCGCGCGCGTGCAGCGGCTGCTGTGGGCGTCTACTTCAACGAAGGACCCTGCATACCCCGACACGAAGTATGTCGAGCCGCTCATCGGGCCGCACACCGTGAACACCATGCCCCGGAGCACGCTCGATGCGTATCGGGATCATGGCCAGCCGGCGCTGCGCGTCACGGACGATCCCGACGGCGCGCGTGCGGTGCTGCGCGAGCTCGAGTCGCTCGGGATCGATCCGGAGGCGGTGAGGCATCAGCTCGAGCGCGAGGGCGTACGCAAGTTCATCGAGCCGTTCGACGAGCTGCACGCCGCGCTCGCGCGCTTTGCGCAGAAGGCCTCGTGATCGCCGAGGCCCGCGCACCCGTCAGGATGAGCGTTGCGGCATGGCCTCGAGCTTGCGCCCGTCCGGCAGGATGACGCGGACGTAGAACCCGCCCTTGCGCCCGTCGCGGAGCGGGTAATAGACGATCTTCAGCGCGTCGCCCTGCTTGAGCGTGCGCGAGTTCCAGCCGCGGCGGCCGAGCCAGCTCGGGCTCATGCCCTCGAAGGCCCACTGCTCGGCCTTGCCGTTCTTGCCGGTGACGTTGAGCCAGATGAACGTGTGTGGCTGGGTCCACTCGTATTTGTCCACGACGCCCTCGAGCGTCATTTCCTTGCCCCACTCGAACATCGCGGTGGAGTGGTGGGCCGCGCCCGGCGCGCTGGCGAGGACGGTCACGAGGCAGACGAGGGCTGCCCGCATCAGCATCTGGACGTTCACGTTCTACTCTCCTGGCTTGCGCTCGATGTTGATACCGGGATTGCCATGCTCGTCCACGCTGTCCCGGTTATTCTGAGCGCAGATGTATTCCATCATCTTCCAGTCACGGTGGCGCTGGTAGCGTGCCGTGGTGGTGTAGGGCTCCACGAACACCTCGGGGTCCTCGCGCGTGGTGACGATCTCCAGCACGTCGGGCTCGACGAGGCGGATGCGTTCGGTGATTCGGAGCTTGTCGCTGTGCCCGTTGATGCCGCTCAGCGGGCTGGTCTCGGGCAGGATGCCGATCGTCTCCACGACGAGCGTGTCACCTTCCCAGTGGCCGACCGAGGTGCCCTGGTAGGTGGGATCCGGATTCTCCGGCAGGGGGGATCCGTCCGTGTAAATGCGGCGCACGAGCGAATACGTCTCGATGAGAATCGTCACGCGCCCCGGCGAGAACAGGAACTCGATCGGATACGGCTGCAGCATGCTCCCGGGAAGCCCCGGCGGCACGCAGTTCGCGACGTTGGAGATGAAGTTGATGCCGGGCGTGGTGCGGTTCTTCTCCTGGTACGCGGCGTACTGGGCCGCGTAGGCGGGCGTCACCTTGGGGGGTTCCGGCGGAGGGCCGCCACGACCCGGGCGAGCCACCGGCTCCCACACGCCGCTCCAGTCCGGAAGCTTCGCGATCTCGGCGTAGCCGTTCTGCGCGCCCGGGCCGGAGCCCGCTGCTGCTTGCCCCGCCGCTGAAGAATCCGCGTTGGAGCCGGTGCAACCGGCCAACGCTCCCAATGCAACTGCCGCCGCCGTCAGCGCGACGCGAATGCGGAGTCGCTCCATGGGCCCCCCTTTCTGACTGATCTGCTCGGTTCTCTGGACACGTCGCCGTATCCGCCGACGCGGATTCTAGGCGAGTAGACGGATTGCGTGCGTCGCGCGAGAGCGCGGCCGCTCTCGCGCTCCACGAGGCGAACGCGGGAATGCGGTTTGCGGCCGCGCCACGATCGGAGAATGGTTATCCGGGACACTTGAGGAGAGCGCATCATGGCCACGAGACAAGCGCACGCGCGATGGGAAGGCACGCTCAGGGAAGGCAAGGGCACGGTCGATTTTGCGGGTGGGCATTTCAACGCGCCGTACTCGTTCCAGTCGCGGTTCGGCGAGGGCGCCGGCACCAATCCGGAAGAGCTGCTGGGCGCGGCTCACGCGAGCTGCTTCGCCATGGCGCTCTCGTTGGCGTTGACGGAAGCGGGTCTCAAACCGCGGTACGTGGATGCCACGGCGCATGTGACGATCGCCCCGAAGGATGGCGGATTCGCGATTACGCGCAGTCACCTCGTGTGCGAAGCGGATGTCCCCGGAACGGACAACGCCACGTTCGTGAAGCACGCGGAGTCGGCAAAAGCGAATTGCCCCGTATCGAAGGCCCTGGCGGGAACGGACATCACGCTCGAGGCCAAGCTTCGCGCGTGAGGCGTGCCGCTCACTCCGCGCGGGCGCGTGCTTTCTTGTGGCGGCCGGGTCGCGCGCGGCCCGTGGGGCGTACCGGTTTGCCCGCCGCCCTGACATCCGCCGGGCCCGCCACAGGCGCGCGCGCATTGGCAGAGTGGCCGGCACGAGCGCCTCTCACGGTGAGCTTGTCGACCGGGACCACGATTTCCTTGTGCTCGCTCGTGCCCAGAAGCGATGCAGCCACCTTGGGCGCCGAGATCGCCTCCTGCAGCGTCATCTTGTCCAGCTCGTAGAGGAAGGCATCCATCGCCCGGCGCAAGCCGCTGCGCAGGTTGCACGCGGGGAGGATTGCACAGAAGTACGGAGTGCGCGTGTCGTGGCATGCGACCACGGCGAAATCCTTCTCCGCCGCGCGCACGATCGTGCCCACCGAGATGTGCCCGGGAGGGCGCGCCAGCCGCGCGCCGCCGGCGCGGCCGCGCGTGGTCTCGATGAAGCCCTGTTGCGCCAGCTCGTGCACGATCTTCGTGAGGTGGTTGCGCGAGATGGAGTACGCGCGGGCCATTTCGTCGATGGTGGCGCCGCGGCCCTCCTGCCAGGTGAGGGCCAGATACATCATCACGCGAAGCGCGTAATCCGTGTACGTGGTCAGATGCATATTCGTGGACGCCGGCGGCCGGCCCCCCGTAATAGATGCACGCACGATACAGCAAAGCACGGCCGAATGCCTGCGTGTCGACGTGCCAGGACGGGCCGCCGCGGGCAACTCGGGCAGCTCCCGTGAGCGGGGAGCGCAGCGTGATCTCCATCAATTTCCAGCGTAGAACTACGTAGCACTTTCAGCTCGGTTGCACAGCAGCTCACTCCCTGCGGAACAAGCTGCGAATGCGCGCGACCACGAGCCGGTGCAAGGCGCAATCGTCTCGAATCCGAGCGAACCACGGCATTGCAAATAGATGCATGCGGTATATATCTTTTCCGCCGCGACGACCGGAATTCCCCGGCGATTCGCGGCAAGCCTCCCGGAGCGCCGCGAGCTCGCGGCAGAGGATCGCGCAGCGTCGCAGGAGACGCTCTGATGATGAAACGAGACACGCACGTCGGAAGCGGGGCACGCGCAGCAGCCCTTGCTCTCTTGAGCAGCGTGGCAGTCACAACGCTGTCGTCCGCGGAACCGGCGAGCATCTCCAGCGTGGAACGGGTTTCGCCATCGGCGGCCTCCAGTCGCAGTGTCCCGGCCCCGGCGCGCACCGCCTTGCGGTACGACTGGGATTACCCCGTGATCGATTACTCCGGCAAGGCCGTGCAGAACGACATCGCGCGCTTGCAGGAGCGCATCGATCGTGGAGAAGTGAAGCTCGAGTACCACCCGCCGCGCGGGTATCTCGATTCCATTCTCAAGGCGCTCGGCATCGACCCCAGCTCGCAGACGCTCGTGCACTCCAAGACGAGCCTGCAGAAGGACGTGATCGATCCCGACCACCCGCGGGCCATCTACTTCAATGACGAGACCTACGTGGCCTGGGTGCAGAACTCCGACCTGCTCGAGTTCGTCACCATGGATCGCGACAAGGGGCCGGTGTTCTACAGCATGCATAACGTGGAAGGCGGCCCGCTGCACCTCGACCGTGAGATGCATCGCTGTCTCACCTGCCACGATACGTATTCCATGTCCGGCGGCGGCGTGCCCCGGTTCCTCTTCGTCTCCACGCTCGTTGCGACGAATGGCGAGTTCCTCGTGCCGAATCTCTCCCGGGACACGACGGACGCCACGCCTATTTCCCAGCGGTGGGGCGGCTGGTACGTGAGCGGCCTGCATGGCAAGCAGGTGCATCTCGGAAACATCATCGCGCACAGCGCGCGCGAGTTCGAGGGCGTCGAGAAGTCGCGGCGAGGAAACCTGCGCACGCTCGATGGCCTGTTCGATACGAGCCCGTACCTGCGGAACACCAGTGACATCGTCGCGCTGCTCGTGTTCGAGCATCAGGCGTACATGCACAGCCTCATCACGAGACTCAATTTCAAGGCGCGCACGCTCGTGGCCCGCGAGCACGGCGCTGCGGCCGCGAATGCCAGCTGGGACCAGTTCTCACCGAAGGTGCAGCGCGCGCTGAAGGCGATGATCGAGCCGGTGGTGGAGGGCTTGCTGTTCGTCGACTCCGCGCCACTCACGGACAAGATCACCGGCACCGCGGGCTTCGAGAAGGCGTTCGAGGCGCGCGGGCCCTACGATTCGCGTGGCCGCTCGCTCCGCAAGCTGAATCTCACCACGCGGCTGTTCGAGTACCCCTTGAGCTACCTCATCTATTCCGAGGGGTTCGACGGCCTTCCCGACTACGCGCGGAAGTACATCTACAACCGGCTCGGGGAAGTGCTCTCCGGGCGCGACACGTCCCAGACGTTCGCGCACCTCTCGCCGGCGGATCGTGCCAACATTCTCGAGATCCTCACGGAGACGAAACCCGAGTTCGCCGCGACGGTCGGCGCGAGCCCGGCTCGCCGTTGACGCCCCGTGCTCCCCCCTTGGATACAGGGGCGCTGAATCTCCTGCGTATACGTCCCCTTCGTATACGTCGGAGGGACAATTGACGAGTCGGGCTCGCGCCCGCCAAGCTTGCCCCGACAATCGGCGGTGCTCTCTTCCAGGGCTCTTTCGCGACGACGACAAGGGCGCGGCAAGGTCTTGTGAGGCGCCCACGGCAGCGGTCGCACCGCTTGCCGGGCAAGCCCGCCAGCACACCAGAACAAGAGGGGGGAAAGGCTTGAAGAATCTGGAGCTCGCGGGCCTGCTGCTTACGCAGCCCCGCATGGCGTTCGAGCGACTGCGCGAGCATCCTCGGTTCGCGCTTCCCCTCTGGCTCCTGCTGATCGGCAACGCAGCCGTCGTCGCGTGGTATTACTCGGCCGTGGACCTCGAATGGTTCCGCCAGATGATCCTGAGCGGTGCGCAGCTCAACGGGCAGGCACCGCAAGGTGCAATGCCGATCGCGCGCGGACCGATCCTGGCCATCTCGGTCATCGGGAGCGTCTGTGCGATTCTCATCATCCGGCTGATCGAGGCGGGGTACTACACGCTGGCGGGGCACGTCACGAGCGTCCAGTGCACGTTCCGCCAGTGGTTCGCCTTCGCCTTGTGGGTGAATGCGCCGCAGGTTCTGTCGCTCATCCCTTCGTTCCTTCTGCTGCTGCTCGGTGATGCGAGCCGCATGGATCCGGGCGCGCTCCAGCCGGCCTCGCTCAACGAGCTGTTCTTCCACCGGAAGATGCAGGAGCCCGGCTATTCCCTGCTCACCTCGTTGAACCTGTTCCAGGTGCTCGTCTGGTGGCTGACGGTGCTCGGTGTGAAGGTGTGGTCAGGGCGTTCGGTTCTGTTCAGCGCCGTGTTCGGCCTGCTGCCCGCGGTGCTCGTGATCGGCATCTGGGCGGCGTTCAGCTTCCGGTGACCCCGTGACGACCCGCAGATGGCTCATCGCGGCGCTCATCGCAGCCGTGATCATCGTTCCTGTCGGGCTAAAACTCGCCCGCAGCGAGCCGCAGGCCGTCGAGACGGAAGAGGTGAGCCTGCGGGCGATCTCTCCGTCCATCCTGGCTTCGGGGACGCTCACGTACCAGAGCGAGGTGAAGCTGGTTCCGGAGGTCATCGGCCGTGTGCGCGAAGTGCTCGTGAAGGAGGGGGACTACGTGGAGCAGGGGCAGCTTCTGCTGCGCCTCGATCCCACGGCGGCGCTCGCCGAGATCGCGCAGCTCGAGGCGGCATTGCGGCAGTCGCAGCTCAATATCGAGCGCCAGCGCGTGACGCTCAGGAATCAGCAGGCGAAGTGGGAGCGCTTCCAGGCGCTCAAGGCGCAAGGCCTCATCGACACCAACACGTACGACGATGTCGCCTACCAGCGCGAGCTGGCCGAAGTCGAGCTCAACACGAGCCTCGAGATGCTGAAGCAGACGGAAGCGCAACTGAAGCAGGCGCGCGAGCGGCTTGCGAAAACCGAGTTTCGTGCGCCCATCTCGGGCACGGTGACGGCGGTGCTCATCGAGGTGGGGGAAACCGCCGTGCCGAGCGCGATGAGCATCGCGGGCTCGGACCTCATGACCGTGGCCGACACCCGCAGCATGTTTGCCGAAGTGAATGTCGATGAGACCGACATTGCGCGCGTTGCCGTCGGGCAGTCGGCAAGCGTGGTGCCTGCCGCATTTCCGGATCAGTCCTGGCAGGGCACCGTCGAGCATGTCGCGCTCTCGCCGCGGCAGGCCGCCGGGCAGAGCAAGACCTACCCGGTGAAAATCCGGCTCGCCGGGAATCAGAACCTCAGGTTCCATCCCGGCATGAGCTGCCGCGTGGAGATCGCCACGCGCAGCGGCAAAGGGTCGAAGGCCCTGGCGGTGCCCGTTCAGGCCGTTCGCTACGAGCAGACAGGGACGAACAAGCGCGCGGCCGCGAGCGTGTTCGTCGTGGAGGGTGGCCGGGCGCGCAAGCGCTCCGTCGAGACGGGCATCGCAGATGACACGTACATCGAGATCGTGCGCGGGCTCACTGCCGGCGAATCCATCGTCACCGGGCCCGCGAAGATTCTTCGGTTCCTCAAGGATGGGGATCGCATCTCGGTGTCGCACTCCGCGCCCGCCGCGACGCAGATGACCCGGAACTGATCCATGCCGATGATCGCACTCAAGGGCGTGAGCAAGACATACCGCCTGGGCACGGAGGCGCTGCCCGCCCTCGTCGATGTGAGTCTCGAGCTCGCGCGCGGCGAGCTCGTGGCGCTGACGGGCGCCTCCGGCTCGGGCAAGTCCACGCTCATGAACATCCTCGGCTGTCTCGACAGCCCCACGACCGGGGACTACCTGCTGGATGGCGAGAACGTCGCCGGGCTCGACGAGGATGCGCTCGCACGCGTGCGCAACCGGAAGATCGGCTTCGTGTTCCAGAATTTCTATCTCATGCCGCGCGTGTCGGCGCTCGACAACGTTGCGCAGCCGCTCATCTATCGCGGCATCGCGCCCGCGGTGCGCCGGGCGCGTGCGAGGGAAGCGTTGGCGCGTGTGGGGCTGCAGGAGCGCATGAATCACAAACCGAACGAGCTCTCGGGCGGGCAGCGCCAGCGCGTGGCCATCGCCCGTGCGCTCGTCGGGCGGCCGGAGCTGCTGCTCGCCGATGAGCCCACCGGCAATCTCGACAGCCGCACCGCGAAGGAGATCATGGCGCTGTTCGCGGAGTTGAACGCGGAAGGCCACACGCTCGTCATCGTGACGCACGATCCGGGCATTGCCGCCCATTGCCGGCGAATCATCCGGTTGCACGACGGACGCGTGGCCGACGATGCCACGGCAAGCGGCCCGTCCGTGTCATCGACCGGCAGCGTGGCATCGCATGCGGCGGGTGATGCGCTGTGAGCGCGAACGCCGAGCACGTGCCTGATACCGCCTCCTGCACCGAAGGCAATCGCTTCCTGGCGATCCTTTACGGGGCG
>JADGHX010000255.1 GCA_019683695.1 Steroidobacteraceae bacterium
AACACTGCATATCGGCGGCCGCGGCAGATGTTGATAACCCACGAATTGCGCCTTGTGCTGGCAGCGGTGGAGCTGCTTCTTGGGGGGGGCGCTCGGTGATGAACACCGGACAGACTCAGTCATCCTAAGGCTGCGGGTCAACGCGCTGCTTCTTGTCGCGCTCCTGCTCCATCAGACGAATGATGTTGTCGAGTCGCCCCTTGATGCCAAACAGCGCAAAAGGCAAGCAGATCCATGAAATGACGAGGATGACGCCAAACGCGACAGCAAGGGCGAGGAAGATCGGTTGTACTAAGTCCATTAATTCCTCCGAAGCAGTCTCGGGTGACGAGGGGGGCTTCTCTTTACCATTCCAATCCAGCGGGTTGGAAGGTGAAGCGAGCCGGTCCGTGCTGCCAGACGTAGACCTCAAGAATGACCTGTTGCGCCTTACGAAGGCGGCCGGTGAACCCCTTCTTATCGGTGATGAATACCAGGTTTGACATTTCCCGTGCTGGGTTGGCCTTGTAGTTCAATATCGGCCCGTCATCGAATTTGGCAGTGACCTTACAGCCGTCATAGGATGAGCAGCTGAGTTGGCCCTTCGAGAGTGAGATCATCACGGACTCGCCGTCCAGCTTCGGCCTGCTGCGGAGTGTGATCTGGAGGCGACTTCCACCGTTATACGGGAAAGGTAGCTGCAAGATGCTCTCGGATTCGAGCTCTGCCCACCGGTTAGTGACACCGCGCATCTCATCGTTTTCGCTAGCGTACTTCCACTTCGGCAGGGTCAGCTTTTGAAATTCCGCCTCTGCTTCTGGAGAGACGACGACACCGCCATCCCGTGTGGCGATCCGCTCGCTGAGTACGGAGGCAGACTTTTGCTCCTTCAGCCGTTCTTTCAGGATCTCAGTGATGTTGGGGTCAGACTTAGGGGTCGAGCGGCCAGAGAAGAATGTTTGCCCGACCCACGCAAGGCCCAGGACCATCCCGATTATTACTGCGGCAGCGCGGAACACTGACATCCTCTTTGTCCTCCCCCGAAATGCCGGTTGCTTTCTGACTCAATATATTCAAATGGTTACGTGCCGGGCAAAAAATTTTTGTTGACCCACGCCAGGCGCAGCTTAGGCCGCGCTTTTCTTCGATTCCGGCTCGACGCCCATTGTAGCTAGCGCTATCCGCATCCCATCTTCCAAATGAGTCCGCTGCTTGGGCGTCAGGGATAGGACGAGCTCCTTCGAAATCGACTGAAAAGGCCACTCTTCATATTGCAGGGGCGGCTCATTCACGCTTTGCGCCGGTTCGCCCCCCTCGATAAGCCACACGAGGTCAACGCCGAGGACCCGGGCTATCCGTAGCAGCAGAAGCCCCGACGCATCCTTGTTCCGGCTCTCGATACTCGCAATGGTCGACTGTCCAGCCCCAACACGTTTGGCTAGGGCCGCCTGGGAGAGTCCTTTCTTTTCACGGGCAGCTGCTAGCCGCTTTCCAAGTGTGTCCATAGCGCAATTGTGATATTGGCTTCAATCGCAATGGCGCTTGCTTAACAATCGTAATTGCGCTTAAATAGGGTGTGGACTGGAAGAACCTTGTCGCAGACCTCCAGAAGGCTGGTTGGACCCAAACCAGGATAGCGGCCGCGTTGGGCGGGAAGCCGCAGTCGTGGGTTGCTGATGTCGCGAAGGGCCGCTATCGAGATCTGAAGTGGACCGATGGGGAGAACCTCAGAAAGTTGCATCGGAAAGTACTGCGTCAATCCGTGATGTGCCGGGCCGCAGGGAAGGAGTGCGTTGGCTCTACCGCTGTCAATGGCGCAGATGTGCTGGGGCAAGAGGCCGGGAATCCGTGACAGTGACGTTAGTGCTGCTCTGTCGGCTCCACTCCACGTGTCTGATTCTGGTCGTGCTCCAGGCACAGCCTCGCAAATACGGCGAGGACTTCTGCAACGTCACGCGGTGCCTTAGGCGTCCTGCTTCCATTACCGCGGGCTCCCATCGAGATACGTACCAGGCACTGCGTCGTCCAGTCCTTCATTCTCGGCGAGGGCCGCAGCCAGGGACATTACAGCGTGGGCGAAGTACTCAAGCGACCGGGTCTGGGCCTGCAGCGCAGCGGTGTGCGCCTCGAGCGCTTGGATCAAGCGTTCCTCCACGTCATACCCCCATGTGGACTCGCAACGGGATCAGCAACCGCTCGGCCCCCATCGGTAGGGCTACGGGAGTCCCCTTGGTGATCACGTCTTCCCGGTTCGCGTAGAGGTGGCCGACGGTCAACAGCACCGCAGCACGGAACAGATCGTTCGCCACCATCGGGCACTCCCCGGCCGTTCCCGCGTCGATTGCCGTCTCCATGGACTCCTGGGACGCAAAGACATTCCGGTTCAGGAAACTGACGGCGAGTTCCTCCGCGGCGTTCACCCACATCTGGATCAGCGCGTCCTCGTCGTCGTGGTCAACGCGGACGTGCTGCTTGGCCTGCTCGAGGGAAACGATGGACATCACACCCTCTCGTAGGCCAACCACGTACCGGCAACGTGGACAATCTCCCGGCCTTCGTCGCAAAGGTCATTCAGCGTCTGGGTGACCTCTACGGTCGGCAGGCAGTTGTCATCGTGGAATACGATGATTCCGCCCGGCCGGACCACCTTGCGCGCTAGGGAGTAGTCGTTCATCACCCCCTGGCGGGAATGATCTGCGTCGATAAACGCCACATCGGCCTGCGGGAGATCGGCCGGCGTCAGGTCGAAGCTCCCGCGCCTGCGCACAATGAGCTGGAAGCGCGGATCATGAGCCGCCAGGCGCCCGGGCTTGATCGGGATCTCCTTTCGCTGCGCCGGCATGATCGTTCTGTAGTCGCGCGTCACGTCGATGCCGACATAATTGGTGATGGACTGAACATTCCGGAGTACAGCAGCCGGCGTTCGGCCATTGTTCACCCCAAACTCGATCACTACCGAAGCCGCGACAGACTCGATCAGGTGCATCAAGACCTCGATCTCGCCCGGGTGGAAATACCGCGTTGGCAGGCCCTCGAGGTCGTACGCGCGCGGCGTGATCTCAACAGACCTGCGGTTGCGCTGTATGTTCATGCACGAACTCCAGTAACCGGCGCGTCGCGCTCGGCATATCAATCCGCTTCTCACAGCGATGGGTGTGCGAGAAGCAATCACAAGGTTTGATGGTGTCTATCCCGAGCGTGGGCGTGTACGCCGCACCAGCCGCAAACGACGAAGACCTTTCATAGCCGCCGAACACTCCGACAACCGGTGTTCCGACCGCCTGGGCCAGCACCAGCGCAAAGCCTGGCGCCGTGTAGACCAGTCCGGCGCGCGCGGTCAGCGCGGCCAGGACTTCAATATCGAGTTCGCCGCCGTGATAGGCCACATCAGCCTCCACGGCGGGCCCGACCATCCATTCCTTGCGCGGCACCAGGTCGGCCACGCTCACCACAAAGAACCGGTCCCGTATGGCCCGGAACAACTCACCATAGGCCGCGTGGCTCGGGTTCCGGTTCCTGCAACCGCCCCACTCCGTACGCTCAACCAATGGGCGGTAGATCATCAACGGCTTGGCGGGCTGCCACTGCGCAATCAGTTGATCCGCCCGAGCGAACCAGTCGTCCGGAATCGGCAGTCTGAAATCCGCCGGCCGCACGCCGCACTGGGCGGACATCGCCGCCAGCACCGACCCATGCTGACGGACCGAATCCGGCGGATAGTTCACCTTCAGCCGCCGTGCTTGGGCGGGCGGCGCCGCCTTCATAAACCGGTTAGCTTCCCGCTCAGCGTTCTTTGCCTGCGTCCGCAGTACCGAGCCCTTTGAAACCAGCGTGAGGCCCGGCATGTCGTGATAAAGACACGGCCACGGCGTCTCAAGCCAGACCTCATACTTTTCCATCAACTGCCGAATCACCGACCTTTGATGCAGGTTATCCCCAAGGCCGTGCATGCCCTCCACGAAGAGAGCCGGCTTCTTCTGGCTCGACAACGCCACCTCCAATGGCTCACGCGGGAAACAGCGCAATGCCGTTTCCCGGGAGCAGTTCACGATCTCTACGCCTTTCAACCTGCCCGCGAGCTGTGCGAACTGCCCCGGCCAGAGCTTGACCACTCCCGCGTTGCCCAACCCCTGCGGATGGTCTCCATGCCAATGAGTACGGCCACCGGTGTGCTGGCAGTCATACCCGAGGAGGATGATCCGCGATGCGCCCCAGTGCGCTGCCAGAGCGATCGCCCCGAGGCCAGAGTTCGCGCCATGCTCGAATCGCACTCGGCGCGCACCCGGAGCCTGTACCGGGGCCACTCGCTCACCCCGAAAGGCCCTGCTGGCTTCCTCACCGTAATGCCGCCACCAGGCCAAATCCATGGCGTACAGGACATCAGCCCACGGGGCCAGGCGGAACGTGGTGTTGGTGACGATTACTCCGCGGCCTTCTTCCTCTTGCCGCCACGCCCGGACGGCTTCGCAGTCGTCTGCGGTAAGACTTGGGCCGCTGGCGATGCAGACGACGGTGTGCCAGCGGCCCCCGAAGGGACTGGGCGATCCGCGTGTAGTCGCACCAGACCCCGCGCCGCCAACTGCGCAGCGGCTTGAGGCGACACCTCAAACACCTCGCCACGGCGACGTGGGCCTGAGTGCTCCATGGACTGCAGCGCGATCACCCGAGTCATGCGCACCCTCCCCGATCAGGCGCCGGACGAGGTGGGCTCGACACCGTCGAAGTCCCCCTTCACGAAAGCCTGGGGACGGTACGCCGAGGCAGTAGGATCGACATCGGACGATGGATCCGCGCTCAATTCCAGCCCGGCGGTCCCCGCAGAGGTTGCCCCAACCTCCGACACGTTGTACCAGTGCTCGTGTGCTGGATCGGACGATAGATCCTCTCCTGGCGGGTAGATCGTATAGTCCGCATCGTCTCCGAGAGACGAGATCGGCGTGTCGCCCACCTTCACGTCGGCATCGTCAATCTGGTAGTGACCAGGCCCGATGCACACGAGAAAGTCTATCCGAGCCGCTCGAGTGGGAGGAGGGCGAGTCACATGTGGTGGCCTACCGGGACGAAGACGGCAAGCTGGTGGGGCCGTTTGCGGCAAGCCCAGGATCGACCCCTTACGAGGTGATCGCCCCAATTCCGCTGCCGTGGCCCGAGGTGACGCTGTCGCAGGAACCTCCCCATGTGTACTTCGGCACGCTACAGCGGTGGACATACCCGGCGCTGATAACCGAGATCCGGCCTCAGGGCACGGACGAGGTCACCGTGACGGCCGTCAACTATGACGACCGCATCTACGCGGACGACGACAACGCACCAGCTTAAAGCAAGATCGCGTCAACAAGGCCGCCTTCGGGCGGCTTTTTTATGGTTCATCGAGCATTACCGGGGAAGGCGGCACGGATTTTCAGGAAGAAGTATTCCTGGTCGCGGTAGCCATACGCGCGGCGCTTGATGACCTTGATGG
>JADGHX010000256.1 GCA_019683695.1 Steroidobacteraceae bacterium
GGTTCGCGAGGTAGGAGGGCAGCACGCGCTGCTCGATCTGGGCTCGCAACCTCATCGCGGCACTGGAGCGCCAGCTTCCGGCGCGCTCCGCCCAGAAGTGTCTCCAGCCGTCGACGAGCACGAGCACCGGCAGATCTTCCCGCGGCAGGCGTTCGTCGTGCCACGAAGGCGCCGGAACATCACGCGCGAGCCGGAACCAGTAGAACCCGTAACCCGGCAGGGTGAGCAGGTAGGGCAGCTCGCCCACCGGCGGGAAGGGCGTGCGGCCCAGCAGCTCGATCGGCACCGTGCCCTTGTACTGTGAGAGATCGATCTCCACGGGCTGCGCAGAGCGCGCGAGGTTCGCCACGCAGAGGATCGTGTCGTCCCCGTACTCGCGCAGGTACACGAGGATCTTGCGATTGCCCGGGCGGATGAACCGCAGCGTGCCGCGCCCGAAAGCCTGCGATCCGCTTCGCGTGACGAGCATCCGCTTCATCCAGTTGAGGAGCGACGAGCGGTCACGCGTCTGCGCCTCCACGTTCACGGCCTGGTAGCCGTAGATCGGATCCATGATCGGCGGCAGGTAGAGCTGCTGCGGGTCCGCACGGGAGAAGCCCGCGTTGCGATCCGGGCTCCACTGCATGGGGGTGCGCACGCCGTTGCGGTCGCCAAGAAAGAAGTTGTCCCCCATGCCGATCTCGTCCCCGTAATAGATGATCGGCGAGCCGGGCATGGACAGCAGCAGGCTGTTCATGAGCTTGATGCGGTCCGGATCGTTGTCCATGAGCGGCGCGAGGCGCCGGCGGATGCCCAGGTTCAGGCGGGCGCGCGGGTCCGCGGCGTACATCTGGTACATGTAGTCGCGCTCGCGGCTCGTCACCATCTCGAGCGTGAGCTCGTCGTGATTGCGCAGGAAGATGGCCCACTGGCAGTTGTCCGGAATGTCGGGCGTCTGGTCGATGATCTCGACGATGGGGTGGCGATCTTCCTGCGCGATGGCCATGTACATGCGCGGCATCAGCGGGAAGTGGAAGGCCATGTGGCACTCGTCGCCGTCGCCGAAGTAGTCGCGCACGTCCTCCGGCCACATGTTCGCTTCACCGAGCAGCATGCGGTCCTTGTAGTGCTCGTCGATCACCTTGCGAATGCGCTTCACCACCTGGTGCGTCTCGGGCAGGTTCTCGTTGCTCGTGCCCTCGCGCTCGACCAGATAGGGAATGGCGTCGAGCCGCAGGCCGTCGACGCCCTGGTCCAGCCAGAATCGCATGATGCGCGTCACGGCCCGCTCCACATGCGGGTTGTCGTAGTTCAGGTCGGGCTGGTGACTGAAGAAGCGGTGCCAGTAGTACTGCTTCGAAATCGGGTCGAGCGCCCAGTTGGAGGTCTCCGTGTCCGTGAAGATGATGCGCGTGCCGGCGTATTTCGTCGGGTCGTCGCTCCAGACGTAGTAATTGCGCTTCGGACTGCCGCGAGGCGCGCGCCGGGCCGCTTCGAACCACGGATGCTGGTCGGAGGTGTGGTTCACCACGAGCTCGGTGATCACGCGCAGGTTGCGTTTGTGCGCTTCCTGAACGAAGCGCCGGAAGTCCCTGCGCGTGCCGTATTGCGGATGGATGTCGTGATAGTTCGAGATGTCGTACCCGTCGTCCTTGCCGGGCGAGGGGTAGAACGGCAGCAACCAGATCGTGTTGACGCCCAGGTCCTGGATGTAGTCGAGCTTGCGTGTCAGGCCGACGAAGTCGCCGACGCCGTCGTCGTTGCTGTCGAAGAAGGCACGGACGTGCACTTCATAGATGACGGCATCTTTGTACCAGAGAGCGTCACTCATGATGTCGCAGATCTTCGGGGTTGAAGGAAGGGCAGCGAGCCGGTGCCGCCCGCAAGGGGCTTGAGGAGACGCCGCTCACAGAAAATAGTCGAAGTCGCGCTCCGTGCGCACCCTGCGGCGGACACGGAAGATGTGCGCCGGCGAATGCGCCGGATCCAGCATCACGAAGTTGCGGGCGCCGTGCCACATGAAGCGCGCGCCGGAGAGCAGATCGTGCACCTGGAAAGGCTGATCCGCCTGCACGCCGAGGGCAGCGAGGTCGAGATCCAGCCAGCCGGTGTGGCGATGATGCGGGTCCAGATTCACGATGGTGAGCACGGACTCGGCGCCATCCTCCGTCGTCTTGCTGTAGGCGATCAGAGCGTCGTTGTCGATGTTGTGAAAGCGCAAGCCTCGGTCGCTCTGCAAGGGCGCGTTCTCGCGGCGGATGCGATTCACCCGCGCGATCAGCTCGCGCAGGCTGTCCGGCCTTTCGAGCTGCCAATGGCGCAGCTGATACTTCTCGCTGTCGAGGTACTCTTCGCTGCCCGGCTCCCGCGCTTCGTGCTCGCAGAGCTCGAACGCGGGCCCGTAGATGCCGTAGCTCGCGCCGAGCGTGGCGGCGAGCACGAGCCGGATCACGAACGCCGGGCGGCCGCCGTACTGGAGATACTCCGGCAGGATGTCCGGCGTGTTGGGCCAGAGGTTCGGCCGGAAGAAGTCGCTGACCGGCGGCGTGCTCAGCTCCCGGAAGTACTCCATCAGCTCGTGCTTCGTATTGCGCCAGCTGAAGTAGGTGTAGGACTGCGTGAATCCGAGCTTCGCTAATCGGTACATCACCTTCGGGCGCGTGAAGGCTTCCGAGAGGAACAGCACGTCCGGGTGTGAGCGCTTCACCTCGGCAATGATCCATTGCCAGAGCGCAAAGGGCTTCGTGTGCGGATTGTCCACGCGGAAGATCTTCACGCCGTGGCCGATCCAGAAGTCGAAGATACTCTTCAGCTCCTGCCACAGCTCGCGCCACGCGTCGGTCTCGAACCAGAAGGGATAGATGTCCTGATACTTCTTGGGCGGGTTCTCGGCGTACTGGATCGTGCCATCGGGCCGCTTGAGGAACCACTCGGGGTGCTCGCGCACGTACGGATGATCCGGGCTGCACTGGAAGGCGATATCGAGCGCGATCTCGATGCCCATCTCGTTCGCTTTCGCGACGAGGCGACGGAAATCCGCCAGCGTGCCGAGCGCGGGATGCACGGCCTTGTGGCCCCCTTCCTTCGCCCCGATGGCCCACGGGCTTCCAGGATCATCCCGGCCCGCGTTCGGGCGGTTGTTCGGCGCCTTGCGCTCGGTGTACCCGATGGGATGAATCGGCGGCAGATACAGCACGTCGAAGCCCATCGACGCCACGTAAGGCAGGCGCGCTTCCACATCGGCAAAGGTGCCGTGCGCGCCGAGCTTCGTGCCCGCGGAGCGTGGAAAGAGCTCGTACCACGTGGAAAATCGTGCGCGCTCGCGATCCACTTCCACCTGCAGCGGCGGTTCGTGGCGGACGACGATGTCCTCCTCGATGCCGCGCTCTTCCAGTTCCTTGCCGCGGAGCAGGTCGATGCGCACGTCCTGCCCGGCCGCTTCCTTCTTCGCGAGATCGCGGCGCCAGGTGGCGAGGTGATCCACCCACGCGGACACGGTGTAGAGATAACGGCCGAGCTCGCGGGGCACGAAGCGGGCAGTCCATCGATCGTTGCCGAGCGGCGTCATGGGCACGCTGCTCCACTCTTCCGAATGCTCCGGCCGATAGAGCAGCACGCAGCTCACCATGTCGTGACCGTCCGCGAACACGTCCGCCTCCACGACGACCGGCTCGCCGATGACCCGTTTGACCGGAAACCTGCCGCAGTCCACACACGGCGTGATGTTCTCGATGACGACTCGCGCTTTGGTCACCCCGGCACCTCCTCAGGTGGGAGTGAGATAGAGCGTCCCGAGCGGAGGCAGCCGGAGCGTGAGGGAATGAGTGCGGCCGTGTGACGGAAGCGGTGCGGCTTCCACGAGGCCGAAGTTGCCGACGCCGCTGCCCCCGTATTCGCGCGCGTCGCTGTTCAGGCGCTCGCGCCAGGTGCCGCCTCGCGGGACGCCGATGTGGTAGTTCTCGCGAGGCACGGGCGTGAAGTTGCACAGGATCAGCACGATGTCCTCCGGCGAGGAACCCTTGCGGAGATAGGCGAGGGTGCCGCCGTCCGCATCGTTGCAGTCGATCCACTCGAACCCGTCCGACGTGAAATCCTTCTCGTAGAGCGCCGGCGTGCTGCGCAGGAACTGGTTCAGGTCGCGCACCCACTGGCGCACCCCGGCATGGAGCGGGTACTGCAGCACATGCCACTCGAGGCTCTCGTCGTGCTGCCATTCGCGCTTCTGGCCGAATTCGCCGCCCATGAACAGCAGCTTCTTGCCCACGTGCGACCACATGTAGCCGAGCAGCAAGCGGAGGTTGGCAAACTGTTGCCACTCGTCACCGTGCATCTTGCCGATGAGCGAGCCCTTGCCGTGCACCACCTCGTCGTGCGACAGCGGCAGCACGAAGTTCTCCGTGAAGGCGTACCACAAGCTGAAGGTGAGCTTGTTGTGGTGGTACTTGCGGTAGATCGGGTCCTGCCGGAAGTACTCGAGCGTGTCGTGCATCCAGCCCATGTTCCACTTGAACCCGAAGCCGAGCCCGCCGAGATGCGTGGGGCGCGACACCATGGGCCATGCCGTGGATTCCTCGGCGATGGTCTGCGTGTCCGGATGGTCCCGGTACACGGCCTGGTTCAGGTGCTTCAGGAAGTCCACGGCTTCGAGGTTCTCGTTGCTGCCGTACTTGTTGGCGATCCACTCGCCGGGCTTGCGCGCGTAGTCGAGATAGAGCATCGACGCTACAGCATCCACGCGCAACGCATCCACGTGGTACCGCTCGAGCCAGAACAGGGCGCTGCTCGCCAGGAAGTTGCGCACTTCGGCCCGGCCGTAGTTGAAGATCGAGCTGTTCCACTCGGGATGGAAGCCCTTGCGCGGGTCCGCGTGCTCGTAGAGGTGTGTGCCGTCGAAGTACGACAGGCCGTGCTCGTCCGCCGGGAAGTGCGAGGGCACCCAGTCCAGGATCACGCCGATGCCGCGGCGGTGGAGGTAATCCACCAGGTACATGAAATCCTGCGGCGTGCCGTAGCGCGCCGTCGGCGCGAAAAAGCTGGTGACCTGATAGCCCCAGGAACCATAGAAGGGGTGCTCCATCACCGGCAGGAATTCCACGTGGGTGAAGCCCATCTCCACGACGTAGTCCGCCAGCGCGTGGGCCATCTCGCGATAGGTGAGCGAGCGATTGTGCTCCTCGGGCACGCGGCGCCAGGAGCCGAGGTGCACCTCGTAGATGGACCACGGAGCGCTCATGGCGTTGGCGTTCGCGCGGGACTTCATCCACGCCTCATCGCCCCATTCGTAAGAGAGATCCCACACCACGGAAGCGGTGCGCGGCGGGCACTCGCTGAAGAAGGCGTACGGGTCCGCCTTCTGCACCGTGTAGCCGTGGTGGTTCGAAACGATGTGGTACTTGTACAGCGCGCCATGGCGCACGCCGGGGATGAATC
>JADGHX010000257.1 GCA_019683695.1 Steroidobacteraceae bacterium
GGAGAGACCTGTGGAAACGTGAGCGGGCCACCTGAATATCCTCATTATTGGAGTGGCCCTATTGTGAGAGCGAGCCGCGCTTTCCAACGCATCACCTGCGTCCGAAAATTCGCTCGGACCAAGAGGCGGACGTGCTTCGGGGAATCAGTGCGCGGCCGTGGCGCGTTCGCCCGCGGCGAAGGGTGGCCGGGCGAACCACACGATGACGATGAGCGCGAGGAGCATCCATCCCCACACCCAGAACAGCTCGTTGGTCGCGAGCATGTACGCCTGCTGAACCAGAGCTCGCTCGAGCACGGCGTAGGCCGTATCGCCTTGAACACCGATCGCGTGCAAATGATCGAGCGCGCCGCGCGCGACGGGGTCGAGTGTCGTCACGTGCTCGGTCAGGTGAGACTGATGAAGGGCTTCGCGTCGGTCCCACGCGGTTGTCGTGAGCGAGGTGGCAAAGCTGCCCGCGAGCGTGCGCAAGGTGTTGGCGAGGCCTGTCGCGCCGGCGACGCGCTCCTGCGGCAGGCCCGAAATCACGATGGCCAGCAGCGGCGGAAAGAAGAAGGCAAGCCCCAGGCCCTGCGCCAGTCGCGACCAGGCGATTTCCGCAAAGGACACCTCGGTGCTGAACCCGGAGAACCAGAACGAGGTCACCGCAAAGGAGACGAAGCTCCCCGTCACCCACCATCGCAAGTCGAGAGCGCTCATGTAGCGCCCCACGAACGGGGCGAGCAGGAGGGGGAGCACGCCTACGGGCGCGGTTGCAATGCCCGCCCAGGTTGCCGTGTATCCCATTTGAGTCTGCAGCCACAGGGGGAGCAGCACGATGTTGCCGAAATACACGGCGTAGCCCAGGCACAGTGCCGCGGTGCCGACCGCGAAGTTGCGCATGCGCAGAAGGCGCAGGTCCACTGCGGGATGCTCGTCCGTCAGCTCCCAGGCGACGAAGAACGTGAGACCCACGATCGCAACGACGGCGAGCGTGACGATGGTGGAGGAGTTGAACCAGTCGAGGTCCTTGCCGCGATCGAGCAGGATCTGCAGGCTCCCGACGCCGATGGCGAGCAGGCCGATGCCGATCTTGTCCACGGGAATGCGCGCCGTCGGCGTCTCACGCCCGCGCAGCAGCCAGGCCGTGGCGAACGTCGCGAGAATGCCGATCGGCACGTTGATGTAGAACACCCATTCCCACGCCCAGTTGTCCGTGATCCAGCCGCCGAGAATCGGCCCGAGCACCGGGGCGGTGATGGTGACCATCAACACGAGGGCGAGCGCAAGATTCTTCCGGTTGTCGGGATAGTGCGCGAGAAGCAGACTCTGCGAGAGCGGAATCATCGGGCCGGAAACGCTCCCCTGAAGCGCGCGCATCGCGATGAGAACGGGCATGTTGGGCGACAGGCCACAGAGAAGCGATGCGAGGGTGAATGCGGCGGTACAGACGATGAACGTCCGCAGCTCGCCGAAACGACGCGCGAGCCAGCCTGTGAGCGGCATCGCAATGGCGGCACACACCGCGAAGGACGTGATCAGCCACGTGCCATTGTCCGCGCTCACGCCGAGCTCACCGGCAATCGTGGGGATGGCGACGTTCGCGATCGACAGATCGAGCACGTTCATGAACACGGCGAGTGACAGGGCGACCGTCACGGCGGCCCGGCAAGCGGGCGTCAGTGGCGGCAGGGGTGGCCGATCCGCGGGCGTGGCCAAGACCTACTCCCTCGCAAGCTCCGGCGCGTCGTGCTCCGTCGGCGTCCCGAGATTCTCCCGGACGATCTCGCGAGCGAGCCGATCCGCTTCCATGAGCACGCCGTCATAGACATCGGTGGTGGCGACCGGCTCGGTGGGTGGCACGGTCGCAAGCGTGCGGCCGCTTCGATCGTGCGTGTCGATCGTCACGTCCATCGACAGGCCGATACGCAGCGGATGGGCTTTCAGCTCGTCCGGGTCGAGCTGAATGCGCACCGGCAGCCGCTGCACGATCTTGATCCAGTTGCCGGTGGCGTTCTCCGGCGGCAGCAACGCGAACGCGGAGCCCGTCCCGGGCGCAAGGCCCGCGACACGACCGTGGTATGTGACGCTTCCGCCATAGAGGTCCGCCTGGAGTGTGACGGGCTGGCCGATGCGCACATGCACGAGCTGGGTTTCCTTGAAGTTCGCATTCACCCAGACACTTCTGAGTGGCACGATCGCGAGCAGCGGTGTACCCGGAGCGATCTGCTGCCCGACCTGCACCGTGCGTTTCGCGATATAGCCGGTCACCGGCGCGAGCAGGGATGTGCGATGTGCCGCGAGATACGCGACGCGCAGTTGCGCCGATGCCCGTGCGATGTCCGGGTGGCTCGTCAGCGTGGTGTGTGCGATGAGCGCTTCAGAGGCGGCGAGCTGCTGCCTGGCGACCTGCAAAGCGGCATTCGCTGTGGCCACTTCAGTGCGTGCGTGCTTGAGCTCTTCTTCGGACACCGCCCCGGAATCCGGCAAACCCGTGCGGCGTGCGAGATCTTCACGGGCCCGGGCGAGCTCGGCCTGCCGCAGGGCCACCGTGGCGCGCAGGGAATCCACGTTCGCGAACAGCTCGTGCACACGGCGCACCGTTTGCGCCAACGCCGCCTTCGCGTTCGCGAGGGCCGTCTCGGTGTCCGCACGGTCCAGCTCGACGACGGGTTGGCCCGCCCGCACGAGCGAGGTCTCATCCGCATTGATGCGCACAACGATGCCGGCGATCTGCGGCGTGAGTTGCACGAGATCGCCGCGCACGTACGCATCGTCGGTGGACTCGTACCAGCGGCCATCGAGCCACCACCAGAGCGCCGCGACGATTCCGGCGAGCACGAAGGCCGCGGCGAGTGCGAGAAGCACGCGACGTCTCTTGTGATTTCGCGGCGCCGCCTGGGGAGGCGGGGCAGGGGGCGTGTGACGCTCTTCCATCGTTCGGTTCCGCTCATTCCTTGGTGGATTCCGTCATGCGATAGCCTCCGCCGAGTGCGCGGAACATTTCGACCACGAGCGAGAGGCTGCGGCCCTCGAGCTGCACCTGCCTCTCTCGCTCGGCGAGGAGCCGCTCTTCGTTGATGAGCACGTCGAGATAGCTCGTAAGTCCGGCGCGATATCGATCGAGCGTCAGCCGGTAGGCATCTGCTGCGGCCGCGTGTGCGTCTGCCTGATTCGTGAGCTGCTGTCGTATCCCGCGCAAGCTCACGATGCGATCGGACACCTGCTGCACGGCGTCCACGAGCGTCTGGTTGTACTGCGCGACGGCGAGGTCGTATTCGTCGTAGCGCGCCTGCAGGTTGGCGCGCCGGCGCCCGCCGTCGAACAGGGGCAAGTTGAGCGCCGGTGCCACGCCCGCGATCCGGCTCCCCTTGTCGAGGACGCTGAATCCCTCGAGCGTCTCGGATTCAAGACCGACGAACGCAGCGAGATTCACGTTCGGATAGAAATCCGCTCGTGCCGCGCCGACGCGCGCCGCCGCTGCTTCGACCCGAAAGCGCTGAGCGGCCACATCCGGCCGCCGGGCAAGCAGGTTCACCGGCAGGTCCGTCGGAAGCGGCAAGGGGGAATCGTACGTGCGCAGGGCAGGCTGCACGTCGAGTGTGGCCTCTGGTCCCAACCCCAGGAGTGCGGCCAGGGCATGCCGGTCCACCTGCACGGCGGTCTCCGCGGCAGAGACTTCAACGCGCGACGAAGCGACCTGCTCGTCCGTCTGTCGCACGGGAATGGTCGTTTCCAGTCCCCGCCGCGCGCGCTCGCGATTCAAGGCACTCAGGCTCTCGCGCTCGGTGAGCGTCTGGCGCGCCAGGTCTGCGGCAGCAATGTCTGTCTGAAGCTGGAAATAGGTCTGCGTGACCGCTGCGGCGAGCACGAGCCGCGCGGCGGCGGCCTCGGCATGCGCCGCGCGCGCATCGCCGAGCGCAGCTTGAAGCTCATTTCGATGTCGGCCCCAGAAATCGAACTCGTAGGCGAAATCGAGCGTCACGCGGCCCTGGTTGATCCACTCACCGCCGAAGGGCCCGAAGATCACATCGTTCTCACTCGTTCGCTCGCTGCTGGCCGACGCGTTGACGTCCAGCCTTGGAAACAGGCTCGAACGCGCGGCGTTCGCGAGCGAGCGCGCGGCGCGCACCCGTGCCTCCGCGGCATGCAGATTCGGGTTGTCCGCGAGCGCGCGGGTGACCAGCGCGTCGAGTTTCGGGTCACCGAATGTGGACCACCAGTCCGACCGCGGCCAGTCGCCCTCGACGAACACAGCGTCGTGTGTCGCCTTGCTTTCGACGGCGAGCGAATCCGGCGTGATCGTGCGCTCCTCGCCGTGAATGCCGGAATAGCTGGCGCAGCCGGCGGTGAAGGTTGCGAGGAGTAGCGCAGTGAGCGTTGCTGCACGCGGCATTCTCCGGTTCCTCCGCGTGGGTCAATGTGTAGCAAGGACCACGCGTTCGACCGGATGGTGGGGCGCTTCGGTCGCGACTCTATTTCACTTTCGCCCGGCTCTGTTACAGACGTCGTTGTCGCGGCCGCGTATGAGGCGTGGGGCGCTATCGCGTCGCTGCGGCGAGGTCGCGGCGCAGCTCCTGCGCCGTTCGCCGGGGACCGTAGCCCGGGGTATCGCGCTGGATGCGCCAGCTTTCGGAAAGCGGGCCCATGTCGATCGGGTCGAATCCGAACTCGTCGATCAGATGGGCGACCGCCGCCTTCGCTTTCGCGTCGTTGCCGGCGATGGCCAACGCGCGGCGGTTCGGCGTGCCGGCGGGCTGCCCGTCTGTGGTCAGCGCCGCGGCGTAGATGTGGTTGAAGGCCTTCACCACCTTCGAGCTCGGCAGATGCGCCTGCAGCAGCTCCGACGTCGTGGTGGACTCGTTGTCCAGCTCCGGAAAGTGCCCGTCGCGTTCGGGATAGTAGTTGTTCGTATCGATGACGATCTTGCCGGCGAGCGGCGCAACCGGAACCGACTTGTAATTCTTCAGCGGGACGGTCACGACGACCATGTCACCTTGTGTGGCCGCTTCGAGCGGCGTGCCGGCTCGGGCCTTCGGGCCCAGCTCGGCAACCAGATCCTTCAGCGTGTCCGGCCCCCGTGAGTTGCTGATGACGACGTTGTATCCGTGCTGCACGGCCAAGCGTGCGAGCTGACTGCCGATGTGTCCCGCGCCGATGAGTCCGATCGTTTGCATGGCCTTGCTCCTTCGGCAAAAGCGGCACTCTTGAAGGCGAGTCGCATCGCGTCTATTGGCTCAAGGTCCAACGGGCGCACACGGCGCTCAACGCGGTGGGGGAGGCGGCCCTTCCGGAAACGTCGGCAGCGTGTCGGTGATCGGGAACCAGGGTGCCTTGTACGACGT
>JADGHX010000061.1 GCA_019683695.1 Steroidobacteraceae bacterium
ACCACGCTCGGCAACGGATCGTTGTTGTGCAGGTCGCTGTTGCTCATGTTGCTGCCGAACAGGATGATGGACTGGTCGAGGACGCTCCCCTCCCCGTCCTTCATCTCGGCCAGGCGCTTCACGAACTTCGCGAACCGCTCGGTGTGATACGTCTGGATCTTCACCAGCCGATCGAGCTTCGCCGGGTCGTTCTGATGATGCGAGAGCGGGTGGAAGGCATCCGACACGCCGATCATGTTGTACGTGCGCATGCTGACTTCCTTCGCCATCATGAAGGAGGCGATGCGCGTCTGATCGGTCTGGAACGCGAGCGACATCATCTCGAAGTGCACGTCGAGCAGCTCCGTGAAGTCCTCCGGGATGCCCACGGGGGCGTCCGGCAGGTTCGAGAGCGAGGCGCTGCTCGCCGACATCTTCTGAATGCGGCGCTCCACTTCGCGCACGGAGTCGAGGTAATCCCGCACCGTGCTCTGGTCGGCCGCACCGAGCTTGCGCTGCAGGCTCGCCGTGGCATCCATCACGTAATCGAGCACGCTGCCGCCCTCTTCCAGCAGCCGCGCGCGCTCTTCGGCCGTGTCGCCCTGGCCGAACATCTGATAGAACACCTTGCGCGGGTTCGTCTCCATGGGCAGCGCCTGGAACGGCGTGCGAAACGCCGTGGAGCTGCCGAAGCCGCAACTGGCCACGCCGGCCGCGCATGCGGACCCGCCCCCTTCGCCCGCAAGCTCGAGCGAGGGCAACGCCGTGTCCTGCCCGATGTGACGCGCGGCGAGCTGATCGGCGGTGATGCCGCGATCGTCCTTGCCATCCCGATCCTTCGGGTTCACGCAGCTGAGCCAGGTGCCCGCCATGATGCCGTGCGGATCGGAGCTCTCGCCGGGCTTGTTGCGCAGGCCGCTCACCACCGTGACGTACGGCTTGTACGGCGCGAGCGGCTTCAGGATGGGCGACATCTCGAAATCCGTACCGGTCTGCTTCGGATAGAAGCGGTCGATGACCGCGCCGTGCGGGAAGTAGACGAAGGCCATGCGGATGCGGGTGCGCGCGGCGGTGTTGGCCAGTGCCGTGCTGGCCGGAACCATGGCATCGAGCAGCGGAAGGGCCAGGGCCACCCCGGCACCCTGCAGCAGGGTCCGGCGGGAGATGTGTTTGCGCGTGTTGAACATGGGTCACACCTACGGGGTCTTCACTGCGGCCTGGAGAGTCTTCGCAGGTGGCGGCGGCGCCGTCATCCGGAACGCGTCGCTCGCCACGATCTCGGTCACCAGCGCCGAGAAACGGTAATCCTGTTGCGCCACCTTGCGCACGATGCCGCGCACCGTCGGCATGTCGGCATACTCGAGCGGCCGGCCGAGGGCGTAGGTCATCATCTTTTCCGTGAGCGTCTGGACGAACTGCTCGGGGCGCGCGAGCAGCGCAGCGCGCAGGTCGTCCGGGCCGTCGATCTCGGTGCCATCGGGCATCTTGGCGCGGGTGTCGACGACCTCGTTGGTCACGCGATCGATCTCGCGATAGCGGCCCACGGCGTCAAAATTCTCGAGCGCGAAGCCGAGCGGATCCATCACGCCATGGCAGCCGAAGCAGGTGGGATTCTGGCTGTGCAGGGCCGTGCGCTCGCGCAGACTCCGCGGCTTCTTGCCCGCCTCGTTCTCCTTGAGATTGCCGACGTTCGGCGGCGGCGTTCCCGGCGGCGTGCCGGTGATCCGCTCGAGGATCCACACGCCGCGCAGCACGGGCGCGGTGCGATCCGGGTATGAGGTGAGCATCAGGATGCCGCCCTTGCCGAGCAGGCCGAAGCGCGCCGACTGGGTGAGCGTGACGGGCCGGAACTGGTCGCCCTTCACGTTGTAGATGCCGTAGTGGAGCGCCAGACGCTCGTTCAGGAACGTGCGGTTCGACGTGAGCAGCTCGAGCACGCTCGCGTCCCGGCTGAACACGTCGTGGATGAAGAGACGCAGCTCTTCCTTGAAGTCCTCCCGCAGGTCCGAGGGCCCCGAGGCGTACGGGAAGAGCCGCGGATCGGGCGTGATCTCATCGAGCCGTGCGATGTTCAGCCACTTGAAGGCGAAGTGGGTGACGAGCGACTCAGCCCTGGGGTCGGCGAGCATGCGCTGCACCTCAGCCTGCAGCACCTGCGGCTCGTGCAGGCGGTTCTCGTGCGCGACCTTCACCAGCTCCGCATCGGGAATGCTGTTCCAGAGGAAGAACGAGAGGCGCGAGGCGAGCTCCACGTCGGTGAGCGGACGCGGGCCCTGCGCCGGCGCATCCGTGCCGAGATCCGCGCGGAACAGGAACAGCGGACTCGCGAGAATGCCGGCGATCGCGCGACGGATGCCGCCCTCGAACCCGTAGCTCTTGCGCCCTTCCGTGTAGAGCGCCATCAGGCGCTGCAGATCCTGCGGCCCGACGTCGCCGCGAAAGGCCTGCGTCGCAAGGCGCTTCACGATCTGTTCCGCGCAGGGCTGCTCTTCCGCTTCGGACTGCGGGTAGCAGGAGAAGATCTTCCTGCGGCTCGCCATCGTGCCCACCCCTTCGGGGGCGCCTGCGGTTTCGAGCGGACCGCGTATCTCGAAGGCGGTGAGGCGCTTGATCTTGTCCTGCCCGCCCTCGGGGGCCGCCGTGTGGAGCCGGCTGTCGGACTCGGCGAACGTGCGCTCAAGGAACGTGACAGCCACCTTGTGCGTGCCCGCGGTGGCGTGGAAGCGAATGTTCTTGAGGCGCTTGTTGATGGCGTCGACCGCCGGGTCCTGCTTCTGATCGATGGCCTTCATGTCTTCCTCACCGCCCACGGTGGTGCGGAAGAACTCCTTGCCATCGAGCAGGGCCACGATGGTGTTCTGGTGCTCCATGTCCGTCACCCAGAGGGCGCCGGCCATGTCTGCAATGGTGAGCGAGTACTCGCCGTCGGCGGGGAAGTAGTGCTCCACGACGGCGCCGCCCCGGGTGCCGAACGGCAGGCCGTCGCGGTGGTGGCGCTGCGTGCCTGCGCCTTCCACGGAATAGTTCGTCGCCGCAGGGCGTGCCTCGGGATTGCCGAGCGCCAGCGGCGCGACCTGGTGCGCGGCGCTCAGGTACTGATCCATGAAGGACGGGGAGACGTGCAGCGCCGTGGCGATGTTGTCGAACCCGTCGTGGACCTCATCGCGCGGCAGGAGCGTCTCGGGGTCCACCGACACGCCGAGCAGATCCTTCACGGCGTTGGCGTACTGGGCGCGGTTCAGCCGGTTCAGACCCGTGCGTTCCACATGAGGATGCTGGGCGCTCGCGGCATCGAGGGTGTTCTCGAGGTAGGCGACGAGCGAGCGCACCGCCTGCTGATCCGGCTGTGGCTTCCCGGGCGGCGGCATGAGACCCCCGCGGAGCTTGCGGATCGCCTTCTCCCAGACTTCCGCCTCGGCGGGGATGTCGTCCATGGACAGCGTGTCGAACGCGAGGCTGCCCGCCCAGTCCGCCGTGTTGTGGCACTCGAAGCAGTATTTCTCGATGAGGCCCCAGTGCGGGTTCTGCGCCGGCTCGGCGGGTTCGGCCGGGGTCGGGAGGCTCCCGGCTTGCGCGACGACTGCGGCGCCGAGCGCGGCTCCGAAGAGCGCGCTGCGCAGGCTGCGCATCCCGCCGCGGTTACGGTCTTGGGTCATGAGTCTGATCAAACGGCCCTCTGGCTCGGCGCACATTACCGTGCCGTCTCGGGCGGCAACACCGCGTCGATACGATCCGTCCACAAAATGAATGTATTGTGCATCGATCCGGCGTGCAGCCGGTCACACTGCGCTATCTTCTGCGCATTTTCGGGAAAGCTTCTTAGCTTTTCGTCTAATGCCCCCCGGGGCACGGCACCTCTTTCAGCGCCGCACCTTGCGCCGCTCCACGTATTGGCGCCGGCTCACGCGCGCTGAAGCAGGGTGCGGTTCGCGGATGCCGTCACACCCGGAACGCCAGTCGGCGGGCTGCCGGGAACGCCTTCCGTGTCTTTCCGCGGCAGCCGGTCGTCGGGACGGAACCCCGGGGGTCTGCTACAGCGCGCGCAGGGTCCGCATGAGCGACTCATCCTCGCGAAGAAGAACTCATCCTCGGGAAGGACGTTTGCCGTTGGTCGTGGCGAGGCGCGCGAGCTGCGGACTGTTCACTTCATTCACGGCGCGCTCCACTGCATCGGCGATGCATTGCTGCGTCATGCTCGCGGCACGGAGATTCAGCGCGTGCGATTTCGGACACACCGTCTCGGCGGCGCGCACGATGCGGTGGTACAGCCTTGTGGCGCCCTCCTCCGTGCTGAGATCGAGATCGGCGTAGGAAACGTAAGCGCGCGGAACGTCCGCATCGACATCGTTCGCGCCTGCGAGCGCAGGGCCCGCGACACAGCTGAGCGCGAGCACAGCGGCCATCGTTTGCGGTAACGAGATTCGGGAGAGTGCGTGAGTGCGTGCTTTCATGGTGCGCCTCCGAAGAGTGAGAGCAACTTGCGTGTACGCCCATGAGACCCGCATGCCCCTTCGCCGGTTGGTTCGGCTCGGCGCGCCTGGCCTTCAATCCGCCGACTCACCTCGAAACCGCGCATTTCATCGATGAGCGGCTCGTCCCGCAGCCAACGGCTCATCGACGATGGGCAGTCGCTTCAACCCAAGCGCGCAACTCGCTGCTCACTCGTGAAACCGGCTTGCTGCGCGATCTCATTTACTGCACGACCTCAGCACGCGCTTCATCACCGCCAGGCTCCCGCCGTTGTAGTCGACCTCACTCGCATGGTAAGTAGCCGAACGCACGTCGTTGGGAGGGGGGAACCATGAAGCGCCATGCTTTGGGTCTTGCGGCAATTGCCGCATGGCTGGTCGTTCTGCCGGCCACTGCAGCGATCGAGAAGGTGCAGGTCACGGGCGGCGAGGTGGCCGGTCGGGTCGAGAACGGCGTCGCCGCGTTCAAGGGCATCCCCTTTGCAGCACCGCCGGTCGGAGAGCTGCGCTGGAAGCCGCCTCAGCCGGTCGTGCCCTGGAGCGGCACGCGCAACGCGCAGGATTACGCGCCCGGCTGCATGCAGGATCCGGGCTTCGCCAGAATGATGGGCGCGCTGAGCGGGCTCAGTGAGGATTGCCTTTACCTCAACGTGTGGACTCCCGCGAAGCGCGCAGACGAGAAGCTCCCGGTGATGGTCTGGATCTACGGCGGCGCATTCGCCGGTGGGCAGACGAGCATTCCCGTGTACGACGGAACGAAGCTCGCCCAGCTCGGCGTGGTGCTCGTGAGCGTGGCGTATCGCGTGGGGCCTTTCGGCTTCCTCGCTCATCCGGAACTGAGCCGCGAGAGTGGCCAGGGATCCGGTAACTACGGCCTGCAGGACCAGATTGCCGGGCTGCGCTGGGTACGTGACAACATCGCGCGCTTCGGCGGGGACCCGAAGAACGTCACGATCTTCGGCGAATCCGCCGGCGCCATCTCGGTGAGCATGCTCGCGGCCTCCCCTGCGGCGAAGGGACTCTTCCATCGCGCCATTTCCGAGAGCGGCGGCTCGTTCGCGCCGCCGCGGCTGGCGAACGAGGGCGGGCAGAACGTTCCGACGCTCGCCGTGGCCGAGAAGACCGGCGAGCAGTTCCTCGCGAAGCTCGGGGTCCGCGACATCCGGGCGGCCCGCGCGCTCACGGCGGATCAGATTCAGAACGCGTTGCCCCAGGGGCTCGCGACCCTGTTCTGGCCCGTGCTGGACGGGCACGTGCTGCCCGGGGATCAGTACGAGCTGTATCAGGCCGGCCGGTTCAATGACACCCCGATTCTCATCGGCACGAACTCCGACGAAGGTGCGCTGTTCGCCCGGCCGGGCGTGACGGCGGAGTCGTTCAAGGCCGAAGTGCAGGCCGGCTATGGCGAGTACGCCGAGCGCATCCTCGCCGTGTACCCGCACAAGACCGATGCCGAGGCGGCCGTCGGCAGCAAGGATCTGTTCCGGGACTCGGCATTCGCCTGGCACACGTGGGCGTGGGCACGTCTGCAATCACAGAAAGGTCGCCACCCCGCGTACGTGTACTTCTTTGATCATCGCACCCCCCAGTCCCCGAACGGCGCGACGCATGCGGCGGAGATTCCGTACGTGTTCCGGAATCTGGGTATCGCCATGGGCCGCACGAGGGCTGATGCCCGACCCGAGGACGTCGCCATGTCGGACCTCCTGAGCCGTTACTGGGTGAACTTCGCCAGAACGGGCGATCCGAACGGCGAGGGGCTGCCGAAATGGCCTGAATTCAAGGCGAGCGCGCAGCAGGTGATGTTCTTCGATGCCTCCCCCAGCGCGCGCCCCGTGCCGAACCTGACGCAGCTGCAGGTGCTCGAAGCGTATTACGCCTGGCGCCGCGAGCAACTGAAGGCGAAAGGCACTCGCTGAGTAATCACTTCGCGTCGTGAAAGATGATGCCGAGTGTGTGCCGGTGCCCGCTTCGGAGCCGGCTCACACCGTGGCGAAGGTTCACGCGGTAGGTACCGCGCGCGCCCTGCACGGGCCGATAGTTCACGGCGAACACCACCGCGTCGCCCAGCCCAAGTGGCACGACTTCCGCCCGTGATTGCCTGCGCGGACGCTGCTCCGTCATCACGAACTCGCCGCCCGTGAAATCCTTTCCGGGCGCCGAGAGCAGCACCGCCACCTGCAGCGGGAACACGTGCTCACCGTACAGATCCTGATGCAGGCAGTTGTAGTCCCCTGCCGTGTACTGAAGGAGTAACGGCGTGGGCCGGGTCTGGCCGGCGGCGTGGCACTGCCTGAGAAATGATTCGTGCGAGGGCGGGTATCGCACGTTGCTCCGCAGTGCCGCGCTCCACCGGTTCGCGATGGGCACGAGGTGCGGATAGAACGCGCTCCGAAGCGCGGCGACGAGCTCCGGCAGAGGATACGCAAAGTACTTGTACTCGCCCCGGCCATAGTGATGGCGGGCCATGACGACGTGGCTGCGGAAGAGCTCGCCCCGTTCGAAGAGCGCGGCCACATTCCGGCATTCCGCCGCGCTCAGCAGCCGTTCGGCCACGGCGGAGCCCTGCGCATCCAGATCGGCGGAAATGCGGTTCCAGTCAAGGCGCGCGACACGTTCCGCAATCGACGAAGGGGGCGCAGACGGTGCGCACAGGTCCGTGGTGGCTCTCATGGTTCGATGTGATGGCACTGGGCTTCAGCCCGGAAGGCGCACAGCGGCACAGCCGTGGGCTGCGGCTCATTAGAACGCTCGCACGCGCGCCTCACCACCCGAATCTTGCCCGGTGCCGCAGGCGCCCGCGTTCACGCAGCGCGGTGGCGTGATCATCCGGCTACGCAGCTCGAGCGGCGGCGCTCGCAACCTGCCACGTCATGAAGAGCGCGTGACGAGAGGTCGCGATCGGCCGCAATCCGACGGCAATTCAGCGAATGGGTCGCTGCGCGCAGGACGCTACAGCGTCGGCATTCCCCGGCCGCCGCGCTCGCGTTCCTCGAGCTCCTGGTGCAAGCGGTCGTATTTGGCGGCCGGCGCGGCCTCCAGGCGCTCACGATCGATGGGTTCCCCGCATCGCAGGCAGATGCCGTACGTGCCGGCCGCGATGCGCCCGAGCGCCTCCTCGATGTCGTGCAGCTCGTTCAGATCGCGTTCGATGTCGGCGCTGTTCAGGTCCACGACCACCTGCGCAAGCGACGCATCTTCCTGATCGGGCGCTTCGCTCGCGAGCCGCGAGAACGGCTCGCGGCGCGCGCGCTCACGGCTCTCGCGCACCTCCTCACGCAGCTGCGCCTCGCGATCGCGAAGCTTCTTCCCGAAATGCGCGAAATCGGCGGCGGACAGGCGTGTGGCCATGCGATGCATCTCCCCGGCAAACAAAGGCGCTGCGCAGCAGGTTTCGCGCCGGGCGGCCATGCCGCGCTCGCGTCGCCGGTACGCTTTCCGGGGCAGCCGTCACTTCGGGCGCCGATCCGCCCGCGCCATCGTCAGCTCGTGGTGGCCGGCGCCGGCGAGATCCGCAGCAATGCGCCGTCGTCCTCATCCGTGAGCACGTACAGCAGGCCATCGGGCCCCTGCCGCACATCGCGGATGCGCTGGTGCAGCGGGGTGAGCAAGGTTTCGCGGCGCAGCTCCTCGAGCTTGTCATTCAGCACCACGCGCTCGAGACCTCCTGTGCGCGGCACTTCTCCGCGCCGCACGCTGCCCACGAACAGGTTGCCCTTCCACGCCGGGAAGCCCTCGCCCGAGTAGAACGTGAGGCCGCTCGGCCCGATCGAGGGCAGCCACACGATGAGCGGCTGCTCGATGCCTTCGGCCACCGGCAGCTCCGAATGCCGATGGCCGTCATATCCGCGGCCGAAACTCACGCGCGGCCAGCCGTAGTTGCGTCCGGGCAGGATCACGTTCACCTCGTCACCCCCGTTCGGGCCGTGCTCCGCGTTGAGCACGGCGCCCGTCACCGGATGCACCGTGAGCCCGAGCTGATCGCGGTGGCCGAGTGAATACACTTCCGGCCGCGCATCCGCGCGCCCGATGAATGGATTTCCCGGCGCCGGCTTGCCGGTCTCGGTGAATCGCAGCACCTTGCCGTACACGCTCGCCGCGTTCTGCGCCTGATCATCGAAGGGCGCTCCGGTGGTCATGTAGAGCGTGCCGTCCTTCCCGAAGGCGATGCGCGAGCCGCTCGTGGTGTAAGACTCCCCTACGAAGAGCTCTTCCACATTGGTGAGCGCCGTGCCGGTGAATCGCCCGCGCAGGAGCGCCACGCGACTTTCGCGGCGGACCGGAGGCTTTGCATCGGGTGGGGGCGGATTGCCCGGCTTGTTGAAGGTGAAGTAGACGAGCCGGTTTTCGGCAAAGCCGGGATGAAGCACCACGTCGTGCAATCCGCCGTTGCGATACGGAGGATCGAGCGTGGGCACGCCCTGCACCGGTGCGGGATCCAGCGAGGCAGGCTCCGATCGCGTGCCGGTGGCATTGTGGACCAGTCGCAGCTTGCCACCTCGCTCGCTCACGAGTGCGTCCCCGGAGGGGAGCACGGCAACGGCGAAGGGATGCTTCAGCCCCTTCACCACGACATCCACACGAATGTTGTGCTGCTCGGCTGTATCGAACACGTACGAGCTCTGCGAGAGCGGTACCGGCGCGATGCCGATATCCGGCTGCTGCGCAAAGCCCGCCGGAGCACTTGCCAGAACGGGTGACACCAGAATCGCAATCAGCTTTCGCACGACCTCACGCCCCGCTACGGTGGACCCCATTGCCACCGGACGAAGCGCACTTGAGCACTGCAGTAAGTGCACCGTCAAGCGTGTGCCCGCGCCAGATCCAAAAACATCTGCCGGGGCGTCAACCCGTGCATCTAACAGCGTCCGTCACACTGTAAGAACTGGTGTGCCGCCGAAGCTCACGCGTAGAAATTTCCGCTCACGCTTTCCGCGAATCCACAACGGCGCGCTCATCAAGGAACCGCTTCAGCTCGACCCTCACTCGCGCGAGAACGTCCTCCCATACCCCCGCGCGGCTTTGCCTGAACAACCGCATCGTTGGATACCACGGCGTGGTCTCGCCACTTTGCAGCCAGCGCCAGTCCGCGCGCTGCGGAAGCAGGGTCCACACGGGTACGCCCAGAGCGCCGGCGAGGTGAGTCGATGCCGTGTCCACGGTAATGACCAGGTCCAGCCCGCGCAGCACGCGCGCTTCCTGGAGAATGTCGGTGATCTCCGGCAGACGCCCGAAGGCATGCCGCCACTCGGCCACCGCGGGACCCCGTTGGAGCACCCACCAGTCGATGCCCGACAGCTCGCCGAAAGGAGCCAGAAGCTCGCAAGGAATCGAGCGACTGGCGTTCCACTCCCCTGCCTTCCAGACGACTCCGATCGCGGGGCGCGTTCCGGAGCGCAACGGTCGTGGGTTCGCGTGAAGGTACGGAACACGCGGCGGCATCGACAAAAGATCCACGCGCAAAGCGTGCAGCAGCTCGCCGAGCTCAATGTCCACGTCGTAGTCGACGGGCGGTGCGCCGTCCGTCAGGGGCAGCAGCACATCGATACCTGGCACTTCCTTCAGGAGCGGTATGAGATGGGGCTGCACCCACAGCACCACGGATCGGGCCATTTCCCGCACATCCTGAACGAAGCGGACGAACTGAATCGTATCGCCCAGCCCGTGATAACAACGGATGAGAACACGCTTACCCGCCAGCGACTCGCCGTTCCAGATGAACTGCAGATGTCGCGGCCAGCCGGAGCAGTTCAGTCCCTGACGCACGCGCTGAGCTTCATCGCTGACCTGCCACGCCTCCCGGCAGCGTCCCTGTCGCATGAGCTCGAGCCACGCTTCGGCGAGCGCGGCAAGCCTGTCTGTTATCGCATCCAACGCGAACATCGTCGCTGCACGATGCAGGACACATGCCACAAGCAGGACCGCGGTACATCAGTTGCTCACGTGAGCCGGCGCGACGCCCGCGCGGCACCTTCCGATGCGACGACTCGCTCACTCCACACTGATCGAGCTCGAACGAACGGCCGCGCAGCTCGCGCGGATGGCCGGGGATTACATCGTGTCCGTCCCGACCCACCGCCTCACCGTGGGCTTCAAGCCGAACGCACCGGGCACGCACGGCAACGCCAACCCGGTATCGAACGTGGATCGGGAAGTCGAGGCGCGCGTGCGCGCAGCCATCGCAAAGCGCTTTCCCGCACACGCAATCATTGGCGAGGAAAGCGAGGAGCCCGCGCGGGATGACGCGGAATTCGTGTGGGTGATCGACCCGCTCGACGGCACGACCAATTATCTGAACGGGCTTCCCCTCTTCTCCGCGTCGATCGGCGTGTTGTATCACCATGCGCCCATTGCCGGCGCCGTGTGGTGCTCGTGCACGCATCAGATGCGGCCCGGCGTCTATCACGCTCGCGAAGACGGCGATCTGTGCTTCGACGGCCATCCGCTCGAACGCCGCACACCTGCAGCATGGCGCTCGCTCGCGAGCGAACCCGGTGCCGCGCCGCGCTATGGCGCCTTCTTCGAGACGCGCGTTCTCGCGTCCGCCGCGCTCGAGTGCGCGTTTGCTGCGGCGGGAATGCTCCAGGTCGCGTATCTCGAGCGTCCGGCGATCTGGGACGTTGCAGCGGGCATCGTTCTCGCACGCGCGAGCGGCTGCCGCATCGTCACGCGACGAGACGGTGCGTGGCAACCGTTGCATGCGTTCTCCGCGCCAAACGCACGCAAGCGCACCGCCACGCTGCGCGCATGGCGACAGCCTGTTCTTATCGGTGAGCGCCACGCGATCGACCGCGAGTCTGCCGTAGCGACTGCGCTCGCATGAGGTATGTACCTTGCTTGGACATTCCGGACGCGACCCGGATCGTCCGGTATCGCGCACGACACCGTGCGGAGTGATGTCCTGTGATCGAAGCTGCGATGCTGTGGAACGAGCCCAACAACAAATCGCACTGGGACTTCATCGACGTCGATCCGCACTGGGAGTTGTTTTCAGGCATGGCCATTCTCGCCGCGCAGGCGATCGGCGCGGAAGCGCCCGGCCTGCCGCGCGTGCTCGGCGGCATCTCGCCGATCGATCCGCTCTTCATTCAGCGCATGCAATCGCAGGGTGTGCTGGATGCGCTCGACGCCGTGGCCGTGCACGGCTTCCCGCTCGACTGGAATCACTGGCGCATCGACGAGTGGCCCGCAAAGATCGCCGAGATCCGCGAGTGCACGCCGCTGCCCGTGTGGGTCTCCGAAGTCGGTGTCTCGACATTTGGCGCGGATGAAGTGCAGGAATTCGGCCTGCGCCGCTCGGTCGAGCTGCTGCGCGGCCGTGTGCCGCGCATTCATTGGTACAGCCTCTACGATCTGCCGCGTGCCTGGCCGGCCACCACCCGTCACAAGGAAGCCGAAGGCTCCTCGTACTATCGCCACTTCCACATGGGACTCGTGCGCGAGGACGGCACCGAGAAGCCGGCTTACGATCTGTTCCGCCAGTTCACGCCAGACGTGGGCATCTGCCAGTGGTTCCATTTCGAGGATCCGCGCCTTGACGACGCGGTGAAGCGCCTGCGCGATCTCGGCGTTCGCTATTTGCGCACCGGGCTCAGTTGGGCCGATAGCTTCCGTCCCGGCGCGGACGCGTGGTTCGACCGGTTGATGAGCGCGCTCGAGGAGTTCTCCGTCACGGTCACTTTCTGCTTCACGCCCGAATCGCGCGGCGTGTTGCCCCATCACACGAGCGCACCGCGTAACCTGTCCGAGTACGCGGACTTCTGCGCACGCATGATCCGGCGCTACGCATCGGACGCTGGCACGCCCGAATCCACTTTCGCATCGGCGCGCACGAACCTTGCTGCGCCAGCCAGGCTTGTTCGAACCTCCGGGTCACCTGCGTCGAACGCGCGCTGCGTGAAGCCGGGCTCCTGATCGAGGTGTGTGCATGACAGCCCGACTTCTCCTCAATTCGCCGATCGTCGTCGCCGGAGGCGCGGGCTTTCTGGGTTCGCATCTGTGCGAGCGGCTGCTCGCAGCCGGTCACGCCGTCGTCTGCCTCGACAACTTCTCCACCGGTCGGCGCAGCAATCTCGAGCATCTGCTCGAGAGCGCACCGCTCACCATCCAGTCGTGGGACATTGCCGAACCGCTGCTCCTCATGGGCGTCACGCAAATCTTCAATCTCGCGTGCCCGGCCTCGCCGCCGCACTATCAGGCGGACCCCATTCGCACCACGATGACGAGCGTACGCGGTGCATACAATCTGCTCGAGCTCGCCCGCACGAACGGCGTGCCGCTGCTTCAGGCCTCCACGAGCGAGGTGTATGGTGACCCGACCGTGCACCCCCAGACCGAGGCGTACTGGGGACACGTGAATCCCACCGGCACGCGCGCATGCTACGACGAAGGCAAGCGCTGCGCGGAAAGCCTGTGCTTCGATTATCAGCGCGAGCACGACGTCAACGTGAAGGTGGCGCGCATCTTCAACACGTATGGCCCGCGCATGCGCGTCGATGACGGGCGCGTCGTGTCCAACTTCATCGTGCAGGCCCTGCAGAGCAAGCCGCTCACGATCTACGGCGATGGCTCCCAGACCCGATCGTTCTGTTACGTGGACGATCTCGTCGAGGGCCTCGTGCGCTTCATGAGCGCCAAGGAGGTGCTGCGCACGCCGGTGAATCTCGGCAACCCGGAAGAGTTCACGATCCTCGAGCTTGCGGATCTCGTTCTCGAGCTCACAGGATCCCGCTCGCGCACCGTGTTCCAGCCGCTGCCGAGCGATGACCCGACGCAGCGCTGCCCGAACATTGACCTCGCGCGGCGCGCGCTGGGGTGGGAGCCGCGAACGACATTGCGCGTCGGGCTGGAACGCACGATCGCGTATTTCGATCGCGTGCTCGCCGGCGAGCCACGCAGGCGACGCAGCCGCGCCAAGCTCCATGCGGTGGACCCGAACGCGCGCGTTCAACCGGCCCCCGCCACGCTCGAACCCGCGACCCGACAGGCAGGCCATGTCCAGCGTTGATCGCATTCTCATCACCGGCGGAGCCGGATTCATCGGGAGCCATCTCGCAGACGCGCTGCTCGCGCGCGGATACGAGGTTCGCGTGCTCGACAGTCTCGACAGCCAGGTGCACGGCGATGCCTCGCACTTTCCCGCCTACCTCGCCCGTGACGTCGAAACGCTGCACGGAGACGTGCGCAACCCGCGGGACGTTGCGCGCGCACTGGATGGCGTGGACGCGGTCTTCCACTTCGCGGCCGCGGTGGGTGTCGGCCAAAGCATGTACGAGATCGAGCGATACACCGACATCAACAATCGCGGCACGGCAGTGCTGCTGGAAGCGCTGCTGCGCAATCCAGTGCAGAAGCTGATTGTCGCTTCGAGCATGAGCGTCTACGGCGAAGGGCTGTACCGCGCGCCGTCAGGCCACACGTGCTCGCCAGCGCCGCGCTCGCTCGCGAGCCTGAAATCCGCGCGGTGGGATCCGGTGGACGAGCACGGCCAGGCACTCGAGCCGCTTCCCACACCGGAAGACAAGCCTCCCGCACCCGAATCCATCTACGCTCTCTCGAAGTACGACCAGGAGCGCATGTGCCTGATGTTCGGCCGGGCCTACAGTGTGCCCGCTTTGGCGCTCCGATTCTTCAATGTGTACGGCGAACGGCAGGCGCTCTCGAACCCTTACACCGGCGTGCTCGCAATCTTCGCGAGCCGCTATCTGAACGGCAAGCCGCCCATCATCTTCGAGGATGGGCGACAGAAGCGCGATTTCGTGCACGTGCGCGATCTGGCTGCGGGGTGCGTTCTCGCGCTCGAAACAAGTACAGCCCGTGACGCCGTCTTCAATCTCGGGAGCGGCCGCGCGTACAGCGTGCTCGAAGTGGCGGAGCATCTCGGACGCGTGCTCGGTCGCACGGACCTCGCTCCGCGTGTATGCGGCGACTATCGCGCCGGCGACATCCGCAACTGCTTTGCGGACATCACACGGGCGCGCACGGTGCTCGGCTACGAGCCGCGCGTGGACCTCGACAGCGGACTCACGGAGCTCGCGGGCTGGCTTGCCGGCACGTCGTGCGAGGACCGGACCGAAGCCGCTGCGAACGAGCTGCGTCAGCGAGGGCTCGTGGCATGAGCACGTTTTCGCAGGTCACGTTGATCACCGGCGGCGCGGGTTTCATCGGCACGAATCTCGCGGACCGGCTGTTGAGCGAAGGCCGCGAGGTCGTCATCTTCGACGACCTTTCCCGGCCCGGCACGCGCAGCAATCTCGAATGGCTCACGCGGCGGCACGAGCATCGAACGCGTGTGATCCTCGCGGACATCCTGGACGCGCGCGCCATCGAGGACGCCGTCGCGAAAGCGACGGAGGTGTACCACTTCGCCGCGCAGGTCGCCGTGACAACGAGCCTCGCCGTTCCACTGCGGGACTTCGAAGTCAACGCGCGAGGTACGCTGACACTGCTCGAGGCCTTGCGCCGCAGAGCCGATCCCCCGCCGCTCATCTTCACGTCGACGAACAAGGTGTACGGCGCGCTGGACGACCTCGCGCTGCGCGCGGGCGATCGGCGTTATCTCCCGGAAGGCGACCTCACCGCCATCAACGAGCACCGCGCGCTCGACTTTCACAGTCCGTATGGCTGCTCGAAGGGTGCCGCCGACCAGTACGTGCTCGATTACGCGCGCTGCTTCGGCCTGCCCACAGTAGTGTTCCGCATGAGCTGCATCTACGGCCCCCATCAGCACGGCAACGAAGATCAGGGATGGATTGCCCACTTCATGATTCGCAGCGCGTGCCGGCAACCGGTCGTGATCTATGGCGATGGGCGACAGGTGCGCGACGTCCTCTACATCGATGACCTGCTCGACGCCTTTTTCAGAGCCATGCAGAACGTGCGCCAACTTTCCGGCCGCGCGTTCAACATCGGGGGCGGGCCGCACAACACCCTCAGCCTGCTCGAGCTGATCGAGCACCTGCGCGAGCGGACTGGCCGTGCCCCCGATGTTCGCTACGCCGAGACTCGCTGCGGAGATCAGCGCTACTACGTGAGTGACACGACCGCCTTCACCGAAGCGACCGGCTGGCGTCCGCGGGTCACGGTGGACGAAGGTCTGGCGCGGCTCGGTGAGTGGATCAACGAGCACATTCCGCGCACGGGGCCCGTCGTGGTTCGGGGTGGACCCCGACTTCAGGCGGCAGGCCGATGACCGCGCAGCTTTCTCTGAACGGCGCCTGCCCGCGCGCTGCGGTATTCAACGGCGGCGGCCGCATCACGCACGTGCATGCGGAGCCGAGGGATCCGGGCCCCGGAGAAGTACGGGTCCGCCTGCAAGGCTGCGGCGTGTGCGCATCCAATCTGCCGGTGTGGGAAGGCCGACCGTGGTTCCGGTACCCATTGCCACCGGGCGCGCCCGGTCACGAGGGCTGGGGAGTGGTAGAGGCGCTTGGCGAGGGTGTCACGCAGATCAGCGAAGGCGCCCGCGTGGCCATGGTGTCCGGAAATGCCTACGCCACTCACGACGTCGCCCCGGTTGAGGCGGTTGTGCAGTTGCCGCCCGAGCTCAACAGCATTCCCTTCCCTGGCGAACCGCTCGGCTGCGTGATGAACATCTTCCGGCGCAGCGAGATTCTTTCCGGACAGACGGTCGCCGTCATCGGCATCGGCTTTCTCGGTGCAGCGCTGACTGCACTCGCCAGAGAAGCCGGGGCGCGGGTGATTGCGATTTCGAGACGCAGCTTCGCACTGAACGTCGCGGAACATTATGGCGCTTCCAATTGCATACGCTTCGATGATGCCGCGCGTGCGCTGCGTGAAGCGCGCGAGCTCATCGGGCCGAATGGCTGCGAACGTGTCATCGAGGCTGTGGGGACACAGGAGGCACTGGACCTCGCAAGCGAGCTTGCAGGCGTGCGAAGCCGGCTGGTGATCGCGGGCTATCACCAGGAGGGCACACGCACCGTCAACCTGCAGCGCTGGAACTGGCTCGGTCTCGACGTGATCAACGCGCACGAGCGCGATCCGCTCGAATATCGCCGCGGCATGGAGGACGCCGTCCGGCTCGTGCGCAGCGGCCGGTTCGATCCCACACCGCTCTACACGCATCGCTTTCCGCTCGATGATCTCGGCACCGCGTTTCAGATGCTGGCCGAGCGGCCACACGGGTTCCTCAAGGCGTTGATGACCTGCGAGTGAGGGTGTGATGCAGGTTCAGGAGCTTCAGTTTCCGGTCACCCCTGCGGCTCGCCCCGAGCTCCATCCGCTGCGACCCCGACTGGGTTTCGTCGGCGTGGGATGGATCGGTGCGCATCGGCTGGAAGCCGTGGCGAGCTCGCAGGCGGCGGACGTGGTGGGGATTGCGGACGCGCGGCCGGAAGCGACGCGCGACGCGCTTCGCCGCATAGCGCCGCATGCGCCCCGTGCCCGCGCCATGACGTTCGATCGCCTGCTCGAGTCCGGCCTCGACGGCATCGTGATTGCAACACCCAATGCCGCGCACGCGGAGCAATCAATCGCGGCCCTCGAAAGCGGGCTGGCCGTGTTCTGCCAGAAACCGCTCTCCCGCACGGCCGCGGAAGCACAGACCATCGTGGATACCGCGCGCCGGTGCGATCGGCTCCTCGACGTCGACTTCTGCTACAGACACGTCTCGGGCGTAGCGCAAATGGCGGAGCTCGTACGCAGCGGCGCGCTTGGGCAGGTCTTCGCCGCCAACCTGGTGTTTCACAACGCGTACGGACCCGACAAGGCATGGTTCAACGACCCTGAGCAGGCCGGCGGTGGATGTGTGATGGATCTGGGGATCCATCTGATCGATCTGCTGCTCTGGGTCACTGGCTTTCCTCAAGCGGAGCGCGTCGAGAGTCGTCTCTACTCGCGCGGCACCCTCCTCCGCGCACCTCAGGACGAACTGGAGGATTACGCGGATGTCACGCTGGCGTTGTCCTCCGGCATGACGGCACATCTGGCATGTTCGTGGCGCATTTCCGCCGGATGTGATGCCGTGATCGAAGCGGCGTTTTATGGCACGCGGGGCGGCGTGCGCCTGCGCAACATTGGCGGCTCGTTCTACGACTTCACGGTCGAGCACTGCGAAGGCACACGCTGCACGCCGCTCAGCACACACCCGGATGACTGGGGCGGACGCGCAATCTGCGATTGGGCGCGCCGTCTGGCCAACAGCGCTCGGTTCGATGAGCGCGCCACGCATCTCGTGCAGGTCTCGCACATCGTGGACAGGACTTACGGCCGATGAAGATTCTGATGACAGCAGACCCCATCGGCGGCGTGTGGACGTACGCCATGGACCTGTGTGCTGCGCTGGCCGCAAATCACTGCGACGTCGTGCTCGCCACGCTCGGCGCTCCGCTTTCGCATGCTCAGCGGGCACAGGCGGCCGGACTGCGCAATATGGAGCTGCGCGAGAGCACGTTCCTGCTCGAGTGGATGAACTCTCCCTGGCAGAGCCTCGAATCCGCCGCGCACTGGCTCATGGAACTCGAGGCCGAGGTCGCGCCAGACGTCATCCATCTGAACCATCTGGTGCATGGGGACCTGCCGTGGCGTGCGCCGGTGATCGTGGTCGGTCACTCGTGCGTGCTGTCCTGGTGGACGGCGGTTCGCAACGAGCCTGCGCCGGAATCGCTCGCCACGTATCGGACACGCGTGCGCAACAGCCTGCGAGCGGCGAATCTCGTGCTCGCGCCCACGCGCGCAATGATGGCGGCGCTCACGAAGCTGTACGGTCCGTTCAAGGCGTCTCGCGTGATCCCCAACGGGCGCGATGGCGCGGGATTCGGCATGGGCCGGAAGGAGCCGCTGATTCTGTCTGCCGGCCGCCTCTGGGACGATGGCAAGAACGTGCGGCTGCTCTGCGAGATTGCCGACCGCCTGCCCTGGCCGGTGCACATTGCCGGCTCCGACACCTCGCCGGATGGACAGCGACAGTCTCTCTCTGGAGTGAATGCGCCAGGCCATCTGACATCCGAACGTCTCGCGCGATGGTATCGGCGAGCGGCCATCTACGCGTTACCTGCGCGTTACGAGCCCTTCGGGCTCACGGCGCTCGAGGCGGCGCTGTGTGGGTGCGCGCTCGTGCTCGGCAATCTGGAGAGCCTGCGCGAAGTGTGGGGCACGAACGCACTTTATGTGTGCCCCGATGATCCGGAAGAACTGCTCACCACGCTTCTGAGCCTGATCCGCGACCCGTCCCGACGCGCGAGATACGCCACGCTGGCGCTGTTGCACGCCACGCAATACACGCCCGAGAAAACCGCGTCCCGCTATCTCGGCGCCTACGCGTCGGTCCTGAAACAAAAGGAGATCCGTGCTTGCGTTTCGCACTCTTCTATCACTCTCTGATCTCCGACTGGAATCACGGCAACGCGCACTTCCTGAGAGGTGTTGCGAGCGAGCTGATTGCACGCGGCCATTCCGTGCGCGTGTTCGAGCCCCGCGACAACTGGAGCCTTCGCAATCTGCGTGAGCATTGCGGCGAGGCCGCGATTGCCGAATTCCGAAAGGCGTACCCGCAGCTTCGCAGCGAGCTCTACGATCTCTCCACCCTGGACCTCGACGAAGCATTGGATGCGGCGGATGTGGTGATCGTGCACGAGTGGAACGACCCTTCCCTCGTCAAGCGCATCGGCCAGCACCGCGCCATCACACGCTCGTACCGCCTGTTCTTTCACGACACCCATCACCGCGCCGTGAGCGCGCCCGCGGAGCTGCAGAGATTCGATCTGTCCCATTACGACGGCGTGCTCGCCTTCGGCGAAGTTCTCCGTCAGATCTACGAAGACCGCGGCTGGGCCGCGCGGGCCTGGACATGGCACGAGGCTGCCGACACGCGCGTGTTCAGGCCGTTGTCGTCCCGGCGCAAGGACTTCGATCTGGTATGGGTCGGCAACTGGGGCGACGGCGAGCGTGCCGGCGAAATCTCGGAATACCTGCTCGAGCCCGTCCGCGCTCTGCAGTTGCGCGCTCGCATTCATGGCGTGCGCTATCCGGAGGAAGCGCTGTCACGGTTGCGCCTTTCCGGCGCTGACTACGCGGGCTGGATCGCAAATTTCCGCGTTCCTTCCGTGTTCGCGTCTGCGCGCATGACAGTGCACATCCCGCGTGCGTTCTACAGTCGCAACCTGCCCGGCATACCGACCATCCGGATGTTCGAAGCGCTCGCATGCGGCATCCCGTTGGTGTCTGCGCCGTGGGATGACTGTGAGTCTCTCTTTGAGGCCGGCCGCGACTTTCTCGTTGCGACGAATGGGCAGGAAATGCGTGAGCACCTGCGCATGCTCCGCTTCGATGCAGAAACTGCTCGGGCGATTGCCGCCAACGGCTTGCAACGCGTTCTCTCGCACCACACTTGCGCCCATCGCGTGCAGGAGCTGTTGGCGATTTGTCGCGAGCTCGGCTCGAGCGACACACCAACGGGCAAGGTCGCCTGATCATGGCAGCCGGACTTGAGATTGCCTTCTTCGGCTCGAGCCTCGTTTCGGCTTACTGGAATGGCGCGGCCACGTACTACCGCGGCATCCTCTCCGCGCTGGCGCAACGGGGCCACTCGATCACGTTCTACGAGCCGAACGCGCTGGATCGTCAGGCACATCGGGACATTGACGACCCTCCGTGGGCTCGCGTCGTCGTGTATCCCGCCGAGACCGAGTCGCAACTGCTGCAGACGCTGGCGAGCGCGCGTGATGCCGATGTGGTGGTGAAGGCGAGCGGCGTCGGTGTTCACGATGAGCTGCTCGAACGCGAAGTGCTCGGGCTCAAGCGCCCGCACACGAGCGTGATCTTCTGGGACGTGGATGCGCCGGCCACCCTCGAGCGCCTCGCCGCGAATCCGGCCGACCCCTTCGCGACGTGCATTCCCCGGTACGACATGATCCTGACGTACGGCGGTGGGCAACCGGTGGTGGCCGCGTATCTCAACCTCGGCGCGCGCCAGTGCATGCCCATCTACAACGCGCTGGACCCCAGCACACATCACCGCGCGGAACCGGACTCCCGGTTCGAAGGCCTGCTCGGATTTCTGGGCAACCGCCTCCCCGATCGCGAAGCGCGCGTCCGCGAGTTCTTCTTCGGGCCCGCCCGCCGATTCCGCGATGAGGCGTTCGTGCTCGGCGGCAGCGGGTGGGATCAGCATTGCGATGCACCCGGAAACGTGCGACGGCTCGGGCACGTGTACAGCCGTGATCACAACGCCTTCAACTGCACGCCGCGCGCGGTCATCAACATCAACCGCGACAGCATGGCACGCACCGGTTTCTCCCCGCCCACGCGGGTATTCGAAGCGGCGGGCGCCGGCGCCTGTCTCATCGTGGATGCATGGGAAGGCATCGAGCAGTTCCTCGAGCCCGGCCGGGAGGTGCTCACGGCGAGAAATGGCGACGAAGTGTGCGAACACCTCGCCTCGCTCACCGCCCGCTCCGCCCGGCGCATCGGCGACGCCGCATTTCGCCGTGTGCTCGCCGAGCACACGTACGCCCACCGCGCCCGGGACGTGGAAGCCGCGCTGAACGGCGGCAGGAAGGAGTTGCACGCATGACCGGCGCACGCCTGCTCCACATCGTGATCTTCGGGCTCTCCATCACGTCTGCCTGGGGCAACGGGCATGCGACGACGTACCGTTCGCTGGTCCGCGCGCTGGCACAGCGCGGGCATCGCATCACGTTCTTCGAACGTGACAAGGCGTGGTACGCAAGCCATCGCGACATGCCGTCTCCTCCGTGGTGCGAGACTCGACTGTACGGCAGCCTCGATGAACTGGATGATCACTTCGGCCGTCGGATTTCCGCAGACGTGATCATCATCGGGTCGTACGTTCCGGAGGGGGTTCGGCTGGCGCGGTGGGTGCTCGCGCGGGCGGAAGGGCCCACCGCGTTCTACGACATCGATACGCCCGTGACCGTCGCGGCGCTCGCCTCCGGCACGTGCTCGTATCTCACGCCAGATCTCGTACGCGAGTTCGATCTGTATCTCTCGTTCACGGGCGGCCCGTTCCTCGAGCGGCTTCGATCGCAGTACAGAGCCCGGCACACGCGGCCGCTCTACTGCAGCGTCGACACGAATCTCTACTATCCGTCTGACCTGCCGGCCCTCTACGACCTCGCGTATCTCGGAACGTACAGCGACGATCGCCAGCCAAGCCTCGAGCGACTGCTGAACCAGCCCGCGAGAGACTGGCCGGAGGGCCGATTCTGCGTAGCCGGCGCCCAATATCCCGACACGATCGAGTGGCCCCCGAACGTCACGCGCATGGAGCACGTGAGCCCACGCGAGCACTGCCGGTTCTACAACAGCCAGCGTTTCGCGCTGAATCTGACTCGCGCAGACATGCGCGCGGCCGGATTTTCCCCGAGCGTTCGGTTGTTCGAAGCCGCGGCCTGCGGCGTTCCCATCATCACGGATCGCTGGCCCGGCCTCGAACAGTTCTTTGAGCCGGGAACCGACATTCTCGTGGCCGACTCCGGTGCCGACACGCTGCGCTATCTGCGCGATCTCAGCCCGGCCGACGCGCGAGCCATCGGCGCGAACGGCCGCCGCCGCGTGCTGGCGGAACACACTGCCGCGCACCGCGCGAGCCAGCTCGAGTCCTGCATTCTTGCGTTGCGCGTGTCCGGGCGCGAGCACGCCTCACGTGCGCTCAAGGCGGAGGCCGTGCATGGCATCTGAGCCTGCCACACAGGACCGCACGGGGCTCGACGACATCGAGCGCCTCGCCCCCTGGTTCCACAACCTGCATCTGCCGGACGGGCGACAGACCGCGCCTCACCACCCGCTCGGGGATTTCCCTCGCGTGAAGTGGCGTCAGATCGAGCCTTTCCTGCCGCAGGACCTGAAGGGGTGGCGGGTGCTCGACATCGGCTGCAATGCAGGGTTCTACAGCTTCGAGCTGGCGCGCCGGCGGGCGGCTGTGACGGCGCTCGATATCGACTGCCACTATCTGCGGCAGGCTCGCTGGGCGGCCGAGCGCTACGCGCTCGCGAGCCGCATCGAGTTCAGACTGGGCTCCGTGTACGGCCTGGCGCGCACCGATGAACGGTTCGATCTCGTGCTGTTCATGGGCGTGCTCTATCACCTGCGCCATCCCCTGCTCGCGCTCGACATCCTGCGGAACGTGACGCGCAGGCAGCTCATCCTGCAGACCCTCACCTCTCCCGGGGCGACCTATACCGATACGCCGGCGAACATCGGCCTCATGGAGCGCGACGCGCTGGTCGCGGACACCTGGCCGCGCATGGCCTTCATCGAACACGCCCTCGAAGAGGACCCCACGAACTGGTGGGCGCCCGACCCGGCCTGCGCCGAAGCGATGGCCCGCTCGGCAGGGTTCCGCGTGGTGCATCGGCCGGGGCACGAGATCTGGATCTGCGAACCGAACCTCACCGAAGCGACCGTCGACGCGGAGCTCAGGCGGAACGAGTTGCGCGCCATCTTTCCTGCGCAGTGATACGCGCACTGATCCGGAGCCGGACATGAGACACCCTGCCACCCATATCGCCCCGCCCGCCGGACGCCTGGGCGTTCTGCTTGTGGGCCTGGGCGCAGTCAGCACCACATTCATCGCCGGTGTGCACGCTGTGAGACGCGGGCTCGCCAAACCGATCGGCTCCCTCACGCAGATGGGCACCATCCGGCTCGGCCGGCGCACGGAGCGACGCGCGCCCGCCATCGCCGAATTCGTGCCGTTGCAGCCGCTCGACGGGCTCGTTTTCGGTGCATGGGACTGCTACCCGGACGATGCGTACGAGGCCGCTCGCAAGGCGGGAGTGCTCGAGCCGGCCTTGCTCGACGCGCTTCGGCCCGACCTGCAGAAGGTGCGCCCGTGGCCTGCGGTTTTCGACAGCAACTGCGTGCGCCGGCTGGATGGCACGCATGTGAAGCACGGAACCAGCAAGCGCGATCTCGCCGAGCAGGTGCGAGCGGATATCCGCCGCTTCATGCATCAGCACGCGCTCGACCGCGCCGTAATGATCTGGTGCGGCAGCACCGAAACGTACGCCGACACCACAGACGCCCACCTCACACCGCAAGCGTTCGAGCGGGCTCTGGACAGCAGCGACCGCGCCATTCCGCCGAGCATGATCTACGCGTACACGGCGATCTCGGAAGGCATACCTTTCGCAAACGCCGCGCCGAATCTGTGCGTGGATGTGCCTGCGCTCCTCTCACTGGCGAGCGAGCACCACGTGCCCGTCGCCGGCAAGGATCTCAAGACCGGCCAGACGCTGCTGAAAACGATCATCGCGCCCGGACTCAAGGCACGTCTGCTCGGCGTGAATGGCTGGTACTCGACCAACATTCTCGGCAACCGCGATGGCGCGGTGCTGGACGACCCCGGTTCTTTCCGCACCAAGGAGTGCAGCAAGAAAGGCGTGCTCGACGGAATCCTGCAGCCGGAGCTCTATCCCGATCTCTACGGCAACGTCACGCACCTGATCAGCATCAACTACTACCCGCCGCGGGGCGACAACAAGGAAGGCTGGGACAACATCGATCTCTTCGGGTGGCTCAACTACCCGATGCAGCTCAAGATCAACTTTCTCTGCCGCGACAGCATCCTCGCGGCGCCGCTGGTGCTCGACCTCGCGCTGTTCCTCGATCTCGCACAACGGGCAGGCCGGTCCGGCATCCAGGAGTGGCTGTCGTTCTATTTCAAGAGCCCGATGCATGCCGAGGGCCTCTATCCGGAGCATGACCTTTCCATCCAGCTCAAGAAATTGAAGAACACGTTGCGCTATCTGCGCGGCGAGGAGCTGGTGACGCATCTCGGGATCGAGTACTACGAGTGACTGCTCCCTGAGACACAAAGCATCCCGCTACGCTTTCGCTTGAGTCATGCGAGCGCTGTGTCTGTGAATCCGCACGGTGTCTGTGAATCCGCACATTGCGGCGCCTATTTACTGTCTCTAAGGTTCGCGCGTCGCACCTGACCCTGGGGGGTCGTTTTGAGCGATTCGCTGCGCCGGCAGCAGGGTGCCGGCGTGATCTGTCTGTATGGCGAGCTATGGCGCGTCGCACGCGGTAGCCG
>JADGHX010000258.1 GCA_019683695.1 Steroidobacteraceae bacterium
AACTCATCCGGCCGGTGCGCATCCGCGATGTTCCCCGGACCGCACACCACGGTGGACCACCCTGCCCGCTGAAACTGCCCGCCCTCGGTTGCGAAAGGCACGGTGACGGTTTCCGAGCCGGCGGAGGCCGCTTCCCGCGCCAGCGCTTCCGCCGGGCCGCCATCGGCTTCGAGCGGCGGCACGTCCGAGAGCACTTCGGTGTCCACGGCGCATCGCTTGCCTTGCGACGCGAGCTCGGCAACGCGGGCGCCCGCGAACTGCTCGAAGGCCTGCAGAACGGAAGCCGCCGTCTCGCCCGGCAGCGCCCGAATGTCCCAACCGAATTCGCACGCGCGGGCGAGAATGTTGATCGCCGTGCCGCCCTGAATCGTGTTCACGCTCACCGTGGTATACGGCGGGTCGAAGCGCTGCGCCCGGCTCGCTCGCGTGGGAGCGGAGGCAAGCTGCTGGGCGATGGCAGTCAGATGCGAGATGAGCTCCGCCGCGAGCATCACGGCGCTCACACCGCGATGCGTGAGGCTCGAATGCGCCTCCACGCCCGCCACACGCGTGATGCTCGTGCAGATGCCCTTGTGCTCGTTTGCCACGCGCATGCTCGTGGGTTCGCCAACAATGACGGCGCCCGGCTTCGGCAGGCGCTGCGCGGCTGCGGCGATCATGCGGGGTGCACCAAGGCAGCCGATCTCTTCGTCATACGAGAACATGAGGTGCACGGGCCGGCTCAGCCTGGCCCGCACGAGCTGCGGCACTCGCGAGAGCGTGGCGGCAATGAAACCCTTCATGTCGCACGCGCCGCGCGCATACAGGCGCGACCCCCGCGCCGTGAGCGTGAACGGATCGCTCGTCCACGTCTGCCCGTCCACGGGCACCACGTCCGAATGCCCGGAGAGCACGAGGCCGCCCTCGCGCGCCGGGCCGATGCTCGCGATCAGATTGGCCTTGCGCCCGGTGTCATCGCGCACGAGATGCGAGTCGACGCCGTGATCGGCCAGAAAATTGCGCACCCAATCGATGAGCGGCAGATTGGAATCGCGCGAGACCGTGGCAAACCCCACCAGGCGCTGGAGGATGCTTACGGTGTCCAGCGCGGTGCTCATGCAGGCGTGGCCGTGTGCGGAAGCAAGGGTCAGGCCGGCATGAACGAGATGGTGCGCACTTCGACGCTCTCGCGCGGAGGCGCATCCGGCGGTGACGTCGGGTCTTCGAACGCCGTGTGCCCCGTCCATTGCACGCGGCTGCGATCGGAGTCGAAGAGCTTGAACGCGAGCACTTCATCCGGCTGCATGCGCGGCACGTAATACCAGCGATGACGCGGGCTGTAGGCGAGATTGAAGCCGAACAGCGACGGCCGCGAGGGATCGCCGAGCCCGCCCCGGACCTCGCTCTCGTTCAGATCGCCCTCCTCGACGAGCGACGCGTCGCAGACGGCAAGCGGCGTGCGATACACCGTGCGGATGGGCCGCCACAGATTCATGAGCACATATCTGCGCTTGAACCAGCGCTGCGCTTCATCCTTCCCGAGCATGTTGGTGGCCACATCGCGCACCGTGCGATCCCCGTAGTCCACGTGCGCCCCGTACGCCGGCTGACGGCCCTCCGCGGTATTGTCGGCATCGCTGCGCGTCATCTCGCCGAATATGAGCACCTTCTCCGCCCCGAGCAGGCGTTTCACGAGCGCCTCCACCTCCGGGTAGTACACACGGCGGATCTCGTCGGGATCGTAGAAATTCTTCACGGCCGTGGGTTCCTTCACGAGCACGAATCCATTGCGCTCGAGGGCGAGCGTGCCCGCGTGCGGCCGCATGTTCTCGATGCGCACGCGATGCTCTTCGGCAGGCCAGTACGAGCGCGCGCGATCGCCCGGATAGAAGATCGCCTTCTCGCCGGGAACGACGTAGCGGATGGTGGTTTCGACAGCGTCCACGACGCTGCCTTCGCGAGCCGGTGTGTTCATGGAGGTATTGCTCGACCGGGCAACCGGACCGCAAGCGTGCCTGATCCGCCGCCACGTTGGGAAGCGCTCCCCGCCGACCGAGCAGCGAACGTGTGCGCAGCGGCGGCAACGTGTCGACTACAATGCCCGGGCGGCGCTGACAGGAATGCAATCTCTCATGGCAAGAACGCGAGCGGCGGCCCCCGGACTGCGCATCCAGCCCCCAGCCTCCACGGAAATCACCCACACCCGCTTTCTTCTCTCGGCCGAACGGCTCTTCTGCGTGCACGGCTACGAAGGCACGAAGATCCGGGCGATCGCGAAGCTCTCCAACGCGAACCTCGGCATGCTGTCCCACTATTGGGGCAGCAAGCGCGCGCTGTTCCGCGAAGTGTTCGAGCGACGCCTGCGCCCCATCCAGCAGGAGCACATGCGCCGCTTCCGCTTGCTGGAAAAGGCCTTGCGCGCGGGCCGCTCCGTGAGCGTGATCGACGTGCTGAAGGCTCAGATCGAGCCCACGTTCATGCCACCGGGCGTTGCGCCCGAGGATGCACCCGGTGTGCGCCTGCTGCTGGGACGCGCCCTGACGGACCCCTCTCCGGAGGTCTCGAAGGTGATGAGCGAGATCTTCGCGGAATCCGCGAACCTCTTCTTCTCGCTCGTGCGGAAGGTGAGCCCGGAGATGGATCACAGTGAGTTCTACTGGCGCGCCAACTGCGTGGTGGGCGCCCTGGCGTTCGCGGAGTCCTACACGGAACGCCTGACGCTCTTCATCGACGAAGACCTGAGCGACATCGACTGGGCCGCGGCGTCGAATGACGTCGTACGCTTCCTGGCCGCGGGTCTGCGCGCCCCGGCCGCCTCGCGCGGGAGCCGGCGCGGCAAGGTCCGCGTGCGCTGACAGCCGGCTGCGAAGCCCTGCGGCAGCTTTGCAGCCTCCCGATTTTCCTTTTCGCCGCGGGAGACGAGCCTTGATCGACCTTTATTTCTGGCCCACGGGCAATGGCAAGAAGATCTCCATCATGCTGGAGGAAGTGGGCCTGCCCTATCGCATCATTCCCGTGAACATCAACAAGGGCGACCAGTTCACCCCCGAGTACGACGCCCTCAATCCGAACAACAAGATGCCCGTCATCGTCGATCCGGAGGCGCCCGGCGGGCCGCTGGTCGTGTTCGAATCCGGCGCCATCCTGCAGTACCTCGCCGAGAAAACCGGCAAGCTCCTGCCCACGGACCTTCACGGCCGCTACCGCGTGCTGCAGTGGGTGTACTGGCAGGTGGGCGGGCTCGGGCCGATCGCCGGACAGGCGCATCACTTCCTGAGGTACGCGCCGCAGAAGATCGACTACGCGATGCACCGGTTCCGCTCCGAGACGGCCCGGCTGTACAAGGTGATGGACAAGCAACTCGCGAAGCACGAGTATCTCGCGGGCGGGTACTCCATTGCGGACATCGCGGCGTGGCCCTGGGTCGTGCGGCACGACTGGCAGGAGCAGAACCTCGACGACTTCCCGAACGTGAAGCGCTGGTTCGCGGCGGTGGGTGAGAGGCCTGCTGTTCAGCGCGGCGCCAATGCCGGTGCCGACCTGCAGGCCGCCGCGCTCTCGATGACGGACGAGGACAAGAAGCGCCTCTTCAACCTCCGCGATCAGGACTTCCGGTAACTGAAAGGGAGGAGACCCATGGCCGAGATCACCGACTGGGCCTTTCCGACCGAGCTGCAACCGAAGGCGGAAAGGTTGCCCTTCGATCTGGAAAAGGTCCTGAGCTCGGTCGTCCTGATCCGGGCGGAAGTGCCGGAGGATGCCTTTACCGCTTCCGTGCTCGGCACCGAGCGGCTCGGCAGCGGCGTCGTCATTCGCCCCGACGGGCTCGTGCTCACCATCGGCTATCTCATTACCGAAGCCGAGACGCTCTGGCTCACCACGCGGGAGGGCACGGTCGTTCCCGCGCACGCGCTCGCGTATGACTACGCCACGGGCTTCGGGCTCGTGATGCCGCTCGGCCGCTTGTCGCTTCCGGCACTGGAGCGAGGCACGTCCGCATCCGTGCGCATCGGCTCGGATGCCATCGTCGTGAGTCACGGAGGCCGCGGGCATGCGCTCAGCACAAAGATTGCGGACAAACGCGAGTTTGCCGGCTACTGGGAATATCTCATCGACGAGGCGCTGTTCACGACTCCGGCGCATCCGCACTGGTCGGGCGCGGCCCTCGTCGGCATGGATGGGCGTCTGCTCGGCATCGGGTCGCTCCTGGTGCAGGAGCCCATCGGGGGCGAGACGCTCGATGCGAACATGTTCGTGCCGGTGGACCTGCTCGAGCCCATTCTCGACGACCTCATGCGCACCGGTCGCGCCTCGCGCGCACCGCGCCCCTGGCTCGGCCTGTACGCCACGGAATCGCAGGGCCAACTCGTGGTGGGCGGGCTCGCCGCCGACGGGCCGGCCGCGCGCGCCGGCGTCAAGCTCGGCGATCGCGTGCTCGAAGTGGCCGGGCAGCGCGTCGGCGGTTTGTCGGATCTCTTCCGCAAGGTGTGGCGTCTCGGCCCTGCGGGCATCGAGATTCCTCTCACGCTGGCGCGCGGCCAGTCCCGCTCACGTGTGCGCGTGCGCTCGCGCGATCGGGACGAGCTCCTGAAGAAGCCGCTGACGCATTAGCGGCTTACAGCCCGAGGCGGCGCTCCAGACGCATCACGAGCAGGGAAGGAGAAATCTGCAACGCTCGCGAGAGACGCCACAGCACCGTGATGGTGGGCGAATGAACGCCGCACTCGATCTGGCTGATGTACGTGCGGTCGACGCGGGACTTCATGGAAAGTGTCGACTGCGACCAGCCTCGTGCCAGGCGGTGCTGGCGCAGGATCTCGCCGAAGCGGCGGCTGATCAGCCCCTTGCGCAAACCGGCTGCATTCCCTGAGCCGCGCGCCGCCATCAGCCCTTCAGCTCCTCGATCGTGCGGTTCAGGAGGAAGTCCGGTCGGACGTCGAGCCCTTCGGCGACCGCCAGCAGCACGGAGAGCGAGGGCTGACGCCGGGCCCGCTCGAGAAGCGAGGGATACGTGCGGGAAATGCCGCTGCGGAATGCGAGCTCTTCCTGGGAAAGGTTCTTGCGCTCCCGAACCTCCCTGAGAACCTTGCCGAATGCCACCGCTGCCTTGCGATTGCGTGTCACCGCGTAACGATGCGATGTACGGGACTCGTGCTCTACGGACCATAGTCGGAAACCGGGCCGTTTCGAGGTGCGTCGCCTCCGGACGTGCCCCGGAAGCCGCGCGGGTCTCGACTTCGGACAGGCTGATGCCGGGCTGCCGCTGCCGTAGACTCCCGGAATGAATCGCTTCAGGGCAGCGCTGGCC
>JADGHX010000259.1 GCA_019683695.1 Steroidobacteraceae bacterium
AAGAAAGTTGGTGTGGTAACTTGCTTTCAACCACAACGAGGGGCCTTTTTCAATTCACTCGCCGCTCATGCGCGAGAGAAAATTGTCGGATCAGGGTTAACTCATCGATAGTCTCATCATCTGCGATGTTGGCAATCGCCACAGCCAAACCATCCTTCGTGCGCGGTCCGAATTCCTGGCGATACAGCACCACCAGCGCCGACCAAGCAAACTTCGCTGCCGGCACCGCCATCGCACGTGCAAAACCCTCACGCACCGCATCTGGATATGGCCGCTTCAAATGGTCAAGAAGAATCGGCAGCGATTGAGTGTACGTGTTGGTCGTGTTGACCAAATCCCAAACCGATCTTACTGGGACCCCTGCCTTTTGAAGCTCCTCAACAACCGGCGCTTCAGCGCGCGCATCAGCCTGCTCAGCACGCCGCCGATCGTCCTCGCGTTGGCGCCGTCGCTCGACGAAGGCCGGGTCTTTCTCAAACTCAGCCATCGCCTCCGCAGCCGTTTTCCACTTCTGCTTCTTCATGGGATGTATCGCAGATTCTTCTTCATGGGATGTGGCAACTACGACAACTTGTGGCAGCCCCTCCTCCGACTGCGTCCCTTGCGGCACTTCCTCCCAGTGCCCGCTGCCCCGCACGGCAACATACGGAAACCTTCCTTATCGACTCCCTGCTCTCCTTGCCCCGGGACGTACCGCCACCGTCCCGAAAAATCCGTGGGCTCAAGCTGCAGTGGACCGGAGGCCCCACGAAATGATGCCAAGGCTGTGCTCTGACTCATGCGGACAAAGCTCTCTGGCCTTGAGCCGCCGCTCACCGAGCAAGAGATCGACGCCGAGATCGCCGCGGCCCGCGCCGACCGTGCGCGTCGTCGCTGACACCAACACGGTCGTCTCCGCCTTCCTCTGGGGCGGACCGCCCGCGGCCGTGCTCACCGCAGCTCGCGAGGGCCGCATCACGCTCTTCACCAGTCCCGTGCTCCTGGCCGAGCTCGAAGACGTGCTCTCGCGCGAGAAGTTTGCCGCGCGCATCGCGCGCATCGGCAGCTCCGTGCGGGAGATGCTGGCAGGGTTTCGGGCCCTGGCCGCGATCGTCCGGCCCGCACCGCTCGAAGCCACCTCGCGCGATCCCGACGATGATCACGTGCTCGCCTGTGCGCTTGCCGCCAACGCCGTCCGCATCGTGACCCGCGATCGCAACCTTCTGGACCGACCTTGGCACCTTCCGCAACATCCGCACCCTCGCTGCGCACGAGGCGCTTCAGCTCTTCCCCGCCGCCGCGCGCTGAGCGCCCTGGGCCAACCGCTTTTTTCATTAGCCGCCTTCCTCATCCGCTCGGCGTGAGGGGAAGAAGGCGCGCGCGGCAGCGCGCGCCCTCTGGTTCCGACTACAGCTCTTCCAGCTTGCGGCTGAGAACATCCTTGTGGGTCTCCAGCGCTCGCACCAGGCGCTGGTCGTTCAGCCTGCGCGCCAGCTCCAGCATGCCGCCGAGGTTCGCGTGACGGGCTTTGGGCGTCTCGTACTGTGCCTCGGGCTCGCTCGCCAGAAGCAGCACGCTCTTGTTCACGATCGCTTCGAGCACTCCGGCAAGCGCTGCGTCCGTGAGGATGAGCTGGATTCGGATCTCTGCGTCTTCCATCTTCGTTCTCCTGTGGATGAGGGGTTCGCAGAACCCCGGCCCCTCATCCACGGGAGAACGCATCCGGCTTCAGATCACCCAGCCACTCAACCCAGAGAGCAGCGCTGCGCAGCCCGGCGCGCCGCGTGCGGGCTGCTTCGCGAGGCGCAAGCCGAGCGGATGAGAGCCTTTGCACGCGGCGTGACGGGCAGAAAGGTCGCTGCCTCAGGAGGCTAAAGGCCTGTGCGCATTCCGCTTCGCGATGTTCAGAAGAACACTCCACAGCGCGAAGTACGAAGAACCGGACTCGACTGTGATTCGGATCGACCTTCCAGACGAGAGCTCGACATCCAGTTCATTGAGCTGATCTTTTGTTTTCTCGGTGAACTCCACCGGCTTGATGCTGGTGACCTCTCGCAGCGATGCGGCGCCGGAGTCACATATCAGCCGACGCGTCGTGAGGAGGATCGGGCCACCCGCCTTCGATCGCGCCATGACGACCGGCAACTCCTCAGCTTCAAGGGTTGTCTTGCCAAGAGCAGCGGCGCGCGCCTCGTCCTCCCAGTCATCCCACAGCCGGGTTGTCGCGCCTGACCCACCTTTGCGGGAAAACATCGAAGACCACGTCGATTTCAGATTCTCGTCAGCAGTCATGCTAGAGACCTCCTGACAGAATGATCGCATTTCCGTTCACGCGTTCTAACTGCAGACCGAATCGAGCAGCTGCTCGGGCACTCAGTCCCGCAAGGCCTCGTTGACAATCGCGAGCCCTAGGATGCTGATGCGACTCGCGCCTGCCGCAGCAGCTTCAGCCCTCAACGCACCGACCAACGCTCCAAGGCCCTGACTGCCTTCCGTCGCATACAGGCCAAGGACATTCACGTTGTAAGTCGAACCAACACGCCCGGCAGTTCCCCAGACGTTGTAACCCGCAACCAGTCGCTCCGTCGCAGTCGCGTACACCGCATCGACAGCGGGAACGACATGACGAACGTGCAGCAGCTCGTGGGCACGCTGCGCACCGGAAGGGAAAGTTAGGCTGTCGTAGCCCTACTGGGGACTACGGCCTTTCCAGCTCCGCGCGTGCCTCCTTCGCGATGAATGCGGGTCTGTTCTTCGGGTTCGCAAGGAACGAGCGGGTCGCTGTCGTTGCGCCCCTTGCGACGAGAAGCGCAGCAACTTCACTGGCTCACGGCTCGAGCGCCAACATGTCTTCTCGGAGACGCTTTCGAACCGCCGCGCCCAACCGGCACTGACGTCCCCGGGAGTGGTGTACGAGTCGTGAGTCTCGGCTCGGTTGGACTCGTGCTGCGTCCAACTGACAACTGCGTGAGGAGCCGGAACAAACACCGACGCCAGGTGATAACAGAGTCTCCAAAGTGGTCTCGGTACTCACTGTGATGCTGGAAAACGAGGTCTTCGAGCGCGCGCGCATGCGCGGGCTCTCCACTTCCGACCGTGCGCGATGAATGAAGCAGCGCTCGCTCGAGATTGGCACTGACCAGCCCGGCACCACGTGCGGGCTGCTTTGCGAGGCGCAAGCCGAGCGGGGAACGCCCCATTGCACGCGGCGTGTCGAGCGGAACCGAGCGGCTTCTTCCACGCAGCCATCGACTGCTCCGGGGAAGACCGACTCTTCCCCATCTAGGATTTTCCGTCGGCTTGGAAGACTACTGCAAACTCGTTGCGCCCCACGCTGTCTTGAACCGCTCGCGGTGGCGCTTCGCCAGTGATCGTGTGCCAGCGGTCTCCAGATCGGACACTGACGCTCCTTGAGAAGGCAGTAACGATCACCTCGAAGCGGATCTCGTTCGGCTGGCCTCCGCGCAGAGGAGTCATTGCCTTAAACGCACGCTCCATTGATGCGTCTCGCTGCTCCCCGAGATTCGGCGTAATCCAGTCTGCATCAGCGGCTACCGCCATCCATCCATCGGTGAGCACGAGCAGTTCGAGCCGACGCGCGCCCGATATCAGCGCGCAGTCAGCCAGACGCACAGCCAGTGCCTTGCCAGAAGGCTCCTCGCTTCCAAGATACATGGCGCGGTTGCGTCTAATAAATTCAAGGGGCGAAGAGGAAGCGTCCATCTCGATTTCTCACTTAGGGGGCCGGCACTGGCGCCGAGACAAAGATACGGCCACTAAGCATGTACCCGTTGAATACGGGAAATGCAGTTATCGGCACGAAGAGCTGTTGGCCTGCGAACGACACGCCGCGGACCGCCATTCGTCTCATTCCTCGCGAAGTACCTGCAGAACCTCACCCTCGCCCACGTCACGGCCTTCCCATAGCGCGAACTTGATACCAGGACGAACCTTGTCTGCGACTCGCTCCGGCGCAAAGAACTTGGCGGGGACGATCACCGACGGTCCGCCCGGTTCCGCAGTACCCTCGACTTCGTCCAAATAAAACGCGCAGTCGTTCGCGTCCTTTCTTTGATCGCCAAAAAAGACAGGGCATCGATAGACGATCCTGGGAATCGCCGATTTTCGACCGCCCTCGTGCGTCGCGCGCAGTGTGAGGCGAACTATCGCATCGGGCTTTCGACGCTGAACGTTCATGGAACACCCAATCAGGGAAGCGGTATGAATGGCAGTACCTTCGGGCACTGAGCAACGACAACTCCTCACTCCCGAGCACAACCGTGCTTACGCTTCCGTCAACGGCAAGAATGTTACCCGCTGGAAGTGCTTCTAATGCACCACGTGGAATTGAAGTTTCAACAATTATGAATGGTCCCGCGCCCAGTCGTGACAACATCTGCGCTTCGTGAGCCGCTCCTTCGGCAGTCCTCGCGAAATACTTCGCTTCAATACCGAACGGATTCCGGAACACGCCTTGCGCTAGTATGTCAGCAAGCTCACCCGGCTCGACGGCTCGGAAGAGTCGGACAGCACCTGCACCCGAGAGCGCACTACTACCCAACCCGACCGTCACAATGCTGGCGAAGTTGACGATATTCATCACCCGCCCGCCATTGGTGGTCGTGTTGTACGTTTGCCGCTGTCCAAGCATCGCGCAGATGCGGCCGCAGAATGGCACCGTGTTCGGCGTATTCCACCACCGTGAAAAGGATGATTGCCCTTGCGGCAACAGAGAAGTCCGACGCGGGATCGTAGAGGGAGGCGGTTTTTTCGCTGACGCGGTCGGAGCTTAGCGGTGAGTTTTCCCCGAGGCGATGTTCGAAGGGAGCCGGCAGTTTTTGCCCGGATGGACGGCGAGCACCGACGCACGGTGGGCGGCCAGCAGGCACAAGCATGGAGCTGGAGTCGGCGGCACGGGAGGCGCACCCCGACGGTGGCGGTCAGTCTTCGACCTCGTCATCCTCTTCGAGCGCTTCGGCGGCTAAGGCGGTGAGCACGTCTTCGGCAGTGGGCTCGTTGGCCGCATCCGCCTCGGCAGAAGCAGCCCCACGCGGTGCACGCACCTTTCCCGGATGTGTGGCGGAGTGGATCTCCTTGAGCTTGCGGATGGAGACCTGGGTGTAGATCTGGGTGGTGGAGAGTTCGGCGTGGCCGAGCATCGCCTGGATGTAGCGGATGTCCGCGCCGTTCTCCAGCATC
>JADGHX010000260.1 GCA_019683695.1 Steroidobacteraceae bacterium
TCGCGTCCATCGTCCTTCACCTCGCTACACAAACTGCCGCGAGGCACATCATCCGCACTCATTAACCCGCGCTCCATGCGGCCGTGAGATCACGCTTACCGATGTCTTCGCGCGTGGCCTCCTTGAGCGGCGATAGCACGGGCACCGCGCCCGCCGTGCGCTTGTCGGCGAGTGTGCAATTGGCCTGTGGAATCTTGTCCGCCGAGCTCGCTGCGCGACCCTGCGTAAACAGTGCCGCACGGCCGAAGTCGGTTTACTTGCTCATGCAAGGACAACTCGTCTCGACAGTGCGACGCTTTGCCAGATTCAATCGTCGTCCTCCACGGGCCAGAGGACCCCGAAGCCGACGTGGCGACCTCTTCCGATAGCAATTGGGCCTGCAATCGGTCGGTCGAAGGTGACACGCACGTGCAGCTTCGGTGTCTCGCCGACGTAGCCGTTCGCACGATACTGGCTCGCGATGTGAACGCCCGCGAGCGATCCACCAGTCAAGATCTCGATGGACTCGATGCGCGCCTCTGTACCGACTATGGCCTGACGAATGCTTCGCTCGACCAGCTCGCGCCGCCGCTTCTGGAGGTGAAGCTCGCGGGCGGCCGCCTTCGCGGGCTCCTGCTCGGCGTTGCGACGCGCCTCGACCAAACGTTTCCACTCGTCTGCAGTCAGCTCTTTGGCCGGCTGCACGAGCGGAGTCACGGTGACCCAGGTTCGCGAGCTGTTGGTGATGGCGCGCAGCCACTGCTCGTCGGGCTCCATGCCGAGAACAATGCCGGTGCTTCGCCCATTGTCGAGCAGCTCCCGACCGTGGAGAAGGGCTACTGCCGTCTCGAAGATTGCCCGTCGGGCCGGGTCGTCATCGCCGCCGAGGTCCGTCAAGGCGATGCGACGCACGCGGCCATCAGGGTGCGGACCGAGTACGCTGGGAAGCGGCAAGATTGCCAAGTGCGGCTCGGCGATCGGCCTGCCGGTTTCGTCGTGTCCAAGCAGCACGCGACAAACGAGCGCCTCCATCGCAGCACGCTCGCTCGGGGTTCTCGCAAGCACGTCTAGGACCTCGGTGCGGACCTCGTCGAGGAGGTGGCGCACGGGACCGACGACCTGACGAAGCAAGCGCGCATCGCACGAATAGCGTTTGCCGTTACGCCAAAGGCCCAGCACAATCGTCGGCAATGCACGGTCGACGCTCCGAGCATCCGACGCATATTTCACCGCCCGAACACCGGCTGCGGGTAATGGTAGTTCGCCCGGGCCGCCGCTGAACACGGCGTCGCAGACGGCAAGGCATCCGGGTTCTGGCACTTCTAGCAACACGCCGCTTTCGGCCGGCCGCCAACGCACGCCGTCGGCAGCTGGCTCTACTTCGGTGGCATCGAGCACGGCCAAGTCTTCACCCTTGCCGACGCTGGCGACACGTCGCGATACCTCTCGGATGATGGGCACGTGTGATGTTTCGACGGTCGGCCACCAGTACCAGACGGTGCGGACGGCGTGCAGAGTATCGATGTCCTTCACGGTGCGTTCTACCCTGCCGTCCCAACCGAGCTCCCAGCCAGCCATCGGCTCTTCGTCGAGGTCGATGCTTTTCTCCGGGTTGAGTTTGCGCTCGGGCGGCCAGTTCTTCGAGTTGTTGGGTATAAACCGCCGTTGACGTGGAATGCGCCGCCATGCGTGTGGAGCAACAATCTCAGGAAGCTTCGTGTCCTTAGTCCAGCCTTGCTGCTCTAGCACGCGCAGCGATTCTTCGATCGCCTTGCGGTTGCTGTGCGACCAGCCTGCGCGCGCGGAAGACACGAGCGCCTTGAAGAGGCGCGCCGGGCTCGGCGGCCACTCACGCCCGGAGTACCCGGCGAGGAACTGAACGCGGATCGCGAGAGGCATCAGGTCTCCTTGTCGTCGTCGCTCGCCGCGTTCTCGTCTGCATCGGTCGACGTCTCGCTCAAGGCAGGCTCATCGCCGGTCTTCGGCTTGCCCTCTTCCCAGAGCTTCTTCAGCTCGCCGACTTTCATCTTGTTGAGTTCCGCTTCTTTGCCCTTGTAGGCGGGCAGTGTGAGGAGCGCCTTCACGAATTCGGGCTTCTTCTTCGGCTCCCCCGTGTTGTTCCCGCTCTTCGTGCTGACGGCTGCTTTCGCACCAGAGGGATCGAATGTCAACACGACAGGTTCGGGAAAGTCGTCGCCAAAGAACGCTCTGGCGGCCGATTCAAGATAGGTCTTGGGGGCGTCGCCCGCCGGAACCTCAAACGCAGCCTCCTCTCCACAGTACTTCACTGTCACGGCCGTGAAAGCCGTCGGATCAGCGACGACTTTCCCGTTTTCCGCCTTCCTCTCGCGGACGAGGATGCAGCCCTCACGAAGGTCCCACACACCGGGGTCAGCCGCCGCCGCAAGCGCCAGCGCGAACAAGTATCGACGCATGGCCAAAGTCTTCTCGCGGTCGATCTCGCGCACATCGGCATCAATCCCGGACTTGAACGTCACGAGCGCACGTATGCTGGACAGGGCGATGATCGTCGTGCGCTCGATGGGGCCAAAGGCGATCACGCCGGCCGGAGATTCAGGGACGGGCACGTCGGTCATGCCGAGCTGCGACGCGGGGTTCTTGGTGTTCGGGTCTTCCTGCGCCGCCTCCTTCGCCTCCTTGAGGATCTGCTCCAACTCCTGGCTCACCTCAGGATCGATGCTCGACCAGTACTGGCTGCGCTTCGTCACCTTCTGCACGTTGTAGGCAACGATTTCGCTGCGGATGAGGCGCCGCGCCTTCGATTTGGTCGACTTCTTCGTGGCCGAGTCGCGGCTGTCCCAATGACCAAAGACGAGCGAAGTCGGAGCGAGCTTCGCAAGCGGAGCGGCGTCACCCTTCACGAAGGCTTGAAGCGCCGCCTCGAATGGTTCGAAGCCGTCCTTGTCCCCGTTCTTGCTGTAGCGCACGACGGCATCGCCTACGCGGTGGCCAACCTCGAGCAAGTCGATCGATCCCTGGCCAACGCGGCTGCCCGTGATGGTGACCTTTGGGATCGACGTGCCCGAGTACTTGAGCAGCCGAGCCTCGAGCCGGTTTGCCTGCGACGGAACCGAGTCGACCGTGCAACGGTTTGCGATGAGGCCATCTTTCGCGGCCAACTCCGGCACCTTGCGATCCTCGTCGCGAGGGGCGAACCAGTCGATCTGATAGTCGCTCTTCTCGCCCTTTCTGGTTGCGGCGAAGGTCGGAGGGAAGAAAACACCACGCGCGCCCTGCACCGGCCGAAGCCGCTCGCGGATCACGATGGCGGCGACGCTAGCGTCATCCTTGAGAAGGTCGTCGTACTGCGTCAGGGTCGTGTCGTTACTCATTGGTTGTCCTCGTGGTTACGGTCCTCATCGGCGATCTCGTCTTCGTTGCTCGCGTCCACCGACTCGGTGATTCCGGCGGGACGAGCAAGCTTCAAGTAGCCGTATTGCCCCATCATGCCGATGATGCCCTCGTACTTCACCAGCTCGGCTGGGGCGACCTCCACGCCGCGTGCAGCCATGCGCGCGAGTGCCAGCGGAAGGTGCGGGCTCCATGTGCGGTAGGCAAATACGCGCTTCCGCACGCCGACTACGCCATCTGGGGCGTTATCGCCTTCACGGCGCGGCGGGAAGAACGTCGAAAGCCCGATAGCGGCGAGCAACTCCAACACAGGCCGCCCGGGCGAGCTTACTCCGCTCTTCGCTGCGTCATTCGCGCTGATGCCGCGATCGATGGACGAGCGTGTCGCGACGGTGTCGACGTTGAGGCGACCGCTTCCCGGCGAAACGAATGTAAAGAGCTCTTGGAGCGTCTGCCGCGCCCCAAGCGAGCCCGCTGCATCGATCAAGTCGGAGACAAGTGCCACGATTCCTTCTTGGTTGCCCGCCCAGAACTTCCAGCGACTCTTGTCCTTTGGACCGAGCTTCTCAATCTTCCCTCGCGAGATGCTTGCTCGCTCGTACCAGTGGTCGATGACGACCACTGGCTTCTCAGGAAGCGCGATCTCGATGCCGCCGCACCAAGCACTCTTTGCGTTGGCCAATGGCACGCGACCGTTCTCAGTGATCGCCTTCCATGCGTCTTTAGAGCTGAGCTGCTTCGCTAACTCCGCAGCGACAGCGCCCTCATCGATGTCTGCAATGACTTCGCACACATCGACGAAGGCAGACGGAAGTGACGGCAGCGCGCCCGTCGCTCGCCGCCACGCCGACGTCGCGTTCGCGTCATAGCGGCTGAGCAGCTCAAGCAGGCCGCAAACGGCGAGGTATTCGCCAGGGTTGCGAGCATCGACGGCAAGTCGGATCGTCGTCACGGCGAGTCCTCCTCGTCGCGCGAGGCGAGCACATCGGCGGCCTTCACCAGCGCCTCGAGCCACGCGAGCGCCCACCATCCGTACTTGGCCTGGAGCTTCGCGAAGCGCATCGGCGTTTCGCTGAGGACGCGCTTCGCGCCATCAGTGACGACCGGTCCGATCGCCTCGACGGGAAAGCCCGGGCGAGCATGACCGTGGTGGGCGGCCACGAGGTGCAGGCACAGCTCGCGGTCGACCGTGGCCGGCAAACTCGCCTTGCCGTCGCAGATGTCTGCAACAGAGCCAAGTTCGTGGCGGTAGCCGCGGTTGATCTTGTGATCGAAGCGCGAACGGTGCGATTTCGCTACCGCAGGCTTCTCGATGCGTCCCACCGCGCGCTGCCACCACGGGCGGTCTTTGCCGAGGTCGTGCTTGCCAGCGGCCTCAATGACTGTCTCGAGCAGCTCCTCGGGTAGCGACAGGCGCTCGCAAAGCTCGGTGGCCTTGGTCCTCGCGTAGTCCAGGTGCTGGGTAAGTAGAACGTGATTCTGGAAACCAAGCGAACCGTCGTCGTCCTCGGCCTCTTCGAGCGCACGCCGGTCTTCACGGGCCACGACGACGCCTCGCATTCCGGTGCCCACAGCCTCGACGAGCCGCCATCCAGGAGGTAGCAGGTCGTGGGCGACGGCTTTGACCTCGCTCAAGAGGTCCTCGGCGTCGGTGTCCGACTCGATCTGCTGCGGTTCAGCGCCGTTCGCTGAGGCCAGCGTAACCTTCCCGGAGTCGATCCAAAGCCGACGACGCTGAGCGCGGCTCGTCGGCTGTGCCTCCTCCGCAATGTCTTGTACGGGGGACTCGGAGGCAGGGTCCACGAATCGGCCGTCGTAGCCACCGG
>JADGHX010000261.1 GCA_019683695.1 Steroidobacteraceae bacterium
TATCAGATCTGTGCCTATTTGCCTTTGCTGGGTGCGCTGACGGTGCTGTTGCCGGATGTGCGTGGGGCGGCTGGGCGGGCAGGGCGATGAAGTGAGGTCGTCCGGCTCGTTTGATCTCGAGTCGGACGAGGTGAATCCTGCCCCGCGAAAATCGCAGCTGAATGGCGGATGCATCACCAGAGTTTGGCCGATTGGAATCCGGCAACGGCTCATTGGGAATCTTGGGTTGGCGAATTGGGACGCGGGGCGCGCCCGACTCAGCTGACGTCACTATTTTGTTGCATCTCGAGGCGGCGGCCTCGATCTGGCTCAGCGAGCCCGGTGTCACATTTTGGGACTCCGCGCGTTTCGAATAGCTCTGAAAATCGCGAAGTACTGGGCTCGCGGACCACTTGGCAGGCGGCGCCTGCCCCTCGTGGTTAGCGGAACGTCATAATTCGTGATCTGGTCTTGAGCATAAAAGGCTGCTCTCGACCAGTATTCGCCAGCTGCTCACGGACGGCCCGAATGAGGCGAGATTCAACGTGGGCGAGGACGATCTCGCTCATCTGGTTGGTGCGACTCCAATGCGGACGTTTGGCCGTCACGTCAAACTGAAAGGCGTGGAGTTGATCGGTGGGTCGCGCCTCTCGGGATGCATGGCAATCGCCAGATTTCACTCGAAGACCTCGAGAGGGCTCTCACTGTCCGCAGTAGCGGCCACCAGGTCAGCTTGACTGGAAAATGGACAAGTTCGATCGAATATTCCACCTCCACGCGATCTTGTCATCGCGCCGCACAGCCATTCCGCTCGAAGATTTGATGGCCCGGCTGGAGTGCTCGAAATCGACACTCCACCGGACCATCAATGCGCTGAAGGATTATCTGCACGCACCCGTCGTGTTCGACGCAAACGCGGGTGGCTACAAGTACGCGAAAGATGCTTTCGGCGAGACGTACGAGCTACCCGGATTGTGGTTTACGCCACGGGAGCTGCAGGCATTGGCGATCATGCAGCGCCTTTTAAAGGACGCCGGTGGCGGCTTGCTCGAAGAACACCTCGCTCCACTCGCGAGGCGCCTCAACGAGCTCATGAGACATCAGCGTCTGAATCTTGGCGAAGCGGCGAGCCGTCTTCGGTTTCCGTCGATCGGCGCGCGGCGGGCGGGGAAGGCGTTTGACGTCGTCGCGTCAGCGACTTTGCAGCGCCGGAAACTCTGGATCGAATATCACGCGCGCAGTACTGACGAGCGCTCTGAACGGACAATCTCGCCTCAGAGGATTACCCACTACCGCGAGACGTGGTACCTCGACGCGTGGGACGAGGAGCGGAACGCGCTCCGCATCTTCTCCATTGATCGAATTGTTCGTGCAACGGTCCTGGATGCGCCGGCGTTCGATGTCCCGGAGGCGGAACTGGATGACCACTACGCGAGCGCGTATGGGATCTTCGGGGGCAAGGCGGACAAAGTGGCTGTTCTTCGATTCACGCGCGAGCGGGCTCGATGGGTTGCTGACGAGAACTGGCACCCGCAGCAGGAGTCGACCTGGTTGCCGGACGGGCGCTACGAGCTGCGCATCCCCTACCGTGAGCCGCGGGAATTGGTCATGGATATCATGCGGCACGGAAGGCACGTTGAGGTGGTCGCGCCCGACGACCTGCGCCAGCAGGTGCACGAGGAGCTGAGGCAGGCGATATCTCAGTATTCGAAGTGACGCGACAGCCGCCAGGGACACGCGCGAGCGGTGTCACATTCTGAGACTCCGCGCCGCTATAAAAACGCCAAATAGAGCGACTCGGTTGGGCGCGGCGTATGTACAAGTCAAAGAGTGGGCTCGTCTATTCGGCTTCCGATCTGGTGACCTTCCTGGAGTGCGAGCATTCGACCACCCTGGATTTGCTCGAACTGGAGACGCCGCTTCCGCGGGCGCCGGACGACGATGAGACCGTGCTGCTGCAGGAGAAGGGCCTGGCCCACGAGAAACAGTACCTCGAGCAGCTGAAGGCGCAGCACGGCACGTTCGCCGATCTCTCGTCCATCAAGAGCATAGACGAGCGCATCCGCTCCACGATCGACTGGATGCGCAAGGGCGCCGATGTCATCTATCAGGGCGCCCTGCAATCGGGCAACCTGATCGGATATCCGGATTTCCTTCGCCGGGTCGAGCGGCCTTCAGGGCTCGGTGCTCACAGCTACGAAGTCGTCGATACCAAGCTCGCGCGTTCGGCGAAGACGAAATTCCTCGTGCAGCTCTGCGCCTACTCCGGCTGTCTCGCCGAGGCGCAGGGTATCGATCCATTGATGATGCATGTGGTGCTGGGCGACCTCTCTGAGCTCAACTATCGCTATCAGGACTATTCGCGATACGTTGCTCAGCTTCGCCGACGATTCGAGGAACGGCTCAGGGCTGGCGCGACAGGAACGTATCCGGATCCTTGCGAGCATTGCGATCTCTGCAAGTGGCGGCTCGTTTGCGAGGAGCGGCGCCTTGCAGACGACCATCTGTGTCAGGTTGCCAATATCACGAAGCTTCAAACCCGCAGGTTGCAGGCAGCGGGCGTTGCAACGCTCGCCGCATTGGGGAAGCTCCCGGCTTCCTCGAAGATTCCCAAGGTCAATCCAGAGACGCTGGGCCGGCTACGCAACCAGGCGCGGCTGCAGCTGGAGGCGCGAATCAGCGGCGAACCCAAGGTCGAGCTCCTGGATACGGGCAGCGACTTCCGGGGGTTTGCGCGCCTGCCTCGCCCAGACCCGGGCGATCTGTTCTTTGACATGGAAGGCGATCCGTACGAGCAGGGCGGACTCGAGTACCTCTTTGGCGTCTACTTCTTCGACGACGGGAAGGCACGGTTCCGCCCGTTCTGGGCGCATTCGCGCATTGAGGAAAAGGTGGCCTTCGAGCAGTTCATGGATTTCGTGATCTCAAGGCTCAACGAGTATCCAGACGCCCACATCTATCATTACGCGCAATATGAGCCAACGGCGCTGAAGCGCCTGATGTCACTGCACGGCACGCGAGAAGCCGAGCTGGATAACCTGCTACGACGCCATAAGTTTGTCGATTTGTACAAAGTCGTGCGTGAGGGGATTCGCGTATCGGAGCCCCGGTACTCAATCAAGAACATCGAGCATTTCTACCTGGACAAGCGGACGGCGAGCGTGACGAACGCCGGTGCCAGCATCGTCTACTACGAGCGATGGAAGGAGACGGGAGATCCCCAGTTGCTGAAAGATATCGAGACGTACAACTTCGACGACGTACGCTCGACACATGAGTTGCGCAATTGGCTCCTGAAACTGCGCCCGTCCGCAATGACGTGGGCCAACGATGCAGTCACAGATGATGAGACGAAGGTTGCCGCGGGTGAATTGACGGAGGCGGAGCGGCGCCTCGTGCCATACCGGGAAGCGCTGGTGGATGGACTCCCGCCGGAGCGGAAGGCGTGGATACTCGATCACCATATTCGTGAACTGACATACTTCCTGCTGGATTTTCACCGGCGGGCCGACAAGCCGGCGTATTGGAAGATGTTCGCCCGCCAGGAAATGACGGAAGAGGAGCTGCTGGAGGACGCCGAGTGCCTCGCGGGCCTGCGGCGCGTAGGCGAACCGGTACCGGACAAGAGATCGCGAATCTGGATTTACGAGTATCCGGAGCAGGAAACGAAGCTGAGATCCGGATCGCCCATCACGCTGACCAGCACCAGGGAGGGCTTGGGAAAGCTGGATATTGACGAAGATCGGCGGGTGGTGCGAATTCGGAGATCCGTAGCGAAGGGACCGCTGCCGGACTGCATTGCGCTCGGTCCCGGGGCGCCTATCAGGACTGACGTGATCCGTGATGCGCTGTTCCGGTTCGCGGACAGTCTGATCAATGGCACTCAGAAGTATCGGGCGTGCGAGGCCATCCTCCGGCGTGAGCCACCGAGGTTGCGAGGCCACTGCGCTGGCGAGCCGATAGTCAGAGCCAATGAAGTGACGACTGAGCGCATCGCCGACGCCATTTCGCAACTCGAGGACAGCTATCTGTTTATTCAGGGTCCACCGGGAGCGGGTAAGACGTACACCGGGTCGCACGCGATCGTGGAGCTCATGTTCCGCGGTTTTCGTGTCGGCGTGACGTCGCACAGCCACAAGGCCATCAATAACCTTCTCGACGCCGTCGAAAAGGTAGCCGAGAAGCGTGGGTTCACGTTTCATGGTGCGAAGAAGTGCAACGATGATGAGGATTGCCTGAATGGCAAGTTCATCCAGGACGTCTTCAAGAACGAAGAGATCGAAGGAGGCGGCGAGCAGCTCGTTGCCGGGACGGCATGGCTCTTCTCGCGCCCGGCGTTCGATCAGGACATCGACTTCCTTTTCGTGGACGAGGCAGGGCAGGTCAGCCTGGCGAACGTGATCGCAGTGGGGACAAGCGCCCGGAACATTGTTTTGCTCGGAGACCAGATGCAGCTCGGCCAGCCAATCCAGGGCGTGCACCCCGGCTCGTCCGGAGACTCATCACTGGAGTATCTGCTCGAGGGGAAGGCCACGATTACGCCGGATCGCGGTATCTTTCTTGGCACCACGTGGCGTATGCACCCGGACGTGTGCAGGTTCATATCCGACGCGGTATACGACAGTCGTCTCGAACCCGAAGCCCACAACAAAAACAGGGTTCTGGTACTCGGCCCCCACGCGCATCCTGCGCTGAAGCCCGCGGGCATTCGGTTCCTGGAGGTGCAGCACGATGCGTGTTCTCAGCAGAGTGCCGAGGAAGCCGGAATCATTCGGGAGCTGGTCGAGAACCTGCTTACGCAGCGTTACCGCGATAAGGACGGCGTCGAGCATTCCATCGCGCTCGAGAACATCCTGGTCGTGGCGCCCTACAATGCCCAGGTGAATCTGCTGACACGTATGCTGCCTCGCGGAGCCCGCGTGGGCACCGTGGATAAGTTCCAAGGGCAGGAAGCCGAGGTGGTGATCGTGTCCATGACGACGTCCAGTGGTGACTACCTGCCACGATTCATGGATTTTCTTTACAGCAAGAATCGGCTGAACGTCGCGATCTCCCGTGCTCGCTGCCTCGCGGTCGTTGTTGCGAATCCGGCGTTGCTCACCATCCCTTGCCGATCGCCCGAAGACATGGCGCTGGTTAACACATTGTGTTGGGTAAAAGATTATTCGATCGCTCCGTCGTGCGGATC
>JADGHX010000062.1 GCA_019683695.1 Steroidobacteraceae bacterium
GCCTGCACGTACTCGCGCACGAGCTGCGTAAGACGGTTCGGCGTGAACGACTCGCCGGTATGCGTGAGGAAGATCGTCGATTGATCGCGCCCGACGACGAGCTCCGGACGCACCTCGTTCTGGTAGCGATCGATCCAGCGCACGGCGCGCTCGCCGATCGGGATCATCCGATCCTTCTTGCCCTTGCCCTGCCGGATCATCACCGTTCCGCGCTCGCGATCGAGGTCGAAGAGCGAGAGGCCCATCAGCTCGCGCCGGCGCATGCCGGTGGAGTACAGCGTCTCCAGGATCGCGCGATCCCGCACATCCATCGGCTCATCGAGGTTCGGCTGGCGCATCGCCTGCTCGACCTCCGAGGTCGTGAGCACGTATCTCGGCAGGCGCTTCTCGAGGCGCGGCAGCTCCAGCTCCGAGGCTGGGTTGTAGAGCAGGTAGTTCTGCCGTGTGAGCCAGCGGAAGAAGCCGCGGATCGGGACGAGCCGATGCTGGCCCCGGAACGTGAGCGGCGCGCCGTTCGCCTTGCGCAGGTGATAGAGCGCGCGCTGATAGCGTTCGAGGATGGGTTTGGTGATCTCCTTCGGCTGAGTGAGTCCACGCTCGGCGCACCAGGCGACGAAGTATCCGAGATACAGCTCGCGATTGGCGACGGTGGGCTCGGCGTAGTTGTGCACGCGCAGAACGAGGCCCACGCGTTCAAAGTCGCTGGCGATGCGCTCGGCGAGCGTCGGGTCGCGCAGGAACGCGAGCGCTGCTTGCGTTTCCGCGGCCGTCATCGCCGCCGGCGGCGCAACGTCCGGCTTCTCGGCCGCTTTAGCGCGCTCGTCGATCACCTGCTCGAGCTTCAGGAGCAGCCGGCCGAGATCGTGTTGGATCACGCTCTCATCGATCCGCAGCTCGATCGCGGCGAGTTTCGTGAACGCCTGGCGCTGCTTCGCCTGATACAGATCGAACGTGTCGACGTGGAGTCCTGCTTCAGCCGCCTCCGCTGCAGCGAGTGCTTCATCCGTCGCACGCGTGACCAGCCCTCCAGCTCGCCGGGCTCTCCGTCACCGCGCTCGTGCAGGACTATGCGCGCCTCGCCGAGATCGTCGAGCCAGCCCCGCTCTCCGGCGTCAGCCGCGATCCCGACGATGATGTCTTGCTCGCCACGGCGCTCGCCGCGCAGGCCTTCCTCATCGTTTCCGGCGACCTCGACCTGCTCGACCTCGGCACTTTTCGCGACATCCGCATCCTCAACGCCGCAGATGCCTTGCGCGCGCTCAACGCTTAGCCGCTCAAGACTCTCCGAGCGCCGTGGGACAGATGGCCCACAGCGCTCACCTCGGCGTGGGACGCCTAACGCGCGTGCGCTCAAGTACTTCTCAGATTGCGTGGGCCGCCCGCCAGACATCAGGTGTGTCAGATCAGCGGGACCCGTGGGACACGGGGCACACGCTTTTCCCTCGCCGAATCGGGGCCGGCACGCCGCGCGCTTTTGAACCACCGCGCACAACCGGCCGACGAGCCGTGTTAAACACGAGCGGCCACTCGGCTATCCTGCACCGCTCACGAGTCGGTGCCGTGTCACTACGCGACTTATCTCCGAAAGGCCGTCCAGAACGCGATGAGCGCGGCAAGCATGGATACGACAGCCACAAATCTCAGCGTCGTTATGTAGCCGTCCGATTGCACAAACTTCAGCATCGGATTCCAGCCAGCCAGCCCCGTCCACACCTCGTACTTCGCGAGCAGCCAGCGTTGAATATCTGTCGGCCACCGCCAGAGAACTATTTCCAAGGCCCCGAAGATGAGCCCGGCTATGAGCGCAATGAAGGATGCCTTGTTCATGGGCATGTTGCCCCCTTGTCGGTCAGTTCCCAGCTGTACTGGTAGGCGCCGCCAACCTGAGGCGTCATCAGGCCAGCCCCAATGAGGACTGTCCAGTGGTAGGCGACTTCGTGCAACTCACTCCGCCTACGTATCCTCCCGATACGTTGAACGAATGCCCGCTAAGGAAATCGCGCATCGCAGATGGGGACGGGGGATTAGTCTGCAGCATGTAGTTGGCCGTGAGCGCACCGCTGGCCAACGTTGCGGTTCTCCCTACGGCTGGACCGACACCCCAAAACACTTGACCATATCGATCAACATCCAAGTGCACCGAGACGCCGACTAGCGTTCCGGTCCAAGGATTCGGGATCGCAACACTGACGGTCGCGTCGTAAAAGTCCGGCAGCCGCCATCCGCGGTCACCAAATTCAGGCGGCTTCAGACACTGTGTTGGCTTCTGCTGCTCCCCTTGCGGCTCTTCACCGCCTCCCCCCCCGCAGTTGACGGAGCCGCGCTGTGAGCAGACCCCGAGGCAACCACCGGATATTGCCAAAGCGATGGATCGAAAGCCATCAGGCTGCACAACCAGCCGCAATCGTCGCGGGTTGTGGCGACTGTGACCTGGGGCATGCAGACGCCCATGCTGCAGTAGAGATCGGACTCCAGGCCCAAGGGATCCACCAGACTCATTGGATCACCACCGACGTACGCATAGAGGTTCATGCCGTCCGCGTACCCGGTAGGATCCGGCTGCAGGAACCGCCCCGTCTTCGGCGAATACATTCGTGCCTTGTAGTAGTAGAGCTGAAGCTCCGGCAGGTACAGCTGCCCTGTGTATCCGAACGGCGAAACCAGCGCTCCTGATTCCCCAAAGCTGGAATACTTCACGCTCGAGGAGGCAGCTCCCGAAGCATTGCTCGCCGTGATGATCGAGCCGCGCTCATCCGCATGCAGCCACTTCCGATTGCTCGTTCCTGAGCCTTCATAAACCACGAGTGGCTCGTCGTTGCCGGCACCGTGCACAAACCGCCGCAGCACGTTGCCGCTTCCGTCGTACTGGAGGACGAGATCGCCTCCGTCATAGAGGTATTCGGTAACTGCGCTCCCTGCCGTCACTCGACGGAGCATACCGGAGGGATCGTAATCCACGTTCACCGTGCCTGCGCCGCCGGATGCCTGTCGCAGCTGCCCGAGAACGTCGAACGTGTAGCTGAGATTGTTGATACCGCTCTGGAGATTGCCGTTAACGTCATGGGCAACGCTGGCTCCCGCCAACTCTGTCAGCTGATTCTGCCCATTGAATTCCGCTGTAAGCGTGCTGTTGGGCGAGGGCGGCGTCCACGTGTACGCGTTGGCGTTGCTCACGGTCTTGCTCGTGATCTGCCCGGCTGGGTTGTAGTCGAACGAGGCCGTCAGATCGAAGTTGGTCCCTGACAAATCATGCGTCAGTTGATGCAGGCGTTGCGCGGCATCGGGTACATAGCTCGTCAACGCGCCGTTGGGTCGGGACAGGCTGGTGCGGAGGCCCAGCGCATTGTATCCGTAGGTCGCCAGCATCGTCCCCGTGCTGTCCATGATCCACAGCAGCTCGTTGGCATTCGTATACCCATAGTCGACGTAAAAACCATCCGGATGCGTCAGTCGCGTGCGCCGGCCCGCCAGATCGTACTGATACGAGAGCTGCCTTCCGAACACGGTGCGTGTCTGCAGACGCCCGAGCCCATCGTATGTCTGCGTTACACCGTTGCCGGGCACGTTGGCGTACAGCGCGCTCAGCAACCGGCCCTGATTGTCGTACGAGAAATAGACATCTTCTGCAGTGCCCGGCAGATCTTTGATCGTGATACGGCCGAGAGCATCTCGCGGCGTAAGAATGTCATCGTCACTGCGCGTGCGGGTCCGGACGACCTGCGAATTCAGGTCGTATTCGAATTCTTGATAGTCCGTCGACGAGGATTGCCCGGGCGTGTTCGGATCCGGGTAGTAGATCCGATGCAGCCGGCCATGCCCGTCGTAGCTGTACGTGGTCTTGTTACCGTTGCCGTCGGTTTGCGTCTCCAGGAGGCCACCCGGAAGGTAGGTTCTCGTCTCGGTGATGGCATCCGGTTGCAGGTATCCACTGATCACGGAGGTGACACGGTCACCGTCGTCATAGCCGTACTTGATGATGCGGTCGGGCCCGAACGGATCATCATCCGTCAGCACACAGGCGGACTCTGGCAGTGAGCCGAAGTACGCCGGGCTCATGCGTGTGACGCTGCACTCGACACGCCCCAGGCTATCGAAACTCACCTGCTGAACGGCGTATGTCGAACCGCCCGCAGCCATCGAGGTCTTCGTTACTCTCCCTTCTGCGTCGAACTCCCTCACCACCGATCGGGCAGGCACAAAGGCGCTCCACGCAGACTCCGTCTGTCCAGGCAGGGTGCCCTGCTCGACGGTTTCCGGCAGACCCCGCGCGTTATAGACCGTACGAACTCCGATGTTCAGACGCGGCCCGGAGTCATCTGGATCAGAACCGACCGTTCCGATCACGCGACGCAAGACATCGTAACGCGTGACGACGCGGTCCACCGTGCCGGCCAGGGGACCGTCTACTGCGACCCTGTTCCCCACAACGTCGTACTCCATCGTCGTTCGTGGCGATCAGCGTTCCCGCGCCGTCGCGAACAGTGGTCTGTACTGGAAGACGATTGTTGGCGACGTTGTCGACACCGTAACTGATTTCCGTCCTGAGCTGGTCTGCAGACGTCGCCGAGCAGCCCGACGTCGTTCGACACTCGGCTACGCTTGTCAAGTAATAGATACTCGTACCGGCGCCAACGATCGCACCTGAAGAGTTCTTGTAGTACGCCTGGTATGGCGTGTACGTGTACGTGGTGATCGGCTGTATTCCGTCGACGGCGGGGCGTGTAACCGTAAGCACGTTACCGTGCGTCGTGCTGTACGTGTATGTCGTCCGGTTGCCTTCCGGGTTCTCCGTCCAGTTCGGCTTGTTGCATTTCTTGGCCGTGGCGATCGTGCAGGTGGCATCGTACGCTGCACGCCAGACGAGATCCGGTTCCAGGACGCCGAGCGGCGAATCTCAGTGACGTTGCCGCGCGCGTCGTACTGATACGATATGGTTTCTCCCGTCGGCAACGTGACGACGCTTGGCCGTCCCATCGAATCGCTTGATCGCGCGCGTCATTGCGTCGAAGACGTACGTGCTCTGCCGATTCTGTGGGTCGGTTACGGTCGTCGTCAGCTCGGTTGCCGTTGAGCTGTATGCATAACTGCGTTGCCGCTTCCCGTCAGCTGAGCAGCGGGGCAAACCGCCCTTCGTGCGCGAGCAACCAGCGTTTGCGTTCGAGCCCGCCGCCGTAACCGGTGAGCGATCCGTTCGCGCCGATCACGCGGTGACAGGGAATCACGATGGCGATCGGATTGGCGCCGTTCGCAAGCCCCACGGCGCGCATCGCCTTGGGGTTGCCCAGCCGGGTTGCGAGCGCTCCGTAGCTCAACGTCTGGCCTGCGGGAATGGTCCGCAGCGCTGCCCACACCTGTTCCTGAAACGGAGTGCCGTCCGGTTTGCAGGCGATCTTGTCGATCGCTTGCAGATCGCCTTCAAAGTACGCGGCCAGCGCGCGGCGGATCGCCTCTGGCACCGCGCCGGATCGCAGCATCACGCGCGCCCCGTAGCGCGCGCGGAACTGTGTGGCGAGGCGAGTCTCGTCGCCATGTAAATCCAGCGCGCGCATGCGGCCTGATGAGTCCGCCACGAGCAGAAGATCGCCGAAAGGTGCCGGCCACCGCTCGACAACCCACTCGTCAGGCTGCTCGATGTGCATGAGTCGTTCGCTGTGCATGGGCATCTCCCGCTTTAATCCGGTGGCTTCGCTTTCGCGTATCGCGCGTGTTCGGCAGTGACGAGCGCAGCCCGTCGTCCGCCAGCCACGCCCACAAATGCATCGCCGCGTACGCTCGCCACGGCCGCCATCGTTCCGCCCGCTGCAGGAGCTTGTCTGCGCACAGACGGCACCCGGTCAGACTTGCCGCCGCCCGCATGAGCCCGACGTCGCCCACCGGAAACGCGTCCGGTTCACGAAGCTGCCGCATGGCGATGTACTGTGCCGTCCACGCCCCAATGCCCGGGATCGCGCAGAGCCGGGCGATGGCCGCATCAAGGTCTTGGCCGACCGTGAATAGCAGCGGATCGGCGAGGTGCGCGCGGGCCAGCGCTTGCAAGGCGGCAAGCCTCGCGCGCGGCATGCTGCCGAACGCGGAGAGGTCTGCCTGCGCCACTCGACGCGCGTCGGGAAACACATGAGTCAGGCCTGCCGCATTCGCGCGGGCATCCGTCACGGGCGTGCCGAGTGCCGCAACGAGCCGCCCTGCAAGCCCGCGAGCTGCAACTACTGTGATCTGCTGGCCCAGAATCGCGCGCACCGCCAGCTCGAAGCCTTCCCACGCACCCGGTACTCGCAGGCCCGGGCGTGCCGCGACGAGCGGCGCGAGCACCCTGTCTTCAGAAAGATGCGCGCCGATGACTGACGGCTCCGCGGCCAGATCGAACACGCGCCGAACCCGCGCGATGATGGCAGGCAGAGATGCCAGGCGCGGAAAGCGCACCGTTACGCGCATGAAGGGCCCGTCGCCGGGCTCGACGAAGAGGGCGCCGGATGCGCCATCCAGACTCACCGTGCGCGCGTAGCTGCGCTCGGTCACCGATTCCACGCCCGGAATGGCGCGTGCAGCGAGGAAGGAGCGCATGACTGCCCAGTCGTACGGCGGCCGGAAGGGCAGGCTTAGCGTGAGCTCGCCTGCCGCGGTGGCGGACTTCTCTGCAGGCCGGCTCCGGCGCAGATCGCCGGGCGGGCGGCCGTAGAGCGCCTGGAACGTCTCATTAAAGCGACGGACGCTGCCGAAGCCCGCCGCCATCGCCACGTCCGCCATGGCGAGATCGGTGTCGTGGATGAGCTGCTTCGCGAGCAGCACGCGTCGTGTTTGCGCTACCGCGACGGGCGAGGCACCGAGATGCTGCTGGAAAAGGCGGCGGAGCTGCCGTTCGCCCACGCCCAGGCGTTCGCCGAGCGCAGCAACGTTGCCTCCGTCGAGCGCGCCGGATTCGATGAGCGCCAGGCCGCGGGAGACCGTGTTCGAGGTGCCACGCCAGGCGCCCAGGTCGGGTGACGTTTCGGGGCGGCAGCGCAAGCAGGGCCGAAACCCCGCCTCCTGCGCAGCGGCGGCAGATCCAAAGAAGCGCACGTTCTCCCGCCGAGGGGTACGTGCCGGACAAATCGGCCGGCAGTAGATGCCGGTGGTTTTCACGCCCGTGAAGAAGCGCCCGTCGAAGCGGCGGTCGCGCGTCACGATGGCGCGGTAGCAGGCGTCGTGGTCGAGGTCCATGGCGCGCATGATTGCGCGCACGGGGCCCGGTGTCTCGCGGTTTTCGGACGTGAATGGCGTCCCGCGGAGCCGCGAGCTGAGCACGGCTCAAGAGAGCGGACTTGCCTGGACGGAACTCAGCTTCGAGCTGCCCGATCACAGCGACATCGCCTCGAAGGCTGCGTGCGAGTCGCCCAGACGACAGCCGCAGCGGATGTTTAATCCTGCGCGCGCACGTACTCGCCGCTCGCACACGCGCGGTGATCTCCCGGCGTGAACCGGGACCACTCCTCCAGCGTCAGCAGGCCGACCCAGATCTTGCGGCTCCACGCGGGCGCACCGCTCTCGGCGTTCACGGCAACCCAGCGCGGAGGCTCCTCGCAGTAACCGGGTTTGCCGGCATTCTTCTTGAAGTGCTCTTGGGCATTCTTAACGCGATACACGGAGGCGCCCGCGAGGTCTTCGCCCGCCGTCTCCGGCATGTGACCGACGTAATCGAGCCGCATGACGCCGTCTAGGTCGGTGAGCTGCAGGTCCGTGTTGCTGAGATAGAGATCGCCGAGCGGTTCCAGCGAACGCGTCAGAGGAACGTAGTGTTGGGTCGGCACGGTCGTGCGCGGCGTGCGGCAAGCCCCGAGAACGAGCGCCGCCGACGCAAGCAGCATGATCTGGCACAGGGTGCGGAACGTCATCGCGATTGGCTGCTCCTGCAGGTGTTCTCACTTGGCGGAAATACTCCAGAGTGCTCGCGATACTACGCGCCCGCTCACGGGTTGCGCACGGCTACGCGGCTCTGAACGAACCTCGTCCGGCGGACGGCGCGGCTGTGGGGTCAATGACTGGCTTGACCTGTGGCGTTTCACATGGAATGAAGGCGCCCGTGCAGCCCTACTTCCTCGCACCTCATGTGTATCCCTGCGTCACGGACGATCACGCCGTCCTGCTGGACTTGCAGAGGAACAAGTACATCGGGGTCGCTCCAGATCAAATGGAGGCGCTCGCAGGATGTATCCAGGGCTGGCCCACGGTAAGTGCCACGGTATCCGATGCCCATCGAGTCCAGGACACAGGCGAGCGCCCCGCGCACGCCCGTGCGGAAGCACTCATCAACAAGATGCTCGCGGCCGGCATGCTCACCACGGACCCTGCCATCGGCAAGGACGCCCGCCCGGTCCAGATGCCGCGCGCAGAGCGACCGCTAGTGGAAGAGGATCTCGAGGTCCGCCCGGAGGTGAGGTTTACGGACGTGGTGCGCTTTCTGGCGGCGTCCGCACTGACGGCACTCGCGCTCAAATGCCGGCCTATCGAAGCCGTCGTCCATCGCGTGAGGGCACGGAAAGCGCGCGGCCGTCAGTCGGGTGGGCAGCTCGACGGGGCGGTGGCGCAGCGAGCGGTTGCCGCGTTCATTCGGCTCCGGCCGCTGCTGTTTGGCGCGCAGGATGCGTGCCTGTTCGATTCGCTTGCGCTCGCGCGGTATCTCGCTTGGTACAACGTGTATCCCACGTGCGTCATCGGCGTGCAGACCAAGCCCTTCGGCGCGCATTGCTGGGTGCAGGAAGGGGACGTCGTCTTCAACGACGCGCCCGAGTACGTGCGGCGCTTCACTCCCATACTCACCATGTAAGAGCGCTGGCGCGTGTTCCGCTACGTGGCACTTTTCTGGGACGACCTGAACCCGACCGCAGCCGTTCGCGCGCGGGAGCTGAGCGAGCGCGTTCAGGCGATGGATTCCGGATGGAGGCGCGTCTTCAGCCATATGGGCGTGGAGGTGCTTTGTCGGGATGCGCGCTTGGGTGCGAGCGGGGCTCATCTGCTGCACCAGGATTCGGGTGTGGTGCTCGGCACGCTGTTCGAGCGGGGCGAAGGGGTCTCGCGTCGCGTGGGCGCCGGTATTGGCGAGGCGGAGAGTGCGGCCATCGTTGCAAGCGGCGGCCGAAGGCTCGTCGAGCGGTACTGGGGGCGGTACGTGGCCATCCTCCACGAGCCGGCCTCCCGCACGACCTGGGTGCTGCGCGACCCCACGGGCGCGCTGCCCTGCTTCGCGCTGCGCTCCGAGGACATAGATGTATATGTGTCCCACATGGAAGAGGGCGCGCGGCTCGCCAGCGGGCCATTCACCATCAACTGGACATTCGTCGCCGGGGCCTTGTGTCAGTCGCGCCTGCAGGCGCGGGCCACGGGGCTGAACGAGGTGACGCAGTTGCTGGGCGGCGAGTGCCTCGTCAGGCGGCCAGAGGGGTCATCGCGCGCGTTCTACTGGAACTCGCTCGAGCTGTCCCGCAGCACCCCTCCAATCGAGGACCCGGCCGAGGCGGCACGTCTCCTGCGACAGGTCACGCGTGAGTGTGTGCAGGCCTGGGCTTCGTGCTTCGAAAGCATCGTTCATCTGCTCTCGGGTGGGCTCGATTCCTCGATCGTGCTCGCATGCCTGAAGGATGCGCCGGAGCGGCCCCGCATCACATGCCTGAACTTTCACTCGCCCGGCAGCAATACCGACGAACGGACCTACGCGCGGCTGGCCGCCGAGGGCATGCCGTGCGAGATCGTCGAGCGCCCGAGGGATTCCTCGCTGTCGCTCGAGCCGCTGTCCCGCATTCCCCGCTCGTGCATCCCCATGGACTACTTCTTCTTTCTGGACGAGGGGCGAGCGGAAAGGCAGGTGGCGGGCGAGCACGGCGCGGGCGCCGTGTTCTCGGGCGTCGGTGGGGATCAGCTCTTCTATCAGGCCCAGGCGCGGCTCGCGGCCGGAGACTACGTTCGCTCGCACGGTGTGGGCAGGGGCCTTTTCACCGTGGCGCTCGATGCGGCGCGCGTGGATCGCATGTCCGTGTGGGCCGTGCTGCTCGGCGCGCTGCGCGATGGGCTGCTGCGGCGGCGATGGACGCAACAAGCCGAGATGGGGTCGCGACGCACCCTGATCCGCGAGGCGGTGATACATGACATAAGATGTGAGCGCTCCCTTGTCCACCCCTGGTTCCAGGCCCCGCCGCGTGTGCCGAACGGGAAGCTCTGGCATGCCTTCCAGCTGCTCTTTCCGATGGACTTCTATCATCCGCTCGCGCCCGATGAAGGCCCGGAGCCGGTGGCCCCGCTCTTTTCGCAGCCGCTGCTGGAGCTGGTCATGCGCATCCCCACGTGGCTCCACGCGCTCGGCGGATGGGACCGGGCCCTTGCGCGGCGCGCCTTTCAGCGGGACGTGCCACGCCAGATCATCACCCGGCGCGCCAAGGGCGGACAGGAAGAGCACGCGAAGGCACTCCTCGCGCGCAACGGCCGCTTCGTTCGCGACCTGCTGCTCGATGGAGCACTCGTGAAGGAACGCATTCTGGACGCAGAGCGCGTGCGGGACCTGCTTTCCGGCCGGCCGACACGCACGGCCACCAGCAACGCGGAGCTTTTTGCGTGCGTGAGCGTCGAGGCGTGGTTGCGTCAGTGGCGAGCGGTTTGAAAAAGACGGTCAAGTACGTAATTCCCGTTATCCAAACGCCGAACAATATTTCCAACGCATGACTCGTTGTTCGCATGCATCCGTGGCAGACTGCGCTCCCAGCGGTGCCGAGTGAAGAAGGACCAGAGCAGCCAAGAGGGTAGCGGTCGCATGGATTTCGGGAAATCGCGACGGCCATTCCAGGGAGGGGCGCTGCTCCTGCTCGTCATCAGCTTCTTCGGCACGTGCACGCCCGGCGTTGCCGCGCCCGTGCACTTCAATATTCCCGAAGGCGATGCGCTCAAGACCCTGCAGCTCTACTACGCGCAGACCCACATCGAGCTGCTGTACCTGACGGACACCGTGCGCGGCATTCGCACGCGCGCCGTCTCCGGCGATCTCGAGCCGAAGGACGCTCTCGCCCGCATGCTCGACGGCACGGGGCTCGAGTACTCGTTCGAAGGGGACCTGTCGTTCGTCTCGATTCGTCGCGCGGCCGGGGAGGGTTCGGGTCCGGGAACACCGGCCGCACTGGTCGCTGAACGCGATGCTTCACGCGAATCCGACGCGCGCATCGCGAGTCTCATGGCGCACACCCCGATCCCGGCGGAGGAGCTGCAAACCGTCACGGTCACCGGAACGCTGATTCGTGGCGTGCTCGACATCGTGTCGCCCCTGACGTTCGTCAGGCGCAACGACATGAAGAAAGCGAGCTATGCCACCGTGCAGGATGCGCTGCAGGATCTGCCATTCAACTTTGGCGGCGGGCCGAGTGAGGACCTCGCCGGAACCGGCAACTATGCCCGTGGTGTCTCCGCGAATCTTCGAGGGCTCGGCGCCGGCGCAACGTTGGTCCTCGTGAATGGACGGCGACAGCCGTTTTCAGGAATGTTCGGAGATTTCGTCGATCTTTCGAACATCCCGTGGAGTGCGGTCGAACGCATCGAAGTGCTGCCGGATGGTGCGTCGGCGCTGTACGGCTCGGATGCCATTGCGGGTGTAGTCAATATCATCCTTCGCAAGGATCTCAGTGGCGCGGAAAGCATGGCGCGCCTGGGCTCGGCACCTGGCGGCGCTGACGAGAGGGTCGTCTCACAGCTTTTTGGTGGCGAGTGGCACGGTGGGCAGGCCTTCGCGGCCTATCAATATTCGGAGCGCACGTCGCTGGCAGCAAGCCACCGGCCGTACGCTGCATCCACAGACAAGACTCCCTATGGCGGGAGTGACCATCGCACATTCAGGAGCAGCCCGGGAAACATTCTCGACCCTCGCACGCTGACTCCGGAATACGCGATCCCTGAGCTCGATGCGACGACGCCGCTCAGTTTGAATGAGTTGATTTCCGGACAGCCGAACCTGGAGAACACGTACGCGGCGATGGATTTGTTGCCGGAACGATCCGCCCACAGTTTTCTGTTCAACGCATCTCATCGCCTGAACGACCGCCTCGAGGCCTTCGTCGAGGGACGATATACTGAACGCAAGGTTCATCAGCAGCTCATCGCCTTCAACCAAGTGCTGATGGTCCCGCAGACGAACCCCTTCATTGTCAATCCTTACCCGCAAGTTCCCTATGTCGCGGTCGGGTACAGCTTCGTGGACACGCTCGGGCCGATGCTGTTGGATGCCTCGACTCGCGCGCTCTCCGGCGTTGTGGGGGTGAACGCAGATCTCACGGATTCCTGGCGAGTCGGCTTTTCCACATCGTACGCGCGTGAGAAGCTGGATGCCGCGACCGCAAATCAACCGATGCAATCGGCACTCAATGCGGCGCTTGCCTCGGGTGATCCCTCGACCGCCTTCAATCCGTTCGGCGTCAATGACCCCGAGGTGATCGAAGCCATTCGATTCACGCAGCTCGACCAGGCGATTTCAACGGTCACGTCGGCGACGCTCGTTGCGGATGGCGCGCTGTTGGCGCTTCCCTCGGGAACGGTGAAGCTGGCCGTCGGTGGGGAGTGGCGTCAGGAGCACTTCTCGAACAGGCCGAAGGAGCAATCGTTCTTCGAAAGGTACGTGGAGTCGGCCTATGCCGAAGTGTCCGTTCCCATCATCGGGCAGGCCGACGATCCGTTGTCCGCTCCCCGCCTCGAGCTGTCGCTCGCGGGACGGTACGAGCGCTATAGCGATTTCGGCACCACCGCCAATCCCAAGGTCGGGCTCAGGTGGGCGCCAACGAATGCGCTGAAACTCAGAACGAGCTGGGCGACGTCCTTCATGGCGCCAAAGCTCGTGGATATCTATGACCTCTCGCGAAATATCGCGGCGCTAACGGCGATGCGTGACCCGCAGTCTCCAAGCGGTTCATCTGTGGTCCTCGCGCTGCAAGGGAACAATCCGAACCTGCATGAGGAGACGGCCACGACCTGGACTGCGGGGTTCGATGTGGCTCCTCGCTCGTTGCCAGGGTTTGCGCTCTCACTGACCTATTACGACATCGACTACAGGGACCGTATCCTCAGCCCATCCGCCTCTGCCCCAACGGACGTTCTTCTGAACGAGAACCTCTGGGCAGCAGCGGTCACCCGCAATCCGCCGCGCTCGCAAGCGGATGCAATCTGCACCAGTCCTGCCTTCAAGGCGTCAACATCCCAGTGTCTTGCGACTCCCATCGATGCGATCGTTGACCTCACGTTGCGCAACATGGCTGTCACGCATGTGAAGGGCATCGATTTCAAGCTGGATCACGCGATTGATAGCCCTCTCGGCGATCTGGAACTCGGACTGATGGGTTCATACGTCTTCAGTTTCGAGCAAGCGGCTTCGGATAGCGCACCCCTGGTCGACGTCGTCAACACGGTGAATAACCCGTTGGCGCTCAGGTTGCGCGGTACCGTTGACTGGTCGCAGCGGGGTTGGGATCAGCCCGGGTTTGGGGTGAGCGTCGCCGTGAGTCACGCCGGCGGATACCGCGATGACGGCGACATCAGACGCCGAGTGGCTCCGCTCACGACGATGGATCTGCGGTTGAGCTATCGAACGCCGGAAAACTTCGGTGTATTCGGCAGCACGGAGCTCAGCATGAACGCGACCAACATTTTTGATCGCTCGCCGCCCTTCGTCGATCGGGAAGCGGGCTACGACGTGGCGAACGCAGAGCCCTACGGTCGCGTACTGAGCTTCAGCATTCAGAAGAACTGGTGAGTGGCTCAAAGGTGCGCAGCGAGCGAGCGCTGCGCACCGGGTGATTCGGTATCAACCCCACCACCAATAACCTCCGTCGTACGCTAGTCCCGACAGGTAACCCTTCGTCTCTGTCGTCACTTCGCCCAGCTCGACGAAGTCGCAAGCGTCCATGCGCTCGTTGTTCTGTTCAGTCGCCATCTTTGTCTCGTTCATCTCGATACCTCCAGTTTGCATCCAACAGTTGTCGAGTTAACAGTCGGCCCATTCATCCGTCAATGCGATCGGTGTGCGTGCTCGCACTGGCGGTAAAACCCCGGAAATTCCTGACATATCCCGGCCGGAACACGGCTCACGAATATGACGGACTACGAACGAGTGCGCGCATGCGCGGGATTTCGAAAGGTGCAAGTTGAGGATAAGTGGCTCTTGTCCGACGGTCCACGAGATTTTGGTTGAGCGAATCCCGCCCGTACGAGCGTTATCCGGATTCCGCGCCTTATGGAGTGCTCAGCATCGACGGACACATCGCAGGACTCGTCCGTGTCGAGCACGCTCCGGGCGCGAGAAATGCAAGCACTTCGTTCAAGCATTTCGCAACGCTATCCCGCATCGTTCGCCACATGTGAGATGGCAGCGCTCAGGGACGGCAGATATCCCGGGCCCTCCCGGAAGCTGCCGCGCATCTGCAAGGCGCGCTGCCGGAGAGGACACGCATCACGCTCAACACAAAAGTCATTGCGTGTCGCTTCGTGCGGGCGAAGCCGACGGTGCATCGCTCGAAACCCGATGAGCACCAGCGCCAAGGTCGATCAGGCCGGGGAACCGATCTTGCGTCATCCCGCAGACATCTTCGCCAGGAACGAGATCCGGCACCTTTGGGCATGGACAGGACGGTCGGGTCCGAAGCACCGGGCGGTCGCGTGGTCCCACGGCCATTCGGTGACGTGGCGTCGCCCGGTATCGAGGGAGTCGCGGTCTGCCGTGGCCGCGAGCCGAAGCGGCTGCGGCCCTCTGGGTTGCGTGCCCCGACTCCGCTTGGAGGCTGCGGCGGCAGTGCCGGGGACCCGAGCCCCCCGCCGCACCGCTAGCCATGCGGCCCCGGCCTTCGCGCACGTCTTCTCAAACGGCCAGTCAGATCTGCACCCGCCCCCACGACCCCCAGGCGGCCCGACGGTGACCAACATACGGACAGTGCATGCGCCCGCTTGAGGGGGGTTTTCGCAGCCAGAGGTCCTGAGAGGGCGAGATCGATGGACGACGACCGGACGATGGGAACCATTGTCAGCTACCCCAGGCAACCGCGTGGCGGCTCAGGCGAGTTCGTCAGCCGGCTGAAGCGCGCTCATGGCGCGCAGCTCGTGCGCTATCTGGAGCGCATGCTGGGGCCGGTGGGCGGCGCCGAGGACGTGGCCCAGGATGCCTACCTGAAGCTGTATCGGCTCATCCGCCCCGACGAGGTCGAGTGCCCCCGGGCGCTGCTGTTCCACGTCGCCACCAGGCTCGCCATCAACCGCCTGCGACGGGTGCGCACAGAGCTCGCCTCTGCCGCGGCGCCCGGAGAAATGAACGACGTGCCCGACGAAGCCGCGCGGCCCGATCGCCGCGTCCTGCTGGACCAGGCCATGCAGCGCCTGACCCACATCATCGACGAGCTGCAGCCGAACCTGCGGCAGGTGTTCGTCATGCGCTACGTGACGCAGATGCCACGGCAGGAGATCGCGGACCAGCTGCACATCTCCGTCGGCGCGGTGGAGCAACGTTTGACCCGCGCTCTGGCGCATTGTCGCGAGCGGCTCGCCGCTCATGGCATCGACTGGAGCGGGCTCGAGTGAGGCACCGGAGGTCTCGAATGTCGACGAACGACGCTGACAAAGAGATCCGCGAGCGGGCTGCCTACTGGACGGTCCGGATCACCGATCCCGGCGCGGCCATCACGATCGAGGAGCAGGATGCTTTCCAGCGCTGGGTGCTGGCCGATCCGCGCCACGAGCAGGCGTTTCAGGAAGCGCTCACCACGGCCACCCTCGTGAGCGATCTGCCGCCACAGGAGCGCGCGCGACACGCGGAGTGGGCGGCAGAGCGCGCGAGCACTCGTCTGCGCTCGCGGCGCCAGCTCATGTGGGGCCTCGCGGCGTCGGTTGCCGTTGTGGCGCTCTCCACGTCTGCCTGGCTCGGGTATCGAAGTGGTGCCTTCGACGGCTTCTTCGGCGAGCTGTACGCCACGCGCACCGGCGAAACGCGCACGGTCACCTTCGACGAAGGCAGCGTGGCGTATCTCAATACGCGCACCGAGCTGCGCTGGGCCGGCAGCGATCGGGATCGTCGCGTCGTCTTCTATGGCGGCGAGGCGCTGTTCGATGTGGTGCACGACGAATCGCGCCCGTTCCGCGTGGAGCTCGACAGCAGCGAGATCCGCGTGGTCGGCACTCGTTTCAACGTGTATCGCAAACCTAGCGGCGAAACGGTCGTCACCGTGCTCGAAGGGACGGTCGAGGTGCGCGGCTACGCCAAGGGCGATTCGGCTCAATGGTTGCGCACGCTGCACGCGAACGAGCAGATCGAATATCGGCCCATCGGGCTGTTGCGCGAGCCGCATCCCACCGTGGCGGAGAATGCCGTTCGCTGGCGAACCGGTGTTCTCAAGATAGAAGACGAGCCGCTGCCCAACGTGCTGGACGAGCTCACGCGCTACACCGACCAGCGCATCCTGATTCGCGATCCGCGCCTTGCGGACATCCGCATTGGCGGCGCGCTCAGCACGCGTAACGTGCGCAACGCACTTGCGCATCTCGAAAAGCTCGCGCCGATCGAGGTGCACGAGAGCGATGGCGCGTTCACGCTGGACTACCGCGAACCGGGCTCCGGCGGCGAGGGGCGCTGACGCATGCTCCTGCCGATCACGCGCGACCGGCGACGCGTCGCCCTCGCCAAGAAGGCTCCGCCAGGGCCATGCGGTTACGAGCGCTTCATCACGGGATACACGGCGCGGGCGCGATCCCCGGTCACGCGCGCCGTTTTCGAACGACATCTGCTGGAGTGCGCGGCCTGCCTCAGGTCCGTGCAGATCCGGCGCATGACCGGTGGACTGACATCCCACAACAGCAACAGTGGCATCGCCTGTGCGGCCACACACACTGGAGGAATTGATCAATGCTCATCCTGACCCGGCGCACGGGCGAGACGGTGATGATCGGCAACGACGTGACGGTGACCGTGCTGGGCGTCAAAGGGAACCAGGTTCGCATCGGCATCAACGCGCCGAAGAACGTGCCGGTGCATCGCGAGGAGATTTACGAGCGCATCAAGCGGGAAATGCAGGGCGAGGCGAACGGCAACGTTCAGGAAGAACCCGAGAAGAAGACCGAACTCGCTCGCTGATGCCCGCTGCGCGCGGGCGCTGAGGCGCTCGGAAGGCACAGGTCCGGGCCTCACCGGTGCTGCGCGGCACGCGCAGCACCGGGAGCGTCCGCTGACGAACCCTTCACGCCTCCCCGACTCTCTTAAAATTTCCTCCCTGCGGCCCTGCAGGGGCGGAACATTCCATGACAGCACCGGACGGCGAGGATGACCGGATCGATCCGGCGCGGCTCGAGGGCCGGCCCGTCGATGTGAGCGAGCTGCGGGCGAACCCGTTCGACCGCCGTGCGCGACGCGGCTCCCTGTTGCGCGGAACGGGTGCGCGCGCACTGTTCGCCGCCGCACTGGCCGCGGCCGTTCTCACACTCGCCTGGAAACTTCAGCCCGGTGCGAGCCCGCATGCCACACCGAGGGTCGCCGCGCTCGATGGGCCGGTAACCCTGCGCTCTGCGCAGCCCCGGGAGCTGCGCGAGCGGATAGTGGATGAGCTCCGCGCGGCGGGCGTGCAGGCCGAAGGCTACGAACAGCTTGGCGTGAACGGCGTGGATGCCGAGCTGCCGCGCCCCGTGCCGGTCGAAGTGCGCGCCGTGCTCGAACGCCACCATATCCCGGTTCCGACTGACGGCGCTTTGCGAGTCCAGATCCACGCGCCGTGACGCCCTCACACGCCGCACCTGCCCCGCGGCCAGCCGCCAAGATCAAGAGCATTTGACGGAATGCCGAACGTGCTTCCGGAACGACGCGTTCAGCCGGAGGACGGAGTTACCTAATCCCGTTACGCAAGGCGTCCGACTGCTGAGGTCGCCATAATGCGACAGTGTTTTTCGCCTGCGCTGCACCTCATAATTCCCACCGCTCAGACACGCTCCCCCTCGTGATGGACAGATCCCCTGGTTCAGAAGGTTTCGCGCGGGGGTGCGCGGCCGCGCATGCGCCTGTGCGCGGAAGACATCGCGCGCGTTCCAAAGCGAGCCGTCTCGCAACGAACAAGCGCCGCGCGCGGTGGTCAGAGCAGGGTTCAAAGGACTTGTCACGGCGGGTCGCCGTCTCCATGTACCGGGCCCGGTCCTCGGGAGCCAAGCGCATTCCCGGGCGTGGCACGTCGGTTGCAGCACACGGCAGAACTTTTCTTCACCTTCGATAACTCAGGGCGTATGCGGTCGAGAAGCGTGCACGCCGTGCACAGCGATCGGGTGTCCGACGGTTTCGGGTGCGTGATCGCACGCGCCTTCCTTTCCATGAGCCAGGTCGAATGCGGCAATACCTTCAGTGCCTCGCGGTGATTGCGGCCGCGCTGCTGACCGATGCGACGGGCGGCCCGGCAGACAGCCAGCCCTCGCAACCGACCGTGCAGTTCGGCTTCGCGAACGTGGACAAGCTTGCGCGCGAACGCGCCGCGCGCCCCTACCAGGACGATTCCCCCAAGCTGCCGGAGAGTCTCGCCAACCTCGGCTATGACCAGTATCGGGACATCCGCTACCGGCCGGCGGACGCCATCTGGCGCGGACAGTCCATGTTCGAAGTGCAAATGTTTCACCGGGGGTTCAACTTTGACCGCCGGGTCAACCTCTACGAGGTGAGCGACGCCGGGGTTCGGCCCATTCTCTACAGCAGCTCGATGTTCGACTGGGGCAAGCTCGGCTCCCCGGGCGATCTGCCCCCGGAGACGGGCTTCGCGGGCTTCCGGGTGCACTTCCCCCTGCATACCCCGGCCTACAAGGATGAGCTGATCGCCTTCCTCGGCGCGTCCTACTTCCGCTTCCTCGGCCGCAATCAGGGGTATGGACTCTCCGCGCGCGGTCTTGCGCTCGATACCGCCACGGCAGCCGGCGAGGAGTTTCCCTACTTCACGGACTTCTGGCTGGTGCGCCCGAAGTCCACGGATCGAACCCTCACAATCTACGCCCTGCTCGACAGCAAGGGCATCACCGGCGCTTACCGCTTCGAGGTGCGCCCGGGCACCGTCACGCAGGTGGAAGTGACGAACCGGCTGTATCCCCGCCGCACCATCGAAAAGCTCGGTGTCGCGCCCCTCACGTCGATGTTTCTCTATGGCGAGAACGGCGCGTCGCGCCGCTTCGACGACTTCCGTCCCGAGGTGCACGACAGCGACGGGCTCATGATCAACAACGGCGCGGGCGAGTGGCTGTGGCGGCCGCTCACCAATCCGCGCGATCTGCTGGTGTCGCGCTTCGTCGACGAGAATCCGCGCGGCTTCGGGCTTGCGCAGCGTGACCGGGATTTCCGCAACTATCAGGACAACGAATCCCGTTTCGAGCGACGGCCCAGCTACTGGGTCGAGCCGCTCGGCCGCTGGGGCAAGGGCAGTGTGGAGCTCGTGGAGCTGCCCTCGCGCGAAGAGATCCACGACAACATCGTGGCGTACTGGGTGCCAGCGAATCGCATCGAGGCCGGCAAGCCGGTGTCGTATTCGTATCTGCTCTCGGCGTTTGCCACGTCTCATCGCTGGCCGCCGGGCGGCAAGGTGATTGCTACCCGAGTCGGTACCGCGGCCATCGGCGGATACGACGAGGCCACGGGCGCACGGCGCGTGCTCGTGGACTTCGCCGGCGGTGATCTGGATGTGCTCGATTCCTCGCAGCCGGTGAAGGCCGAGGTGAAGGCGAACGGCGGGACCGTGGATGCGGTCACGGTCGAACAGCTTCCGGGAACGGGGATATGGCGCGTCGCGTTTCGCATGACTCCGAAAGGCGACGGTCGGGTGGACATGCGCTGCTATCTGACGCTCTACGGTGAAGCACTGACCGAAACGTGGAGCTATCTGTGGGTGCGCGACTCCTGAAGGACGATGGTGTGACGAAAACGGGCATGCGACAGCTGGAGCAGACGGCGCGACGCCGTCGCGCATTGTTCTTCGGGCTGACGGTGTTGAGCGCGGTCATGGCCAGCATGCTGATGCTGGACATTCTCAACGCCAACGGACTCACGCCGGCGGAGCGCATCGCGCTGCCGCTGTTCTTCATCCTGTTCACCTGGATCGCGGGCGCGTTCTGGACCGCGATTGCCGGGTTCACCATACGGCTCATCGGTCGCGATCCCGCGGTCGTGCATCCGGACGATGTCGCCGGCCGGCCCGTGCAGGGGCGCACCGCGCTCGTCATGTGCGTCTACAACGAGGATCCGGCGTGCGTGGCCGCGGGCGTCGAGGCGATCTGGACCTCGCTGCAGGCGCAGCCGGAACAGTCGAAGTTCGACTTCTTCATTCTTTCCGACACACGCAAGCCCGACATTGCCGCGGCCGAGGAGGCGGCATGGAAGTCGCTGGTCCGGCGGCACGACGCGAAGGGTCGCATCTTCTATCGGCGGCGCGCGCAGAACATCAACCGCAAAGCCGGGAACGTGGCGGATTTCGTGCGCACGTGGGGCGGCAGCTACGACTACATGGTCGTGCTCGACGCCGACAGCGTGATGAGCGGCGAGGCGCTCGTCGCGCTGGCGCGTCTCATGGACGCGAATCCTCAGGTGGGGCTTATCCAGACACTGCCCGCGCCGGCGGGCCGCGAGACCCTCTTCGCACGCTTGCAGCAGTTCGCGGCCCGGCTCAACTCCGAGATGCTCTCGAGCGGGCTCGCCTTCTGGCAGCTGAGCGAGGCCAACTACTGGGGTCACAACGCCATCCTGCGCGTGCGGGCCTTCGCCAATCATTGCGCGCTGCCTCGCTTGCCGGGCTCCGAGCCGTTTGGCGGGGAGATCCTGAGTCACGATTTCGTGGAGGCCGCGCTCATGCGCCGTGCCGGTTACGAGGTCTGGATGGTGCCGGACCTCGAGGGCAGCTGGGAGCAGGTGCCGTCGAATCTCATCGACTTCGCGGCGCGCGACCGGCGCTGGGCGCAGGGCAACCTGCAGCATCTCGGCGTCATGCCCCTTCGGGGTCTGCATTGGGTAAGCCGCATACACATGATCACGGGCGTGCTCGCGTACGTGACGTCGCCGCTCTGGTTCGCGGTGCTCGTGCTGAGCTCCATCGTCACGTGCCAGGAAGCGTTGCAGGGCTACGAATACTTCGTGCCCGGCACGTACACGCTCTTCCCCAGCTGGCCGGAGTACCGCACCGGCGAGATTGCGGTTCTGCTCACGGTGACCATTGTCGTGCTGCTGCTGCCGAAGGTGCTCGGTGCCGTGCTCGCGCTGGTGAATGCGCGCAAGCGTCAGGCGTTTGGTGGCACGGCGAACATCCTCAAGAGCCTGCTCGCCGAGCAGGTGTTCAGCATGCTGCTCGCGCCGGCGATGATGATCTTTCACTCCGCTTTCGTCGTGCAGACGCTGCTCGGCATGGTGGTGAAGTGGGATGCGCAGTCGCGTGACGATCGCGGCATCAGCTTCAGGGAAGCGATGACGCGCATGAAGTGGCACGTGGCCATCGGCATCGCGTGGGGCGCCATCATTCTGATGCTCGCTCCCCGCTTTATCTGGTGGATGGCGCCTGTCGTTGCAGGGCTCCTCGCGAGCGTGCCTCTCGCCATGTTGACGAGCCGCGCAACGCTCGGCCGGAAACTGCGCGAACGAGGCTACTTCCTCACCCCGGAGGAAACTTTCCCGCCGCCCGAGTTGCTGGCTGTGCAAGCGGCCAGTGAGGCGCGGCACCACGAGATCGACGAGGAGCTTCCGCCCGTGCCGGCGCATGCGCCGTTGCGAATGGAGGCGGAACCCTTTGAGCGCTACAGCTTGCGCCTGGCGCTCGTGCGGAGACCTCGCATCGCCAGCACGAATGCCACGGGTGCCTGATTTGCCCTGTAGGCTGATGGTGCATCAGCCAGATCGCCTGCGCTGATCACGGCGACATCGCCGCGAAGGTTGCCTGCGACCGCACGTCCAGCACTGCGGCAATCCTTCGCGTGACCGCTCAGTTGCTCTCCGGAAGGGGCGTCGTGCTCGGCCGGCTGCGAGGTCCGGGCGGCTCCGCCTCAAGCTCGAGACGCTACCGGCGGCGCGATAATCCACGAGTAGAGTGGCTCGTGCCCGGCATACCGGTGCTCGGCCCGATGAATCACACGCATGCGTACGTCCCGCGCAAGGTGCTCCAGGCAGAAGAGTGCGCCGTGGGCTGTGAGCCCTGAGATGGCCGCAGGCCCCTGCCGCCAGCGGGGGTGGAGATCGTGGAACCACACGTGCGTGATATCCCCCGCGAAAGCCTGCGCAGGATAGCCAAGCTGCCGCGCGTAGCGGCCAAAGGCGCGGCATGCTTCGAAACGCTCATCGAACAGCACCCTGTAGAGTGATGGATGCTCGAGCGCCGGTGCGAACGTGGGTTGCAGGGCGCTCCACGCCAATTCGGCGAATGGCAGTGCCGCTGCGGCAACCGCCCCCTGCAGTACGACTCTGCGATTCACCATCGTTCGAGGCCCTTCCCCCGGCGGGATCGTGCGGAGTCTCTTTTCCGGTTCCGGTCGCGTCAAGCGGTGTGGCGTTCACGCCAAAAGGGGAACCAAACAGGCCGTGCCGGGCTTGATATTGCACAGGTGGGGATTTCTTCTGGGCCTCACGCGGACGTGTCGCACGGTTCCCCTGAACGGCTTGATCTACCCTGCCTGTCACGGCAGGGGTGACGTTCTGACGCAGGAAGGAGGCGTGATCCGGGTGCGGTGCTGGGCGGCGACGACGTGGACGTTCTGCCTTCTTCTGTGCGCCTCTGGCGCAGCGGGAGCGCAGAGTGCGTCATCGCTGGATCCTCAGGGATCCCTGTACGGCGTGGCAACCGAACACGAGGTCTCTCGCGAGGCCGCGCCGCCGGATCCGCAGACGGTCAAACCACCCCCGGCTGAAAATGGGGACATCTGGCTCGACCGTACGCAGCAGAGCGTGCACGACATCGCATCCGCCACCGCCATGCGCATCGACCGCATGTTCGGTTCGACTGCGGATGCCTCCACGTACTCCGGTGCGTACGGCAGCATCGCGCCCTCCCTGCTGTGGGACGAATTTGATGGATGGCAGCCCCGCGTGCGCTTCCGGGTGAATCTGCCCTTGCCGAGTCTCAACGAGCGGCTCAACGCCTTCATCGGCAGGGTGGATCGCGAAGAGTACGTCTCCGAGCGCGCCCAGCAGTCCGGCGCCCTTCCACGGCAGTACGGCCCGCCGGGAGAGGAACAGACCCTTGCAGGTATCGTCTATCACACGCCGAGCAAGCAAGGCAGCCGCTTCGATGCGGGCGCGGGCATCCGGTTGCGTTCTCCGCTGGATCCGTATGTGAAGGGCGCTTATGTGTACGAGCGCGGCAAGTCCGAGACGGGACTGATCGCCCTGCGCCAGACCCTGTTCTGGCAGAACAGCGAGCAGCTCGGCTTCACCAGTCGCATCGATCTCGAGCGGCTGGTCGCGGACAGGTGGATGCTGCGCTGGACGACTTCCGGAACGATTTCCCAGGAAAGCAGTGGCGTATTCGGCTACTCCTCGATCATGGCGCTGTGCGGGCTGCCGAACCGGCGTGCGTTCGCCGTGGCCGCGGGTTTCGATGGCGAGACCGACGCTGAAGTCCCGCTGCACGAGTTCGGATTCAAGGTGGCCTGGCGCCAGAGCGTGGTGCGTGACTGGCTCGTGCTCGAAGTGCGCTCCAGCCTCACCTGGCCGAAGGAACATCGCGACCAGCCGCGTGCGCCGAGCTGGGGTGTGGGCGTCGGGTTCGAGATGTTCTTCGGCACCGACGAGTTTCTCGCTCGCCCCGCCACGTTCTGAACCTCCCGTGCGCGCCGCGGCGCGCCCGCGATCACCATTCCTCCAATCCAGTCTAATATAAACATCTGACGCGGCCGGCGCGATGGAGTGTGTTGG
>JADGHX010000063.1 GCA_019683695.1 Steroidobacteraceae bacterium
GCCCCGAGTCAGTTCCCCCCCCCAGCGTCGGGAAAGTCGCGTGGCGGGGCTGACGACGGCGCGCGGGTACGGGTGGTCGCATCAGCGCGCCCGGCAGCGCTTGGCGCCTGTGGTGGCGTCTGGGAGCGCGGCGTGCACGCGGTGCGGGCGGCTGATCGTGCCGGGGGAGCCGTGGGATCTCGATCACGCGGATGACCGGTCGGGGTATCTCGGCGCGGCGCACCGGTCGTGCAACCGGCGGGCGGGCGCGCAGAAGGGGAACGCGCGGCGCCGGCCGCCGGCGGCGGCGCGGCGAACGTCGCGGGAGTGGTGATGGCTGATGGCGCGATGGTCGCCGCGGTGCGACGCGACCTGGCGATGCTGGCCGAGCGTGATCCGGCGCTCGCGGACGGGGCGTTGGCGCAGCTCGCGCTGGCGATGGCGGCCGAGATCGACGATCCGGACAACACCGCGACGGCGAAGAGCATGTGCGCGGCGCGGCTGAGCGACGCGCTGGATCGTCTGCGGGATCTCGCGCCGCCGGCGGTGGAGCACGACCGTCTTGACGAGGTGAGCCAGAGGCGTGAGCAGCGTCGGAGGACTGGTCGGGCGGCAGACGCCTAGGGTGCATGTGGCGCCCGAGGCGGTGTCGTCGTCGGGCCCGGAGGCGATCGAGATCGCCGAGCTCGCTCGTCTGCATCTCGACCCGTGGCAGAAGCTGGTGCTGCACGACGCGCTCGGCGAGAGCGCCGAGGGCAGGTGGGCCGCCTGGCGGGTCGGGCTCGAGGTGCCGCGCCAGAACGGCAAGGGGGCGGTGCTGGAGGCGCGCGAGCTCGCTGGGCTGTTCGCGTTCGGGGAGCGGCTGATCATCCACTCGGCGCACGAGCAGGCGACGGCGACGGAGCACTTCCACAGGCTGCTGGCGCTGATGGAGGGCGTGCCGGAGTTCGATCGGCGCATCCAGAAGGTGTCGCGCGGGAAGGGGCAGGAGGCGATCATCCTGCGCGACGGCGCCCGGATCTTCTTCAAGACCAGGACGGGCGGCGGCGGCCGCGGGTTCACTGCGGATCTGGTCGTGCTGGACGAGGCGATGATCCTCGCGCCGTCGTTCATGGGGGCGCTGGTCCCGACGATGGCTGCCCGGGCGATCGACGGCAATCCGCAGCTGTGGTTCGCCGGCAGCGCGGTGGACCAGCAGAACCCGAAGATGGACGGGATCGAGTTCGCTCGGCTGCGCAAGGACGCGCTCGACGGGGCGCCGCGGCTGGCCTACTTCGGCTGGTCGGCGCCGTTTGCGAGGCCCGATGACGTGCCGGTGGACGCGCTCGGTGACCCGGAGATGTGGGCGCTGGCGAATCCGAGCCTGGGGATCAGGATCTCGCCCGGCCACGTCAGCGACGAGCGGTCTGCGCTCGGGTTCCGCGAGTTCTGCGTGGAGCGGCTCGGTGTGGGCGACTGGCCGAGCACGGAGCAGCTCGACGGCCGGCTGTTCCAGCCGGGCGTGTGGGAGGCGCTGGCGGATCTCGGGTCGAGCCCGGAGGGGCCGGTGTGCTTCGCGTGCGACATCGCGCCGGACAGGTCGCGTGCTGCGATCGGGGTCGCCGGCGTCCGTTCGGACGGGCGACGGCACGTCGAGATCGTCGACGAGCGGCCGGGCACGGACTGGCTGGCCGAGCGGATCGCGGCGCTCACCGCCGCGCACAGCCACATCGGCGTCGTGATCGTGAACGGGCGCAGCCAGGCCGCGTCGGTGGTCCCGGACCTGCAGCGGCTCGGGGTCCAGGTGCAGGAGACGACGGCTGCGGAGATGGCAGCGGCCTGCGGCCGCTTCCACGACGCCGTCGTCTACGGCTCGTTGCGGCACCTGGGCACTGAGGATCTTGCGGCGGCGCTGGAGGGCGCCGCGCGGCGGCCGCTCGGTGACGCCTGGGCGTGGGACCACCGGACGTCGACCGGCAACATCGCGCCGCTCGTCGCCGTGACGCTCGCCCTGTGGGGACTGGAGACACGGCCGCAGCAGGGGGCGCCGCGACTCATCAACTTGGCGGAGGTCTGAGATCGTGCGGAATGCGCTGGCGCAGGCCATCGAGATCGTCGGGCTTGCCGCGGTCACGTGTGGCGTCGGGCTCGCTCTGGGCGCCGGGGCGGCGCTGATCGTCGGCGGTGTGCTGCTGGCCGGGTTCGGTGCGCTGATCGAGCGAGGCGGCGCGTGACGCTGCTCGGCGGGCTGCTGCGCGTGTCGGAGCGCGCGATCCGGGACGAGGACCTGTGGGGCCGTTGGCAGCGCGGCGACGACGTCGACGACGGCATGAGCCTCGCCGGTGTGCGTGTCCGGCGCGAGACGGCGATGCAGCTGTCGGCGGTGTGGGCGTGCGTGTCGCTGATCAGCGACACGATCAGCACGCTGCCGCTGGACACGTTCATCCGCCGCGACGGCGTCAGGACCCCGTTCCGGCCCCGTCCGCGCTGGGTGACGGAGCCCAACCCCGAGCAGGAGCGGCCCCAGTGGATCAGCCAGCAGCTCGTGAGCCTGCTGCTGGACGGCAACGCCTACGTCTACACGCCGCGGTCCCGGTCTGGGGAGGTGCTCGAGGCGTGGAACGTGCCGCCGTGGATGGTCACGCCGCGGCGGGTCCGCCGCGGCGCGGTCGTCTACGACTTGGCCGACCCGGAGCTCGGCGTGGTCACGCTGGACCGCAGCGAGATGTTCCACGTGCCGGGGATGTCGTGGCCAGGAGAGATCCGCGGCATGGCGCCGCTGGAGGCCGCCCGGCACATGCTCGGCGCCGGCCTCGCGTCGCAGGAGTTCGCCGAGCGCTTCTTCGGGCAGGGGTTCCACGCCGCCGGCGTGGTCGAGTACCCGGGCGACCTGAGCGTTGAGCAGGCGCGCCAGCTCAAGCAGGACTTCGGCCGCATGAACAGCGGCCTGCGCAAGGCGCACCTGCCGGCCGTGCTCACCAACGGGGCGTCGTGGAAGCAGGTGACCGTCACCCCGGAGCAGGCGCAGTTCCTCGAGTCGCGCCGGTTCACCGTGTCGGAGATCGCCCGGTTCTTCAGGGTGCCGCCGCACCTGATCGGCGACGTGGAGAAGTCGACGTCCTGGGGGACCGGGATCGAGCAGCAGGGCATCGGCTTCGTGGTCCACACGCTGATGCCGTGGCTCGAGCGGTTGGAGGCCGCCTACTCGCGGCATCTGCTGCTGTTCGACGAGGCGTTCGTGAAGTTCAACGTCAACGGCCTGATGCGCGGCGACTTCAAGACCCGCACCGAGGGGTACGCGGCCGGCCTCGGATGGGGCTGGCTGTGCGCCGACGAGGTGCGGGCGCTCGAAGACCTGCCGCCGCTGCCGGACGGCCAGGGCCAGACGTTCCTGGTCCCGACGACACACCGGCCGGCTGACGCCCCGTGGGACGGCGGCCAGCAAGCATCGACAGACGACAGGGGACCACGATGAGCGATCTGCCGCGAGACAACCTGTTCCGGTCTGCGCCGGCGTTCGAGCTGCGCGCCCTCGACCGCGGTGACGGCGACGACGACGACGTCGGCGGCGGGATGCCGACGATGGTCGTCAACTTCGCCCGGTTCAACGAGTGGACGGAGATCAACAGCCTGTGGGAGGGACGCTTCCTGGAGCGGTTCGCCCCCGGCGCATTCCGCAAGACGTTCCGTGAGCAGGCCGGGCAGATCCGGGCGATCTTCCAGCACGGGCGCGACCCGCAGATCGGGCTCAAGCCGCTGGGCACTGTCGAGGACCTCTGGGAGGACGACGACGGGGCCTGGGGCGAGGTCGGCCTGTTCGACGCCGACTACGTTCGCGAGCTGCTGCCCGGGCTCGATGCCGAGGTGTTCGGCGCCTCGTTCGCGTTCCAGGTCATCCGGTCCGAGGACGTGATGGACCCCGGCCGGTCCGACCACAACCCGGACGGCATCCCGGAGCGGACCGTGAAGGAGGCCCGGCTGCGCGAGTTCGGCCCCGTGACCTGGGGCGCATACCCGAGCGCGACCGCCGCGGTGCGGTCGCGGTCGCTGACCGACGAGTTCATCGGCGAGCGCGACCCGCAGCGGCTGCGCGAGCTCGCCGACCGCATCGAGGCCGCCCAGGCCGCCCAGACGGCGCGCCAGAGCGGCGAGACGTCGAGCGACCCCGATCAGGAGCGGGCGCCGGCCAGCGAGGCCACCCCCGCCCTGACCCTCGCTCGTCACCGCCTGCTGCTCATGGAGCGCAGGCTGCCCGCCCACCTCCGGCAGGGGCGGGCCTAGGGGCGCCGGGCACGGCCCACCCCCCGCAACCCGACCATCGAACAACCCCGAGGGGGTCCAGACATGCAGGAGCTGCTGAAGCGGCTTCTCGAGGAGCGTGCCCGCGTCTGGGAGCAGGCGAAGGCCATCCTCGACACCGCCGAGAACGAGCGCCGGGACATGACCGGCGAGGAGCAGGAGCAGTGGACGCGCGCGTCCGCCGACCTGGACAAGCTCGACGAGCGGATCGCGGAGCTGACCGCCCGCATCGAGCGGGAGGCCGAGGCCGACGCGGCGCGCGAGCGCGCCGAGCGGTTCGTCCGCCCCGAGCACGACCGCGGCGGCCCGCTGGAGCGGTCCGGCGACGACGAGCTCATCGCCTGGTTCCGCAGCGAGCAGGGCCCGAGGGGCTTCGAGGTGCCCGTCGCGGGCATCCAGGTCCACCGCGGCGCCAGCGGCGTGTGGGAGGTCCGCGACCTCACCGCGGGCAACGCGACCGCGGGCGGCAACACCGTCCCGACGGGGTTCCGCCGCCAGCTCTACGAGCACCTGATCGAGAACTCGGGCATCCGGCAGACCCGGGCGGAGATCATCACGACGGCGTCGGGCGAGCCGCTGGTCCTGCCCAAGACGACGGCGCACCCGGCGGCGGGCACGCTCACCGCCGAGGCCGGCCTGATCGCCGACAACGACCCGTCGTTCGGGCAGGGCACCCTGACCGCCTACAAGTACACGAGCCTGGTGCAGCTCTCCTCGGAGCTGCTGCAGGACACGGCGGTCGACCTCACCGGCTACCTGGCCCGGGCGTTCGGGGCGGCGCTGGCCAACGGCGCCGGCGCGCACATGATCACGGGCGACGGCTCCTCCAAGCCGCACGGCGTGATCGCCGCCGCCGGCACGGTCGCGCTCGTGAAGGGCGGCACGACCGCCGGGCCCGGGTTCACCGCGGACGCGCTCATCGACCTGTTCTACACGGTCAAGGAGCCCTACGCGGCGAACGGCGAGTGGCTGATGCGCCGCTCGACGCTCGGCGAGGTCCGCAAGCTGAAGGACAACGACGGCCAGTACCTGTGGCAGCCCGCCCTGACCGCCGGCGCGCCGGACCTGATCCTCGGGCACCCGGTCCGCACGGACCCGAACATGCCGGCCGCCGGGACGGCGTCGACGTGCATCGCGTTCGGCGACTTCTCGGCGTTCAAGATCCGCGACGTCGGGTCGATCCGGTTCGAGCGGTCCGACGACTTCGCGTTCGCGAACGACTTGGTCACATATCGGGCGATCCTGCGGACCGACTCGGACCTGCTGGACACGACCGGCGCGATCGGCGTGATCTACGGCGGGACCGCCAACCCCTGACCGCCCTGAAGCGTGCGGGCCAGCGCCTCCCGGTGACGGGCGCTGGCCCCGCACGAACCCCTTGGCGCGCCGCGGCGCACCAAGGGGTCTGTCACCGAGTCACCGGACCGTCACCGACGAGGAGAACGCGTGAAGATCCTCATCCACTCCAACGCGCCCTGGGCACCCACCGGCTACGGGCAGCAGACCGGCCTGTTCGCCGAGCGCTTCCAGCGGCTCGGGCACGACGTCGCGATCAGCGCGACCTGGGGCCTGCACGGCGCCCAGCTCGAATGGCACGGGATGCGCGTCTACCCGTCCGACGACTCCTGGGGCAACAGGACGCTCGGAGCGGTCGCCGCGCACTTCGGGGACGGCGACCCCGTGCTCGTGCTCACCCTCGGCGACGTGTGGGTGTTCACCGCCCCGTCGTTCGCCGAGCTGAACGTCGCCGCCTGGACCCCAGTCGACCACGCGCCCGCCCCGCCGAAGGTCGCCGCGTTCTTCCACCGCACCGGCGCCACCCCGATCGCCATGTCCCGGTTCGGTGAGCGGATGCTCCGCCAGGAGGGCCTTGAGCCGCTGTACGCGCCGCACGCCGTCGACTGCAGCGTGTTCCGGCCGCTGGACCGCGCCGAGTGCCGCGACCATCTCGGGCTGCCCCAGGACGCGTTCGTCGTCGGGATGGTCGCCGCCAACAAGGGCTGGGCGCCGCCCCGCAAGGCCTTCGGCCAGGTGTTCGCCGCGGTCGGCGAGCTCTGCCGCGAACACGACGACGCCTGGCTCTACGTGCACGCCGAGTGCACCGGCGTGCACGGGGGCGTGAACCTGATGGAGCTCGCCCGGGCCTGCAAGATCCCGCCCGACCGGATCAAGCTCACCAACCCGGCCGCGCTCGAGCTCGGCGTCGGCCAGGAGCGCATGGCCGCCATCTTCAGCGCGTTCGACGTGCTCGCCAACCCCTCCTACGGGGAGGGGTTCGGGGTGCCGATCATCGAGGCGCAGGCGTGCGGCACCCCGGTGATCGTGTCCGACGTGACCGCGATGCCGGAGCTGTGCGGCGCCGGCTGGATCGTCGAGACCGAGCCGTGGTGGGACTGCACCCAGGGCGCGTTCTTCGGGCAGCCGCTGATCAGCAGCGTGCACGGCGCGCTGCAGCGCGCCTACAACGCGCGCGGCGACCAGCAGCTGCGCGACCAAGCGCGCACGTTCGCCGTCGCCTACGACGCTGAGCGGGTCCTCGAGGAATTCTGGGCGCCGGTGCTGGAGCGGCTCGACCCGTCCCGCCCCGAGCGGGAGCTGCCGGCCCCCGAGGTGCACACGAGCAAGGCGGCCGCGTGATGCCCGTGGTCAGCGTGGTCCTGCCGACCGTCCGCGGCCGGGAGGACCTCCTCGACCAGACCCGCGCCGCGTTCGAGCGCACCACGGCCGCGGCCGGCGTGGACCTCGAGCTCGTGATCGTCAGGGACCGGCCGACCTGCGGGGAGGCGTGGAACGACGGCGCGCAGGCCGCCACCGGCGACTGGCTGCTGCTCGGCGCCGACGACCTCGTCCCGCACGACGGCTGGACCGCGGTGCTCGACGACGTCGACCGGGGCGTGTGGCCGGCGCCGTGGATCGTCCGGGTCGACGGGTCCACGGAGTGCTGCGGCACGCTCGGCTCCGGGCTGCTGCTCGACGACCGGGCCCGAGACGGGCTGCCGGTGAACAACAGCCCGGTGCCGCTGATGCGCCGCGACACCTGGCCTCGGGTGGGGCCGACGATCCCGGCGCACTGCTACTCCGACGACTTCCTCGCCTGGCGCGCCCGTGCTGCCGGCCTGGAGGTGGAGGTCCGTCGCGCGTTCAAGTTCACGCACTTGGACGGCCAGATCGGACACGCGCGGCTCGTGGCCCGGTCCGGGGCCGACCGGCAGCTCTTCGCGGAGGCGGTGACACGGCTGTGAGAGTCCTCATCACCGGGGCGCTCGGGTTCATCGGGTCGCACCTTGCCGACGCCCTCCTCGCCGCAGGTGACGAGGTGCTCGGCATCGACGACCTGTCGGGCAACGTCGTCGACGACCTGCCCGGAGCCACGATCGTCCACGACGACGCGCGCGCGATCACCAGCCTCCGCGCTGGCCGCGTGGATCTCGTCGTGCACGCCGCGTCCCCTGTCGGGCCGGTCGCGCTGCTGGACCGCGAGTCGATCGTCGCCGAGATCATCGAGACCACCCAGGCGGTCCTGCGGTTCTGCGACCAGCACCAGCTGCCGCTGATCAACATCAGCAGCAGCGAGGTGTACGGCTTCTCCGGCACGTACCGGGAATTCGACGACTGCGTCGTCAGTCCCCGGCTGTCGCACCGCCTGCAGTACGCGTCCGGGAAGCTCGCCGCCGAGCAGCTCGTCCGCACCTCTCGGGTCCCGTCGGTCACCATCCGGCCGTTCAACGTCGCCGGGCCTCGGCAGTCCGCGGCAAAGGGGTTCGTAATCCCGACGTTCTGCGAGCAGGCGCTGGCCGAGCGGCCGCTGACGGTGTTCGACGGCGGCGACCAGGAGCGCTGCCCGACCGGCGTCTGGGACCTCGTCGACTTCATCCTTCGGGTCGGGCGCGACCCGCACCGGTTCGCTGGCGGCGTGTTCAACGTCGGACACCCCGGCAACCGCACGACCGTGCTCGACCTCGCGCGGATGGTGCTGCGCCTCACCGGCTCCAGCTCCCCGGTCGAGCACACGACCGGCAAGGCCGTGCACGGGCCCGCCTACGAGGAGGCGCGCGGGCGCGTGAAGGTGCCAGACATCACCCGGGCCCGGACGACGGGCTGGCAGCCGCGCGTCGGGCTCGAGGACCTCATCCGGCTCACGATCCAGGAGATCGTCGCCGGCGACACCATCAGCGTGAGGTGAGCATGGCGAACCAGTACGCGGCCGCGGCGGATCTGAAGGCGACGCTGAGCCTGTCCGGCGAGACGTTCGCCGACGCGGACATCGAGCTGGCGCTGTCGGCCGCGTCGCGCGGCATCGACAGCATCTGCGGGCGCCGGTTCTGGGCGGACGCCGACGACGTCGTCCGCCACTACACGCCCGACGACGCGCGCGAGCTGCGCATCGACGACCTCGTCACGCTCACGAGCCTGAAGACCAGCCCGGCGGGGGACGGCCAGTTCACCGACGTCTGGACCGTGAACACCGACTTCGTGCTCGGCCCGCTGAACGCCGACCTCGACGGGCGGCCGTGGACCCGGATCGAGGTGCACCCGTCGGGCCGCTTCCGGCTCCCGTGCCACCCCAGGTCGGTGGAGGTGACCGGCCGGTTCGGCTGGCCGGCGGTCCCGGACACGGTCAAGCAGGCGACGATCGTGCTCGCGTCGAAGCTGATGCGTCGGGCCCGGGAGGCGCCGTTCGGCGTGATCACGCTCGGTCTCGACGGCGGCGCCGCGCACATCGCCCGCACCGACCCGGACGTCATGTTCCTGATCGGCGACCTCATCCGCGACCGGGTCGCGGTGGCCTGACACGATGGCGCCGAGCGTGGCGGACATCCGCACCGGCCTGGCCGCGAACCTCGCGCCCATCCCCGGGCTGCAGGAGAGCCCGTGGCTGCTGAGCAACCCGACGCCGCCGGCGGCGGAAATCCAGCCGGACGAGGTCGACTACGACCAGGCGCTGGGCCGCGGCCTGGACCGGTGGCGGTTCACCGTCCGGGTGTTCGCCGGGTTCACGAGCGACGTCGGCGCGCAGAAGCTGCTGGACCTGATGCTCGCCCCGTCCGGGCCGCGGAGCGTGAAGGCAGCGTTGGAGTCCGACTGCACCCTCGGCGGCAAGGTCGACGATCTGCGCGTGACGCGCTGCAGCGGCTATCGGCTCTACGGTCGCGATGGCGGGCCGAGCGTGCTCGGCGCCGAGTGGCAGGTCGAAGTGCTCGTCGCCGGCCGCTGACGCCGCCTGCCTCCCCACTTCGTCTCGGCCCGCGTTGGGCCACACGGAACCACGACCACCGTCCGGGGGGACGGGAGGAAGGAGCAGGACATGGGCAAGCACGTCCTGAAGGACGTCACCCTGACGGTCAACGGCGTCGACATCTCGACGTTCGCGAACGAGGTGACGATCGAGGACACCGCTGACGAGGTCGACGTCACCGGGTTCACGACGGCGGGCTACCGCGAGTTCGCGCAGGGGTTGAAGGACGCCACGATCACCGCCACGATCTTCCAGGACTACAGCGGCACGGCCAGCCCGCACGCGGTGCTCCGCCCGCTCTACGAGTCCGGCGGCACGTTCACGGTGAAGGTGAACCCGAACCAGGGCGGCACGTCCGTCGCGAGCATGGTCGCCCGCCTCTACAGCTACTCGGGGATCGGCGGGGCGGTCGGCGACGCCAACCAGTTCGAGGTCGTCTTCCGGCACGCCGGCACCGCCGGGGTGACCTGGGGCACCGCCTGATGGCCGGGCCTCGCTTTCGGGTGCGAGGCCTCAAGGAGCTGGATCGCGCCCTCGGCCGGGCCGACAAGCACCTCCGCAAGAACCTGCGGGCCCTGCTTCGGTCCGTCGCCGAGGGCGTCGCTCGCGACGCCCGCAGCATCGCCATGTCCAAGGGGCTGCGCGACTCCGGGGACCTGATCGCCGGGATCAAGCCGTACGCGCTCACCGGCCGCGCCGGCGTGCGCTCCAACGCCCGCCACCGCGGCTACGGCTACCCGGCGCGGCTCGAGTTCGAGTCGCGCGGCGGCCGGTCATGGGGGCCGCGCGCAACGCTCAACCCGGCCGTGCAGCGCAACAAGGACGAGATCGAGCGCGGCATCGAACGGGTGCTCGACGAGCTCGGTCACGACTTCGCAGGCGGCGGCCTCCTCTGACCGAGGGGCTGCCGGTCACCAACCAGGAGGGCAACCATGAAGCTGAACGCCGCCGAGCTGTTCGACACGCTCGAGGTCGACCTGTGGGGCAACGCCTACACGTTGCGGCACACGACGCGCAGCGTCGCCGCCAAGCTGGATGAGGCGACGAAGGCGTCCGCCGAGCTCGGTGACGACGCGTCCGACGACGACCAGGTCCGGGCGCTCGTGCGGATCATCGACGTGCTCCTGGAGCCCGCCGAGGACACCCCGAGCGCCGAGCAGCTGCTGATGGGCCTGTGGCGCGACGACAAGCTCGGCATGGACTGGCTGCTGGGGTTCGTCGACGCGCTCACCGAGGAGGCCGCCAACCGCAGGCGCCCTACCTCGGCTGGCGCGACAAGGAGCTGATCTTCTTCCTGCGCAAGGAGTTCGGGATCAGCGCCCGCGAGGCGTTCACCGAGCTGCCGCTGTGGGAGCTCGACGCGCTGATCTCGGTCTGGAACGACCGGCAGCGGGCTGCGGAGATCGCGGCTCGGTCCCGCCGAAGGAGGTGAGCCGATGGCCACGAGACGCCTCGAAGTCGAGTTCATCGGCGACGAGCGGGACCTCGAGCGCGCGTTCAAGAAGACGCGCGCCGAGGCGGACAAGACCGGCCGGTCGATGGGCGACCTGGGCGAGAAGACCGCGGTCTTCGGCCGGATCTCGTCGAAGTCTGGGGCGGCGCTCGTCGCCGTCGGCAAGGGCGCGATCGCCGCCGGCGCCGGCGTCGGGATCGCCGCGGTCGGAGCCAAGAAGCTGTTCGACGCCTGGACCGACTCGCTGCAGGTCGCCAAGCAGACCGAGACCGCCCTGAAGTCGACGGGCGGCGCCGCCAAGGTCACGGCCCGGGAGATCGAGGCGCTCGCGACCGCGATCAGCCGCAAGTCCGGGTTCGACGACGAGGCCGTCCAGTCCGCCGAGAACCTGCTGCTCACGTTCACCCAGATCCGCAACGAGGCGGGCCGCGGCAACAAGATCTTCAACCAGACCACGCAGGCCGCCGCGGACATGGCGGCGGCGTTCAAGGCGTCCGGCAAGGAGATGTCCATCCAGGACGCCGCGATCCAGCTGGGCAAGGCGCTCAATGACCCGGCGAAGGGCATGTCCAGGCTCACCCGCAGCGGCGTGACCTTCACCGAGACGCAGAAGCAGCAGGTCGCCGAGCTCGTCAAGTCGGGCAAGAGGCTCGAGGCGCAGAAGATCATCCTGCGCGAGCTCAACAAGGAGTTCGGCGGGTCGGCGAAGACGTGGGGCGACACGCACCCGCTCGAGAAGCTGGACGTCGCGTTCGGGAACCTGCAGGAGACCGTCGGCGGGCTGCTGGCGCCAGCGTTCACGAAGGCCGCCGAAGCGCTCACCGGGTTCCTCAACGGGGTGCAGGACGGCACCGGTGTCGCCGGCACGATCGGCAAGATCCTCGGGTCGATCGACCTGTCGGGCGTGATCGGCCGGATCACCAGCGGGGTCAAGGGCGCGCTGGACACGGTCAAGGTCCTGATCGCCGACAGCAGGCCCGCGATCGCCAGCATCGCCAGCACGATCGCGTCGGTGGCCGGGACCGTGATCGGCGGCGTCCGCCGGATCGCTCAGGCGTTCAAGGCCGTGTTCGGCGACGCCGGGGTCGGCGCCGACATCCGCAACATCGCCTCCAAGCTGGTCGCGTTCGGCGCGATCGTCGCCAAGATGGTCGCGCCCCAGATCAAGAAGGCGATCGACGGGATCGTGCAGATGTACGAGGGGCTCGCCGTGGCGGTCAGGGGCGTGATCCGGGTCATCAGCGGCATCCTCTCCGGCGACTTCGGCAAGATGTGGCAGGGCGTCAAGGACCTGTTCGCCGGGGCGCTGCGCGGGGTCGTCGGCCTGTTCAGGACGTTCACCGCCCCGATCCGGCAGGGGGCCGAGACCGTGGGCGGCGCCGTGCTCGGCGCGCTGCGCAGCCTCGGCAGCAAGCTGCTGGAGCTCGGCAAGGCCGCGGTCGGCAAGCTCGCCGACGCGTTCACCGGCGGGGTCAGGATCGCGCGCAACGCGATGGACGAGGTGCGCCGCAAGGTTGTCGGGGCGATCACCGCCGTCCCGGAGCGGTTCGTGCAGCTCGGCAAGGACATCATGCGGGGGCTGATCAACGGCGTGAAGTCGATGGCCGGCACGGTCAAGAACGTGGTCGTCGACGTCGTCACCGCCCCGGTCGACCTCGTCAAGGACACGCTCGGGATCGGGTCGCCGTCCAAGGTCTTCCACCAGTTCGGCGAGTGGGTCGGCGAGGGGTTCGCCAACGGCCTGAAGGCCTCGGCGGCGAAGGTCAACGCGGCGGCCGACAAGGGGCTGCTGTTCCCGCTGGAGGCCAAGCTGCGCGAGCTGCAGGCCAAGGGCGAGAAGCTGCAGCGGCTCGCCTCCCGCCTCTCATCCCCGTCCAGCTCGTCGAGCCGCTCGCCGAGCTCGTCGTCGAGCCCGGGCCGGTTCACCACCGCCAGCAGCGGCGGGACGCTCGCCGTGATCGCCGGCGGCCGGATGCTGCAACGGATGGGTCTCCAGGTCGCCGAGTCCAAGTGGTTCGGCGGGGTCACCACCAACCGCCACGCGCACTACCCCAACGACCACTACTCCGGCAACAGCATCGACGTCAACTTCCCCGGCGGCGGTCGCGCCGAGCTCGCCCGGCTGCAGCAGGCGCTGAAGGCGCTGCGCGAACGGTTCGGCACCCTCGTGTCCGCGATCATCGAGGACGCCGGCACCGCCAACCAGCACCTGCACGCCACCTTCCGCAACGTGCGGGTCGCCGCCACCCGCAGCCGGCGCAGCAGCCGGTCCGTCGACACCGTCCAGGCGCTCGCCAACAAGAAGCGCTTCTCCCTGCAGGACCTGGCGAACCTGTGGGTCGCTGCGGGCGGCGACCCCAAGCACGCCGGGATCATGGCGCGCGTGGCCTGGGCCGAGTCTGAGGGTCGCGCCGACGCGCGCAACAGCATCGGCGCGACCGGCCTGTGGCAGATCTACAACGGGCCGAACACCAGCCGCGAGCTGCTCGACCCGATGAAGAACGCGCGGGCCGCCGTCGAGAAGTTCCAGGCGGGCGGGCTGCAGCCCTGGATCGACTCGAAGTGGAAGGGCGCCGGCGGCGGCTGGGGCCAGTTCGTGGGCCATCCCGGGGTGCAGCCGACCATCACGGTCCGCGGCGGCGACGGCGGCTCGATCGCCGACGTCACCAACGCCTACCAGCGGTCGGTGCAGGCCGCGGTCCGCCTCAACGAGCAGCAGCAGAAGGCGGTCGAGAAGGCGATCGCCTTCCGGGACGCCGTCAAGGGCGTCAGCACCCAGTTCACGCAGGCGCTCGGTCCGGCCGTCGAGAAGTTCCGGGCGCAGTGGGAGCGCACGAAGGGCGCCGAGTTCGACCGGGTCACGGCCGAGCTGATCGCCAACTCGCCCGCGGCGCGCGAGCTCGCCGCGCTGCAGGCCGAGGCCGACCGGATCGCGCGCGAGCAGGAGGACCTCGCCAACCAGCGGCAGCTGGAGGAGGCGCTCGCCTCCGGCGACCAGGCCGCGATCGATGCCGCGCACGCCCAGATCGACGCGACCGCCCGGCAGCGGCGCATCGCCGAGCTGCAGCAGCTCGTCGCCGACGAGACCGCCAAGATCGAGGCGGCCCGAGCGGAGGAGCGCGACAAGGCGCTCGAGGACGATACCCGCGCGTTTGTCGCCAACGAGACGCGCAAGGGCCGCAAGCTCATCCAGGAGCTCGCCCGCCGCACGATCACCTACGCGCAGTTCGTCAAGCGGATCAACCGGATGCTCGCCGCGATCGGCGCCGACGCGTTCCAGGCCTCCGCAGACGAGGAGGCGGCGATCCTCGGCGGGTTCAGCACGCGGCAGCTGAAGGCGCTGGGGATCAGCCCCGGCGAATGGCAGCAGATACTGCGCGACGCAGCGACCGCAGACCTGCCGTCCTACGACGGCGGCGGCCGCATCCCCGGCCCGCCCGGCCACCCCGTCCCGATCCTCGCGCACGGCGGCGAGCTCGTGCTGACCCCCGAGCAGCAGCAGACCCTGGGCGGCGTGACGATCGTCTTCAACGAGAACGGGGACCGCCACTTCCACACCGAGTTCGACGTCGAGAAGGACCGCCGGCAGCGGGCGTTCCAGCTGCAGAACGCGCTGCGCGCCTGGTGAAGATGAGCAGTCTGGTCACCGCCCTGTCGATCGAAAGGCCCGACGGCAACCAGCTCGACCTGATGCAGCCCGCGTACCTGCGGATCACCGGGACGCAGGGGTTCCGGGACGTGATCTCGCGCCGGGTCTCCAGGCCGGCGACCGGCCGGGACGGAGCGATCGACGCCACCCGGTTCCGGGACGAGCGGCTGATGACGATCACCGGCCTGGTCCTGGACGCAGTCACGAACGACCCGGCGGTCGTGTGGGCGACGTGGGGCCAGGTGCAGGCCGCGTTCGCCGGAGCGGTCGACACCGACCGGCTTCTGCAGTGGACGGCCGGCGGTGTCGCGCTGCAGGCGCACGTGCGGCTCGACGAGCTGTCGGCGCCAGTGGAGGTCGGCCCGAACGTGCTGCGCTGGCAGGCGCAGCTGCGCTGCCCATCGGGCCTGGCGTTCAGCCAGCAGCTCGAATCCGTGGTCGTGGTCGGCAGCGACGCTGTCGGCGGCGGCGGCATGACCATGCCGTTCGCCTTCCCCGTCCACTTCCAGCCGGTGTCGAGCACCACGGTCGCCGTCACCAACCAGGGCTCGATGCCCGCTCCGGTCACGCTCATCCTGCGCGGCCTCATGCGCAACCCCGCCGTGCGCTGCGGCGACCGGCGCATCGTTCTCGCCGGCGACATCGCCCCCGGCGACGAGATGTGGATCGACACCGGCAGGCGGACCGTCCTGCTGAACAACCAGCCCACCGCGAACAGGCGCTCGATGCTGCGCGCCGCGCAGTCGCGGTGGTTCAGCCTGCCGCCGCAGGTCCCCACGCTGCTGACTCTCGAGGTCGAGGACTTCGACTCCGGCACTGAGCTCGAGATTCAGTTCCGGCACGCCTACTGAGGAGGCGCACATGGCATTGGACGTGACGATCACGCCCGCCCTCGGGCACGCGGTCCTGTTCACCCAGGGCGGGGACGGCGCCCCGGGCGCCGGCTACGACGCCATCGACCTGCGCAGGCTGTTCACCTGCGCAGGCGCCTTCCAGCCCGGCGTGTTCGGCGCGAACGACTGGAAGGTCACCGAGCGCGCCTCCGGCGGCGCGAACCTGAGCGTCGACGTCGCCGCGAACGCCGGCATGGCCGTCGTCCCCAACAGCGCGCTCATCACCCCGCGGGACTTCTACCTCGTCGCCCCTCACTCCTCGGTCGTCAACCTCAGCTCGGTCCCGGCCAACACGTCCGGCAACCCGCGAGTCGACTACGTCGTGCTGCAGGTCCGCAACCAGGACCACGACGGCTCCGGCGAGTACGACGCCCGCGTCCGCTATCTCGTCGGCACCCCGAACGCGGCCGCGTCGCACAGCAACCCCGCCGGCGCGCCGACGATCCCCGCCAGCTCGCTGCTGCTGGCGCAGCTCCTCGTCCCGACAGGGACCACGAGCGCGATCACCAACGGCATGATCCGCGACCGGCGACCGTGGGCGCGCGGAGCGCTCGACGTCGCCGAGAGCTCGGCGACCTTCAACCCGGGCGTCGGCTTTCAGCAGATCGACAGCGCGAACCTCAGTCGCCGTGTCGAGTGCTCCGGCGCACCGATCGAGGTGACGATCAGCGGCAGGCTCCTCGCGCAGCCGAGCGCCCGGCTCGACGTCAGGCTGCGGATCGACGGCCTGGACGTTACCGTCGCCGGCGACCAACGGTTCACCTCGCTCGGCGTCGCGCCCGGCGGGGCGCAGGTCGACGGACGGTTCGACGCGACGTTCCTCATCGCGTCGCCCACCCCGGGCAGCCGCCTCTTCCAGTTCGTCGCCACGGGAAGCTCGACGTCGATCTCGCAGATCCAGACGGTCATCCGCGAGCTCGACCGCGCCCCGGCCAGCAACGGATCGTGATGGCCGTCGACTGGACCCTGGTCCTGCTGTCCGGCAGCACCCTCGACGAGCTCGGCGAGGTCGCCCCGACCAGCGTGACGATGCGCTGGGAACGCAACCGCGGCGCCGTCATCAAGAGCATGACGCTGCCGCACGACGCGCCCGGCGCCGCCGAGCTCGTCGCCAACCGCGAGTTCGGCACCCCGGTCCTGCTCGCCTTCCGGCGCGACAGCCTGCACGACGACGACGCGCCCGAGCCGCGGCTGTCGGTCCGGCTGGACACGATCACCCACGATCTCGATCAGGACGGCGTCCCGATCATGGGGCTCACATGGGCTGACCCGCTCGGCCGGCCGCTCTCCCAGGCGACCAGCAGCGCCACCTTCTCATCCACCCCATCCGCGGAGATCGCCCAGCAGCTCATCGAGACCGAGAACACGGACGCCCCGTCCGGGCTGCGGGTCGGGACCGTCGTCGCCGGCACCACGAGCCGCGACCGCGTCTTCAACCTCCAGCCGATCGCCAGCGCGATCTACGAGCTCGCCGACCTCGGCGACTTCAAGCTCCAGCTCACCCACCTCGACCCGCGCCGCCATGGGGGGGACCTGGCCGAGATCAGCTTCCTGGCCGACCTCGGCCATGACCTGTCGGACCTCGTCCTGTTCGCCGCCGGGCCCGGCACCGACGCCAACGTGCTCTCCGTCAGCGTCCAGGAGATCCCGCCCGTCAACCAGGTCACCACCACCGTCCGGCACGCGGGCGCCTACCCCGGCGACCCGAACATGGGCGCCATCGTCGCCGCCACGCTCAAAGACCTGTCCAGCATCGCGAAGTGGGGCAAGTTCGAGCTCGTCCAGGAGACCCCCGACGCGCTCAACAACGCCGACCTGGCGGCCAAGGCCGCCGCGCTGCTGCAGCCCGACCCGCGCCACAGCGTCCAGTTCACGCCCGACCCGCACTCCGCGCCCCAGCCCTGGGAGGACTTCTGGCTGTGGGACACGGTCCGGTTGCTGTGCGACAGCCACCATCTGCGGATCGACACCGCTGAGCCGGTCGTCGCGATCGAGATCGACCTCGACGAGAACCTCCAGGAGTCCGCGATCCGGGTCGAGTTCGGTGAGCCGCGCCGGACCGAGACCGAGCTGATCCAGGGCGTGACCGAACGCGTCTACTTCCTCGAGCACCCCAACTCGTGAGCGCCGGGATCGTCATCCTCAGCGTGCTCGTCGCGGGCGCCGCGCTTGCCGCCGCCCGCGACATCGCCGCCACGCTCGCCGTCATCGCCGGCGGCGTCGCCGCCGCCGCCTACCTCGCCGGGCGGATCTGGCGCGCGGTGCGGATTGTCGAGCTGCTCGTGTCCCTGGAGGCCAAGCTGGACACGATCCTCGACCGGCTCGACCGGCTCGAGCAGGCCGACGATCAGCAGGCTGAGGACCACGCCGAGGTCAAGCAGCTTCTCAGCGCCGCTGACGAACGCCTGCAGCGCGTCGAGACCCTGAGCCGCCGCAACGACGAGCGCCTCGTCGCGCTCGCGCGCGACCTCGGCGTCACCTACCGCGACGCCGCCTGAAGGAAGGGAGGCCATGCCGTGGCCAGGCCCTGGGAGCAGGTCACGATGCACGAACTCGCCCGGCGCGCCAAGGCCGGCGACGCCGCCGCCGCGCTGCAGCTCGCCAGGCTCATGCTCGACCAGGCGGACCCGCCCGACGGGCTGCCCGCGTTCATCCGCCGGGCGCCCGGCATCGGCGGCCACCTGACCCCCGAGCTCTTCGACGTGCTCGCCGACGCCTGGGACGCCGCGGTCGCCGAGCGCGAGATCCGCGGCCTCCCCGAGACCGCCTGACCACGACCCTGCCGGAGGGAGCCCCATGTCGGACCTGTGGGCGCGGACCCGCGCCTTCCTCGCGCGCCATCGCGCGCAGCTGCTCGGCCTGGCCGCCGCGGTGATCGCCGCCGGCGGCGCGGTCGGCCTCACCGTCGTCATCGTCGACAGCGACCACGACGGCCGCCCCGACGGCGTCAACGTCGTCATCACGGTCAACCAGCCGGGCAACGGGCCCGCGCCGCCGGCCGCGCCCGAGCAGGTGACCGTGCCGAAGGCCGCGGTCGAGCACGCCGCGCGCGTGACCGAGTCCAACCTGCGCGACGAGGCGCCGGTTGAGGCCCGGCAGGCCGCGCCCGAAGAGCTCGAGGCCGCCCAGGCCCAGCAGGAGCGCATCCGCGAGACGCAGGAGCCGCTGCCGGTCGCCGGCGCCAGCGCGGGCTTCAAGGGCTGCGTGACCCGGTTCGTGCGCAACCAGAGCTCGCGAGCCGGGGTCCGGCCACAACAGCACTGGCTGCACTACACCGTGTCCGGGAACCGGGCGGGCTGGGACGACGTCAACGCGATCGTCGCGTTCTTCAACAGCTCCGCCTCGCAGGCGAGCTCGCACTTCGTGATCGACCGCGAGGGCAACTGCGCGTACACCGTGCCGATCGAGGCCAAGGCCTGGACCCAGGCCGCCGCCAACCCGATCGCCGTGTCCTACGAGATCATCAACAGCGGCCAGGAGGCGTCCTTCATGGACACGCCGGGGTACGACAAGCTCCGGTCCGTGATGCGCCAGGTGTCCCAGCGCACGGGCATCCCGCTGCGCCGCGGCGCCGTGAGCGGCTGCCGGGTCACCAGGACCGGGATCGTGCAGCACAAGGACGGCGGCATCTGCGCCGGCGGCCACGTCGACATCACCCCGTTCGACATCGACCAGGTCGTCCGGATCGTCACCGCCGACGCCAAGTCCGACCGCGCGAAGGACCCGCTGCGCCTCGCGCACTACCCGCGCGCCAGGCACCTGACCGCCGGGGAGCGGCGCAACGCGTCGTGCCTGCTGCGCCAGCGCCGCGCCGAGCGCCGCGCCGGCTCGTGGAGCAAGGCCGGCGCCGACCGGCTCGCCAAGGCGCGCGCGTGCAAGCGCGTCCTAGAGGACCGCCGCGACGAGCTGCGCCGGCTGCCGCCCCGGCGCGGCGCGCATCGCGCCGCCCGCGCCGCGGTGCTCGACCGGATCATCCGCGCCACCGCCTGAACCTCGCCCTCCCTCCTGGCGAGACCCGAAGGCCCCACCGGACACCGCTCCGGTGGGGCCTTCTTCATGCCCGGGATCACACGGACCCAAGACGCTGGCCGACGACCTGCAGCAGCTCGCTGCGCAGCTCGGCGTCGAACGACGGCACCCCCGTGAACACGACCACCGACACCGCCCGGCCCACACGCACCGTGACCAGGTCGAACCGGGCGAGCATCTCACGCCCTGCCGCCCGCAGCGGGACCGTGACCTGCATCCCGGCGGTCGCGTCCCCGACCGCGGGCGACTTCAGACGGGCCGTCGACGCCTCGCCCACCTCGACATCCGTGCCGTCGGCGTTGGCGCGCACCTGCCGGCCAACCCGGTCGGCGACGCACGCGCGCGCCTCCTCTGCCGCAAAAGCACGGATCGCCGACTCCGCCGCCTCACGGCTGGCGAAGACCCCCGCCACCTGGAAGACCATGTCGTCCCCGTCGGGGTCGTCGAAGCGGTCGGTGCGCGCCGGCTGCTCGAGCGTGTCGAGCCCCGGGCAGCCCAGGATGCTGTCCTCGCCGGCGACCTCGACGTCATGGTCTTGGGCCGCCCACCCGTCCGGGAGATCATCGAGCGTGAGCAGCGCCCGCTCGACGTCAGCCCTGGCGCCGCCGGATGTGGCTGCTGCCGCGGTGGCCGTGGGTGGCGCCGGTGGTTCCAGCGCGGGGGTCCGATCACTCCCGCCGCACCCGCAGAGCACCACGAGACCGGCCAGTGTGGCGGCCAGGGCGCCGCGGCGAATACGGTTGCGCCGCAACCCGGGGAGGGACGAGACACCGATGGCCTGCAGAGACGACGCGCATCCACGTGGAACCGGCGCCGGCTCTGACCTTGAGGTGCTCGCCTGGGAGGGGCGCACCCAGGTCAACATCGCGATCATGATCGCACGCTACCTCCACGAGCACCCGCCGCCTGGCGAGACGCCGCATCTCGACCACTGGGTCGCCTGGGCGCGTGATCTGCGGGAGGCTGGAGCAGCTCGTCTGCAGGCCGCGCAGGAGCGTCGCCTGCGCGCTGTCTGACCATCGTTGCCAGCTGCACCATCTGGCGCTCCAACCGCGCGATCCGCCCAGCCGCCATCTGCTCGAGCGCGGCGACCCGCTGCTCGAGCGGGTCGTTCTGGTCGACCGCCGGCGGCTCCCAGCCGTGGCGCAGGAACCATTCGGGCACCCCGGTCACCTCGCAGACGGCCGGCCACAGGTCCCGGGGCAGGTCCAGCTCGGCGGACTCGTACCGGCCGACGGTGCGCACAGAGACGCCGAGCGCCGCGGCGCGCTCCGCCTTGGTCAGGTCCGCGAAGGCGAATGCCGCGCGCAGACGGGCGGCGAGTTCGACGTCGCCCTTGGGCTTGGGCCGTGGCGGCATGCGCCCCAGTCTGCGACACGCCGTGACCCGGATGCGCCTTGACACGGCCCGATCCGGCCAGTAACGTCCGAATCATGCCTGCAAGGACCTGTTCTCGCCAACACCGCAGGCGCCGCGTGCACCGCGAGCTCGTCAGCCGGCGGATCAACGCTGGTCTGTCGCGGGAGGCGCTCGCGCTCCGCGCAGGGGTCGGACGGGAGACCGTCCGGCTCGCCGAGATGGGATTCGTGCCGAGCCCGCGCGTCCAGTTCGCGATCGCCGCCGTGTTCGGTCTGGAGCCGCTGGACCTGTGGCCCATCGAGATGCAGAAGGCGCTCGCGGCACGATGAGCGTCGACGTGCGCGCCGAGCGGCTCAACCGCGGGCTCAGCCAGCGCGCGTTCGCCGCCGCCTGCGGCGTGTCGCTGACCGTCGTGCAGCGGCTCGAGGCCGGCCGTCAGGCGACACCGGCGAACGCCAAGAAGGTCGCGGACTTCCTGCAGGTGAAGGTGACGGATCTGCTCGACATCTCGACGGAGGAGGCGGCATGAGCCATCTCGCTGACGCGCTGCTGACGGTCGTGGTGCTGGCCGTGATCTTCAGCCTGGCGCTGCTGGCCTGCGTGCTGGGGGCCGCGGTTGCGTTCTGGGTGCGCGGCCTCGTGGAGGAGGCGCGTCGCGCTCGTCGGCGCTCCCGGGAGGTCGCGATGCTCGAGCGGGCCTGGGCGATGCCGCCCGGGCAGGACGGGCCTGGGCTGGCGCGGCGATGAGCGGGGGCTGCTGGTGAGCCTCGCCCGCCACGCCAGGCTGCTCGCCGAGGACCGGTTCCTGGCCGAGCAGCGCGAGGAGCGCGCCCGTCAGCACGCCCCGGTCAGCGAGCCGGAGCGCCCCGATCAGACGATCCGCCAGCTCAACGAGGCGCTCGCCCGGGCGGCGCTGAAGGTCGCCGAGGCCGAGCGCGCACGTGATCTGGCGGTCGAGCGGCTGGAGGACGCGCTGTCGCGGCTGAGCAACGTCGAGCAGCAGCTGCGCCGTCTCGAACGCGGCGCCACCTGAAGGGAGAAGCCGATGACCGATCTGCCCGCCCTGGTGTTCGTGGACGCGCCGCCCATCCCGGAGACGTTCAACGTGCTCCTGTACGGCCAGCCGAAGAGCGGGAAGTCGACGGCGGCGGCGACGGCGCCGGGCCCGATCCTGTGGCTCAACGCGGAAGGCCCAGGGGCGCTCGGATTCGCGCGCAAGACGGCCGCCGAGCGCGGCACCGCCATCCACGAGGTCCGCATCGACAAGAGCACCGACGTCGCCCAGACGCTGCGGCAGGTGTTCACGCACGTGCGCGACGGCCACGACCCCAAGCCGCGGACGGTGGTCGTCGACACGATCGGCAAGGTCCGCGACGCGCTCGTCGCCCAGCTCGTCGTCCCCGGGAGCAAGAACACGCTGCAACAGTTCGGGCAGGTCGCCGACCAGCTCGGCGGGTTCGTCCAGGCGATGCGCGACCTGCCGGTGAACCTCGTGATCCTCGCGCACGCGGACGTGCGCGACAGCGACGAGGACGGCCGGATCGTGATGCCGCTGATCGGCGGCAAGCTGACCGAGACGATCCCCGGCGAGGTCGACGTCGTCGCCTTCACGTCGGCGCTGCGCGTCGACGACGAGCCGCGCCCACGCTACTTCGGGCAGCTCATCGAGAGCCGCGGCCGGATCGCCGGGGACCGGTCCGGGGCGCTCGCCGGTGAGCGCGGCATCCGCGAGCTCGACCTGTCGGAGTGGCTGGGCGCCTACCGGCGGGCGCTGGCGCCTGACACGTCCGACCTGCCCTGGTCGGGCAGCGGCCCGGAGGGGCCGGACGCTGAAGCTCAGGTCGAGGGTGACGGCCAGGCGCAGCAGCAGACCCTGGAGGAGGCGGCGTGAGCACGGTGACCGGTGCGCTGTTGCGCGAGCAGTGGCAGCGGACCGCCGACCAGCGCGGCCGCACCGACATGGTCCCGGCGATCGAGGGGCTGATGCAGGTCGTCGGGGTCACGTGGGACCGGATCGCGTTCGAGGCCAACGGCATCGCCGTCGACACGATCGCCGCGGTCAGGGAGCGGCGTCGTCCCTGCGGCCTGCCCGACTGGCTGCGCGACCCGGAGCGCGACCAGGTGCACGATCTGATCGCGGTCGCGGCGGCCGTCGGGTTCATCTGCGGGATGGCCGAGGGGTTCGGGGCGGGGGCGGCGCTGTGACCGCGACGAGCGAGATCGTGCTCACGATCCCCGGCAAGCCCCACGGGAAGGGCCGCCCCCGCTTCGCGGGTGGGCGCGTGTTCACGGACGCGCGCACCCAGTCGGCAGAGGCGCGCGTCCTGGTCGCCTGGGAGCAGGCCGGCCGGCCGCGCATCCCCGACGACACCCCGATCGCGTTCCTCGTCACCCAGGCCGTGCAGCGCCCGCGGAGCCACTGGCGCCGCGACGGCCAGCTGTCCGTGGCCGGCCAGCGCGAGCCGTGGCCGCGACGCAAGCCCGACTTCGACAACGCGCTCAAGCTCCTGGCCGACGCGTTGAACGGGGCCGCGTACCGCGACGACGTCGACGTCGTGCACGCCTGGTTCGTTCGCCGTTGGGCGGCGCCGGGCGAGCCCGAGCACACCACGATCGTGATCCGGCCGATGGCCGCCGCCGTCGGGAGGGCTGCCGCGTGAGCCGCGACCGCCGACGCATCTGCCCGCGCTGCCAAGCGCCGCTGCGCTCCAGCAAGGCGCTCGTCCGGCACCTCCTCGAGGAGGCCGGCGAGCACGGCGTCACGACCAGCGAGTTCCTCGCCGCCGGGGCCGGGCCCCGGTTCGGGGCGCGCATCCACGAGCTGCGCCACAAGGACGGTCTGCGGATCGATCAGGCGCCGCTGCCCGACGGCGGCGCCGTCTACCGGCTTGCCGGGCCCCTCTCCTCCAGCCCGGCAGGCGGGACGCGCGTCCCTCCCCCCTCTCCCGATGCGCGTCCCGGCGAGCAGGGCGCGGCCGGCGAGCAGCCG
>JADGHX010000262.1 GCA_019683695.1 Steroidobacteraceae bacterium
CGGTAACCTTCTCTATATTATCAGTTACTGCTAAAATTTAGCCTAAAACTGCACTATGATGCAGGTTAGAGAAGCCGAAGAACAGCTGCTCGAGCTCGGCCGGCGCCTGCGCGCGGCCCGGCTCGGGCGCAACGAGCCCATGGCGCTCTTCGCAGAACGTCTCGGGGTTTCGGAGGGTACCGTGCGCTCCATGGAGCGCGGGCTGCCAACGGTACAGATCGGCACCTGGCTCAATGCACTCTGGCTGCTCGATCGCCTCGACGACATACGCCATGTGCTCGAGCCACGCGAAAGCCTTCTGGACCGCGCGCGAGCCGAGCGGGAGCGCCGTCCGCGACAACGCGCTTCGCGGCGGCCGGCATGAGACGCTTTTTCGTCTGGGTGCGTCGGCCGAACGGCCTCGTCAGCCTCGCCGGCGAGCTCGCCACCACCGAGCCCTCGCAGAGCGGATATTTCGAGTCCGAATTCGAGTACGCCCGCGAGTGGCTGGAGGATCCAACGGCGTTCTCGCTCGATCCCGCCTCGCTGCCGCGGGATGTTCGCGGCCGGCGATTTCGCGCCGATCTCTTCAATCCGCCGTTGGCCGTTTTCGACGATGCCCTTCCCGATGATTGGGGCAGACGTCTGCTGACCGCCGCCATCCGGCTCCAACGCCGCAAGCCTTCCGCGCCGGAGATGCTTCTCTTCATAGGTCGTGGCAGCGGCATTGGAGCGCTGGCATTCACCGAAGACTCAAAACCGCCGGAACTCTCGCCAAGCGCGCAAAGCACGTCGCTCCCCACGCTGCTCTCCGCGGCCGAGCGCTTTGAAGCGGGAACACTGCCGACGGATGATGACTTTCGGACACTCCTGGAAGGCAGTAGCCGTGCGGGTGGCGCCCGGCCGAAAGCTCTCGTTCACGATGATCGGGGCGAATGGATCGCCAAGTTTCCGAGTCGCACGCGCGACGATTCGTACGACGTGGTCGGGCTCGAAGCGGCGTGCCTCGAGCTTGCAGGGCGCGCAGGACTCAATGTTCCGGAATCGCGCTTGCAGCCGGTTGGCCGTCGTCGCGTGCTGCTGGTTCGGCGCTTCGATGTCACCGGGCAAAATGGGCGCGTGCACATGGTGAGCATGAAGACGCTGTGCAAAGAGCGCCCCGGTATTTACGTTACGAGCTACACGCAGTTGGCCGAAGCACTGCAGAAATACTCCTGCGCCCCCGCCGAGGACATTTCAATGCTCTTTCGGCACATGGCCTTCAATGCCGCCATCGGCAACGTGGACGATCATCTGAAGAACTTCTGGATGATCACGACTTCCGCCGGTTACCGGCTTGCGCCGGCCTTCGATCTCGTTCCCGATGTCGTGGGCCGCGGCGAGCACACGCTCATGTTCCATCACAGTTTCGCCTGCCCGAAGCGGGAAGACCTGCTTGCGGTGGGGCGCATTTGGGGGGTTTCGGAGCCGGTCGAGATTCTCAACCAGGTCATTCGGGCGGTGAAATCGTTCGGCGCCACAGCTCGCAAGCTGCAAGTGCGCAGCCCGGCCACGCTCGGGAGCGTGCAGGCGGATATTCGCCGGAGGTTGGAGCTTTTGGGAGGTGCGGCGTCATGAACTTCCTAAAAACGCACGCCGAATCCGAGTAGCAATCCCTTCTGACGAACGTTGTAGCGAAAGCCGCCGCTTTCGTAGTCAGTGCCCAGGACGCGGTACGCAAGATACGCCGCCCAGCGCTCAGTCCAGCGATACCCGCCACCCGCTTCGGCGAGCCACACGAGATCCGAGCTGCCGCCGCCGACATCGCCACGCAGCCAGGCAACCCAGTGCTCTGATCTGAGCGGCGACCATTGCCCTCCGACCATGGCGTCGACCCAGTTCCTCGTGTCGCTCGCACGCTGGCTCGCAATACTCAGCTTCGTGTGGAGGCCCTGAAAACGCAGACCCCCATAGACCGAGAATGCGTCGTTCAGCTCGTAGCTGAGGCCGGCTTCCGCAAACGTCTGCGAGGTCGAGAGGTGCCCCGCGCCGACCGACGTGTCGAAATCGCTCCCGAGCTCGACGTAGCTCGCCTCGCCGAACCACGACACCGGCGGCTTTCGCGCGAAGAAGCGCATCGATGCGCCGACGTTCACAAACTCGACGAGATCGCTGAAGTCCGCGCTGATATCCGCGGTCGTGTCGCCGAACCCCTCGCGTCCTTCGAGGCTCGCGGCCCAGAGGTAAGGCACGACCTCGAAACTCCACGACTCCTCGCTGCTCGCTTGCGCGCACACATCGTATGCCCGGAAGAGGAGCACGCCGACCATCGCGATTGTGGTGAAGCGATTGAGATGCATCGTTGCTCTCCCTGGCACATCGCCACGACAACAACGTCCGTCTGCGCCGTCGGAGAATCAGTCGGCTCGTCCCGAAGTTCGTAAGGTAGTTTCGGCGCGTGCCGAGATGCAGTTGGACGAACGGCTTATTGGACACGACGGCTGCACCAGGACGCCCCTCGGTGAATAGCCGTTGCCTTACTCGTGCGCGCGCCAGCTTGCGCTCTCGTTATTCCTCAGGTGAGTCGTCACTCGCCTCGCGGAGCGTCAGGAACGACCACGGTCGCCAACGCTCGCGCTCCCGTTGCGCCGAGCCGCCGCGAGAGTCGCGGATGCAAAGCGCCCGCGAGCTGAGGCCGGCCAAATCCCCGATCAGAACGAGAAATTGACGAACAGACGTGCGCCTCCGCAATTCCAGCGAAGGGCGCGCACAAACCTGATGAGACCAAGGGGCAATCGCCAATCAACCTCGGCGGACGTTCAATCGCGCGCATGCGGTCATGTGCGCCACAATCGACGTGCTCACGAACACGCAATCAAACCGCATCACCGCGCTTCGCGCATTTTGTTGCAGTACTTGCACTTGCTGTATCGGCGGGTTGCGTGTCGGGAGCGACGATCGACACGTCGGCGATGTCGTTCACATCCGAGCCGCTGATTGGCAAGGTGATATGGAACGATCTGATCACCGAGGACCTGAAGGCGGCGCGTCGCTTCTACAGCGAGCTCTTCGGTTGGACCTTCGACCCATCGACGACGCCAGACGGTCGCCCCTACCTGCTCGCGCGATCGGGCCCAGTCTACGTCGCTGGCATGGTCGAGCTGGAATCGGATACCGCCGGGATCACGGAGTCGCGGTGGCTGCCTTACGTCTCCGTCAGCGATGTGGATGCATCGGTTTCACGGGCGACGGCGGCAGGTGCCACCGTTGCCGTTGCGGCGAAGGATCTTCGGGTGGGACGTGTCGCGGTGATCATCGACCGGGAAGGTGCGGTCATCGGCCTTGCTCGCAGCCATATCGGTGATCCGGATGACTCGACCACTGCAAAGGCAATCGGCCGGGTCGTCTGGACGGAGCTGCTCTCGAACGCGCCTCTTTCGGCAGCGCAGTTCTATCGGGACGTGATCGGGTACACCGCGCAGAGCGTGAAGCGAGCTTCCGGCGAGTACATCGTGTTATCCCATCAGGAACGCGACCGGGCAGGCATTCTCAAGAATCCATCAGAACAGGCAGCTCCGGTCTGGTTAACGTACTTTGGCGTGGAGGATCCCCGTATGGCCGCCCGGCGTGTCGAAGCTCTGGGAGGTCGGGTCATCCTGTGGCCTTCGCCGCAGCTGCGCCACGGCACCATGGCCGTAGTCACCGATCCGACCGGGGCGCTGCTGGTGCTCAGCGAAGTGGATACGTGATGCAGGAGTCGACCAGGCGCGGAGTCGTTCGAGTCATCGCAACGATGGGGTTGCTCATCGCGTCGGTGTCGCTCGCGAGTTGTGGCGGCCGGGTCGGTGTGGGGATGAGCGTCGGCGTCCCAGTGGGCAACCACGGGTATGTGAGTGTCGGTGCAGGCAGGTGGTGAGCCGAGTCTCGTGCACACATACCATCACATCGCGTGACCCGTGACAGTCCGACCCGTGACAGTCGCTGTGTGAAGCGCCGCCCATTGCTCTCGCGTCAACGTCGCCTTGAGACGAAAGCGCTGATCCACAAGCTTCTGCTAAAGCGCTTTGGAGTGCTCCATTCATGTGTCGCGCGGGGCGATGGAGCAACCGTGACCCGAAACGCGAGTTGCGGGCAATGGCACCTAGGTCCCATTCCAGCCGCTCAGAGCTCTGACGTCCAATCTGCGCCGGTCGTCCAGCAACGTTGAGCCTCGCCTTGCCACCCGCGAGCCTGCCGTAATGTGCGCCGTGCGCCGCTGCTGAACGTTCGCTGTCGTCTTCCTCCACCATGAGCCGCAGGAGCGCTTATGAGCAGCGCTGACCAGAAAGACCGCTCGCATCTTCCGATGCCCACTCCGACGCGGACCGGCCCGACCTTCTATGACGCAAAGGACCCGGATGCCCGATGCGAGAAGATCGCGCAGCTGCGCCCACCCGCCGGCGCACCCAATGTTCTCATCGTGCTCCTGGATGACGTCGGGTTCGGCGCTTCGAGCGCTTTCGGCGGACCTTGCCAGACACCCTGCGCGGAAAGGCTCGCCGCCGGCGGACTGAAGTACAACCGTTTTCACACGACGGCACTCTGCTCGCCCACGCGGCAAGCGCTCCTCACGGGGCGCAATCACCACACCTGCGGCATGGGCGGTATCACGGAGATCGCTTCCGGATATCCCGGTTACAGCTCGGTGCTGCCCAACACAATTGCACCGCTGGCGAAAACGCTCAAGCTGAATGGCTATTCCACGGCGCAGTTCGGCAAGTGCCATGAGGTGCCCGTGTGGCAAACAAGTCCCGTGGGACCGTTTGACCAGTGGCCGACCGGCGGAGGCGGCTTCGAGTATTTCTATGGTTTCATCGGTGGCGAGACGAATCAGTGGTATCCGACGATTCACGAAGGCACGACGCCGGTCAAGCTGACGAGGACCCCCGAAGAAGGCTATCACTTCATGGAAGACATGACGGACAAGGCGATAGCCTGGATCGGGCAGCAGAAGGCGCTCACGCCGGACAAACCGTTTTTCGCTTACTTCGCGCCTGGCGCAACCCACGCTCCACATCACGTCCCGAAAGAGTGGGCGCAGAAGTACAAGGGCAAGTTCGATCAGGGATGGGACAAGCTGCGCGAGGAAACCCTTGTG
>JADGHX010000064.1 GCA_019683695.1 Steroidobacteraceae bacterium
CGGTGCGCAGTACACGTGGTCGCTCGGCGGCATGGGCAGCCTCACGGCGCGCCTGGACGGCTCGTATCAGTCCGAGATCTACACGGAGGCCATCAACCACCCGGCGAACCGCATCGACAGCTACTTCCTCGCGAACGCGCGCCTCACGTGGCGTTCGCCGGAAGACACCTGGAACACCTCGCTGGAAGTGACCAATCTCACGAACGAGTACTACGAGTACAGCCGCTTCGATCAGCACCTGAGCTCCACGACGGTGAGCGCCAACCCGGCCCCGCCGCTCATGTGGGCCGTGACCATCAAGCGCAACTTCAATTGAGAGAGGTGCCTGCCAGCGCCCGGCTGCTGGTATAACTCGACCATCAGGCGAGGGGGCGCCACCCGCAGCTTTCGGGTGGCAACCGGCCGCGGCGGTGACGAGCCGCCGCGGCCGTGATTTTGGCGCCTTCGCGAGCAGCCCGGTGGCCACAAGGCCATTCTCACAGGGAGCAGCCATGGTCGATTTCGCGCAGGTGCCCACGAAGATGGGCTTCTTCCAGCCCGAGCGATTCGAGGCGGACATCCACGACTGCGAGGTGCTCGGCAAGATCCCGTCGGACCTGAACGGCACGTTCTACCGCGTGGGCGGCGACTGGTTGTATCCGCCGCTGTTCGCGGACGATGCGGTGCTCAACTCCGACGGCTACATCAGCCTGTTCCGTTTCCGGAACGGCGTCGTTCATTACAAGGGCCGCTACGTGCGCACGAAGCGCTATGAGGCGGTGAAGGCGGCCAACCGCCAGCTCTACGGCTATTACCGCAACCCGTTCACGGACGACCCCAGTGTGCGCGACCCGGAGCGGCCGAACCTGCGCACGGTTGCGAACACGGCGCCCATCGTGCATGCGGGCAAGCTCTTCGCGCTGAAGGAAGATGGCCTGCCGCACCGGCTCGACCCGCACACGCTCGAGACGCTCGGGCCGTGGGATTTCGAGGGGGCGTGGCGGAGCCAGACGTTCACCGCGCATCCGAAGATCGATCCGGTGAGCGGCGAGATGATCGCCTTCGGATACGAGGCCACCGGGCTCGCCACCGATGATCTCTTCGTCTACACCATCGGCAAGGACGGCAAGGTCAAGCGCGAAGTGCGCCTGAAGGTGCCCTACGTGAGCGTGATCCATGACATGGCGCTCACGCAGAAGCACATCCTCTTCCCGTTCGGCGGCTACGTCACGAGCCTCGATCGGCTCAAGGCAGGCAAGATCCACTGGGGCTGGGATGCCACGAAGCCGAGCTACATCGGCGTGCTGCCGCGTGACGGGGACGCGAAGGACATTCGCTGGTTCAAGGGCCCCGAGCGTTGCATGATGCACACGTTCAATGCGTACACGCAGGGCAGCAAGATCATCCTGTACGCGCCGTTCTACGAGTCGAACTTCTTTCCGTTCTTTCCGCCGGTGGATGGCTCGCCGTGGAACGCGCAGAAGGCTCGCGCGTACGTGCGCCGAATCACGATCGATCTCAAATCCAGGAAAGACACATGGACGGAGGAGGTGCTCTGGCCCTTCACCGTGCAGGATCTCGGCCGCGTGGACACGCGGTACATGTCCCTCGAGCATCGCTACGGGTTCACGGGGTTTGCCGATCCCGAGCGGCCGTTCGATGAAGCGCGCGCGGGCAATGTCCGCGGGCGTGTGACGAACTGCTACGGCCGATTCGATTTTGCGACGGGAAAGCTCGACACGTATTTCGCCGGCAGCACGCACAGCCTGCAGGAATGCTGCTTCGTGCCCCGGCCCGGCAGCCAGGAGGAGGGCGACGGTTATCTGATCGGCGTGGCCTCCAATTACGCCGAAATGCGCACGGAGCTGATCATTGCGGACGCGAAGAATCTGCAGGCCGGTGACATCGCGCGCGTGATCCTGCCGTTCCGCTCCACCGCGCACATTCACGGCATCTGGGCGTCGGAAGAGGAGCTGGCATGAGCACCACCCGACGAGGCTTCTGCAAGCAGGTGGCGCTGGCCGGCACGGCAGCGGCGATTTCCGGCCTTGCCGGGTCGGCCCGCGCCGTTACGGCGTTCTTCGACCGACAACGTGCAGGCGCCTCCGCACAGCCTGTCGCACGCCCGGTGGTCTCGTTTCACCTCGACCAGCCGTATCTGGATTCAACAGGCCATGGCGTGCCGTATCGTCCGCCGGCGGGTTTGCGTTCGGCGGAGGGCATCGCCGAGATGAGCGAGGAAGCCTTGCACTCGCTGCTTCTCTATCGCCTCTGAACCCGTCCGGCGCCGGAGCCCCGGGAGGGCCGGGCTGCTGGAGCAGCGTCGCGGCAAGAGGCCCGTCCCGGCACGTCATATGCTCCCTCAGCTTCTCCTTATTCGTTTCGAACGCGCGAGGAGAAGACAATGCTGAATGACATGCGAGTCGCCATTCTGGTGGCCGAGGGGTTCGAGCAGGTGGAGCTCACCGGGCCACGCAAAGCTCTCGATGATGCCGGCGCCCTCACGATCGTGGTCTCGCCCTCGGGCGATCAGGTGCAGGGATGGAACCATTTCGACAAGGGGGACCGCTTCGACGTGGACGTGTCGCTCGATGATGCGGATCCGGACGAGTTCGACGCGCTTCTGCTGCCGGGCGGCGTCGCCAATCCCGATCAGTTGCGTATCAATCCGAAGGCACTCGCGTTCGTGCGCGCGTTCTTCGATGCCGGCAAGCCGGTGGCCGTGATCTGCCACGGTCCCTGGACGCTCATCGATGCGGGCGTGGTTCGCGGCCGGCGCATCACGTCGTGGCCGTCGGTGAGCACGGATTTGCGCAATGCCGGTGCGAACTGGGTGGACGAGGAAGTGGTGGTCGACAACGGGCTCGTGTCGAGCCGCAAGCCGCAGGACATTCCCGCATTCAACGCGAAGATGCTCGAGGAATTCGCCGAAGGCCGGCACATGCGTCAGCCGCAGGCCGGGCGCGCTCAGCAGGAAGCGAGGCCACGCTGAGCGGTCCGAATGGGTCAGCTAATGTCCCGAGGACGCGCGGGACGTTTCATCGGATTCGTCCCGTGCGTTTTCGGCCATCGCCGTTCGCAGTAACGTCTCGATTGCGCCCGGCGGAAGATCGCACCACTCCACGCCGAAGCCTTCCGCGCACTGACGGACAACGCAGCCGCGCGCTGCACGCATGTCGTTACTCGCGTTCTGCAGAGGAAGAATCACTTCGACGAGCGCAAGCGGCGGCAGTTGCAGTTGTGTGTGCACCAGCGCGCCGGTGATGCTCACATCGGCAAGCCGGCCGGTGCCGATGGCGCCAGGCTCGCCGACCAGGCGGACGGGAATATCGACGGCGACGCGGCGTCCCCAACGATGCTCCATGGTCTTCTCCGTGTCACACAACGGCTCCTGATCCAGCATCGCGCGGTCATGTGACAGCTGATGTGTCGCGCCGGGCGCTGAAGGACCCACCTCGAGCGCTCCGCGACGGGCAGCTAATGCCCAACCTACAAAGCTGTCAACGAGCAGCAGGTCGCCACACGCCGCAAGCTTTGGCGCGGCGCGAAAAGCCGGCGCGGTCACGCCACAGACGCAGCCGGATGCGAGAGGGGCTCAGCCACAGGCGGCGCGCGATGGCAGGCTTGCGATGAGCTCCCGCAGCCGATCCGGATCCATCGGTTTCGTCACATGGTGATCGAAGCCCGCAGTGGCCGAGCGCTGCTTGTCGTGGGTCTGGCCCCAGCCCGTGAGCGCCACGAGTGTGATATTCGCGCCCCATGGATGGCTGCGGATGCGCTGGGCAACTTCGTGTCCCGTGAGCTCGGGCATGCCGATATCGAGCAGTGCGATGTCGGGCCGCAGCTTCTCGGCCGCAGCGAGCGCGGCCTGGCCGTTGTACACGGCGTGCACGTGATGCCCATCGCTTTCGAGGAGGATGCGCAGGCTGTCCGCGGCGTCCCGGTTGTCATCCGCGATCAGAATCTGCCGCGGCAGGGTCCGTTGCGGCTGGAGTTGCGCAGGGGAGGGCGCAAGGTTCGAAACGTGTTCGGCGAGTGGCAGGCGCACGATGAACTCGCTGCCGAGCCCGCGACCCGCGCTGCGGGCTTCCACGGTCCCACCGTGCAACGTCACAAGGCCGCGCACGAGCGCGAGCCCGATCCCGAGGCCGCCTTCCGCGTACTGCCGCTCGGTGCGGCCTTGCGAGAACATCTCGAAGATGCGTGGCAGGGCGTCTTCACTGATGCCGACGCCATTGTCGATGACACGCACGACGACCTGGCTGCCCTCGGCGCGCACATGGATGACGATGGTTCCGCCATCCTGTGTGTACTTCGCGGCATTCGTCAGCAGGTTCGCGAGAATCTGCGCGAGGCGCACCGGGTCTGCATCCACCGGCAGAGCCTGCGGAAGCATGTCAACGTTCACGGTGTGTCCACGCGCCTCGATGAGCGGCCGCACGATCTCGAGCGCTTCGTCGAGCGCGGTTGCGAGGTTCACGGTCTCCTTGCGCAACTCGAGGTTCCCGCGCGTGATGCGCGAGATGTCGAGCAGATCGTCGAGCAGACGGCTCATGTGTCGCGCCTGCCGGTCGATGATGTCGCGCGCACGCTTCACATCGTCGGGCCCGGCGCGTTCGGACTTGAGAATGCGCGCGGCCTGCCGAATGGGCGCAAGCGGGTTGCGCAGCTCGTGCGAGAGGGTCGCCAGGAAGATGTCTTTCGTGCGATCCGCCGCGCGCAGCGCGTCCTCCGCGCGCTTGCGATCCGTGATGTCGTGCACGGTGAAGGCGGCCGAGATGACCTCGCCCTTGTGATTCGCGACGGGCGCGAAGCCGAGCAGCACGTGGATCGGCCTGCCGTCGTGGGTGATCGCCACGGCCTCGAGACTCGTGCCGGACTGGCGATGGCGGATGCGCTCGAACACCTGGTCCGCGATGGATCGCTGGTCGGGCGGCACGAGCATCGTGACGGGCTTGCCCACGACGTCCCACGCGCTGTAGCCGAAGATGCGTTGCGCGCCCTTGTTCCAGCTCGTGATCACGCCATCGAGGGTGCAGCCGACCACGCCTTCATAGGCACTCTCGACGATGGCGGCAAGCTCCGCGCTCGATTGCTCGGCCTGCTTGCGCTCCGTGATGTCGATGCAGGAGCCAATGTAGCCGGAGAACGAGCGCCCGGGCTCTTCGAACACGGGCACGCCGCGATTCAGCAGCCAGCGATATGCGCCATCGTACCGGCGCATGCGGAACTCCAGCTCGAAGGGCACACGGCGTTCCATCTGGATGCGCGAGAGACGCAGCACGCGCTCTGCATCCTCGGGGTGCAGGCGTTCCGTCCATCCATCGCCGCGCTCGGCTTCGAGGCCTCGGCCTGCGAAATCGAGCCAGGGCCGATTGAACCATGTGGCGCGTTGCTCGGCGTTGACGCGCCAGACGAGCACCGGTGCGTGATCCGCGAGCCGTTCGAAGCGCGCTTCGCTCGCCTGGGCCTCTCGCTGCGCCCGACGTGCGATCTCAACGCTCTCTCTCAGCGCGCTTCGCGCGCGACGCAGCCTGTGTATGATTTGTGCGCACCCCATGGAGACGGCTGCAAATAGCGCGAGCTGCACGCTCCAGCTGACAGGGTCGTAGTCAGGCGAGGGATTCGCCTGATGCGCGATGTGAGCCGTGACGGCGCTTGCAAAGGCAGCGAAAGCCGTGGGCCCGCGTCCGCCAAGATACGCGGCAAACGCAACCGGCAGGAGAAACGGCAGAAGCGGTGCATCCTTTCCCAGCCAGGGGAGCAGGGCCGCCCGGATCAGCGCCGTCGCGCCCACGAGCGCGAGGGCGAGTAGATACGCCACCCATGGATGGCGCTCGATGCGGTCCATGGCCGATGTGAGCAAGGGCATCCGCAAACTATAGCTAGAACCGTACGCGAGCGCCCCTGACAGCAAGTTGCGACACATGCCGCGCTTCCGGCGTGGCGTTGGCTGCATGCGACAATGTGCCGGCCCGCTGTCGGGTGGCGACGCCAGAAGGTGAGAATGAGTTGGAGCGAAGCCGCCATCGTGGTGGCGCTGGTGCTCGTGAACGGATTTTTTGCCGCGTCGGAGCTCGCGCTGGTGTCGGCACGGAAGGCCCGGCTGCGAGTGCGTGCGGACAGGGGGCAGAAGGGGGCGCGCGTGGCGCTTCAGCTGCTCGAGAATCCCACGCGCCTCCTGTCCTCCATTCAGATCGGCATCACGCTGGTCGGCATTCTCACCGGCGTTTACAGCGGCGCCGTCTTTGCGGAACACCTTGCGCTCGTGCTGGCGCGGTTCGAAGTCGTCGCACCGTACGCCTACCAGCTTGCGTTCGGTCTGGTCGTGGTGGTCATCACGTACCTTTCCCTCATTCTCGGCGAGCTCGTGCCGAAGCGCGTCGCGCTCGCGCATGCGGAGACGATTGCGTCCTTCGTCGCCATGCCCATGACATGGGTCGCGCGTATTGCCGCGCCGCTCGTGTGGCTTCTGCAGGTATCCACGGATGCGGTCACTCGTCTCATCCCATCGCAGAGCGTGGCGCAGGCCTCCGTCACCGAAGACGAAGTGCGGGCGTTGATCGCCGCGGGCACGAAAGAGGGTGTGTTTCAGCTGCGCGAGAAGGAGCTGATCGAAGGCGTTCTGCGTCTGGCGGATCGCTCTGTCGAGTCGGTGATGGTGCCGCGAGGGGACATCGTCTGGCTCGACGCCAACGAGCCTCTCGAAAAGCTCTGGGACGAAGCGCGCGCCAGCGGGCATACGCGCTTTCCGCTCTGTGACGGTGAGCTGGAACAGCTCATCGGCGTGATCACGCTGGCGGATCTGGGCGAGGCCTTGCGCAAGGGCAGGCTGGATCGCGAGCAGCACGTGCGGCCGCCGCTGCATGTGCCGCCATCGCTCTCGGTGCTGAGACTACTGGATGTGTATCGCGAGTCGGGCGTGCACTTCGCGATCGTCACCGGCGAGTACGGCGAGATCGAAGGGCTGGTCGTGCCGGTGGACGTGCTGCGCGCCATCGTCGGTGCGCTGCCCGAGCTCAGCACGCCGGAGCGCGAAGAAGCGGTGCGCCGGCCGGATGGCAGTTGGCTGGTGGACGGTCAATTCGGCATCCACGACCTGGAGCGCCTGCTGGGCCGCGAGGACCTTGCGCACGCCGACGACTATCACACCGTCGCCGGCTTCATCCTGTGGCGCCTCGGACGCCTGCCCACGGCCGGAGAGGCGCTCGACTGGCGCGATCTGCGCTTCGAGATCATCGACATGGATGGCCCTCGCATCGACAAGGTGCTCCTCACACAGCGTGAGGCCCAGGAGATGCCGGCTGCGGAGGAGTGATCACAGGGTGCTTTTGCGCACGCCGTCGATACGCCCACCGATACAGCACCGGCAACACGAGCAGCGTGAGCACGGTGGAGGTGATGATGCCGCCGATCACCACGGTGGCGAGCGGCCGCTGCACTTCTGACCCGGTGCTCACGTTGAGGGCCATGGGCACGAAGCCGAGACTCGCCACGAGCGCGGTGGTGAGCACGGGGCGGAGCCGGGTCAGCGCACCTTCCTGAACGGCGCGATCGAGTGGCAGGCCGGCCTGCAGAAGCTTCCGCATGAACGACACCATCACCAGCCCGTTCAGCACGGCCACGCCCGACAGCGCGATGAATCCCACGCCCGCCGAGATGGAAAGCGGAATACCCCGCAGCCACAGGGCCAGAACGCCTCCTGTGAGCGCGAGCGGCACACCGCTGAACACCAGCAGCGCATCACGCAGCGAGTAGAAGGCCATGTAGAGCAGCCCGAGGATCAGAAGCAGCGCGAGCGGCACCACCATCTGCAGCCGTTGCTTCGCCGAGATGAGCTGTTCGAACGTGCCGCCGTAGTCCACCCAGTATCCGGCCGGCAAATCCACACGCTGCATCTCGCGCTGCAGCGCTTCGATGAACGAGCCGAGATCGCGGCCCCGAACGTTGGCCGTGACGACGATGCGTCGCTTGCCATTCTCGCGCTGAATCGCGTTCGGGCCTTCGGTGATGGCGATGTCGGCGACCTCGCGCAGCGGAACATAGCCTCCGCCCGGTAACGCGACGGGCAAGCCGGCGAGCGTTTCCGGATCGTTGCGAACGTGCTCCGGCAAGCGGATGACGAGATCGAACCGCCGGTCCCCTTCGAACACCTGCCCGACCGTCTTGCCGCCAATGGCGGCCTCGACCACCTGCTGCACATCCGCGACGTCGAGACCATAGCGGCCCAGCAGGTCCCGGCGCGGCTGCACGGTGAGCATCGGCAGCCCGGTGATGGCTTCGACCTGAACGTCCGCAGCGCCCGGCACCGTGCGCACGACGGCGGCGACGTTCTCACCCGCTTCGCGCAGCGTGTTCAGGTCATCGCCGTATATGCGCACGGCGACGTCCGCGCGCACCCCCGCAATCAGCTCGTTGAAGCGCATCTGGATCGGCTGCGTGAACTCGTAATTGTTGCCCGGAACGCTTTGGGCCACTGCCTCCAGCTCACTCACGAGCTGACTGCGCGGCTTGCGCGGATCGGGCCACTCGTCACGCTCCTTGAGAATGACGAATGTATCGGCCACGGAGGGCGGCATCGGGTCGGTCGCGATCTCGGCCGTGCCCACCTTGGCGAAGACGTGCTTCACTTCCGGCAGCCGCGCGAGCTGAGCCTCGAGCTGCCGCTGCATCGTGATCGCCTGCTCGACACCCGTTCCGGGAATGCGCAGCGCATGCAGTGCAATGTCTCCCTCGTCGAGACTCGGGATGAACTCACTGCCCATGCGGGTTGCGAGCCAGGCGCTCAACGCAACGAGCACGGCGGCCGCGCCCACCACCGGCCCGGGATAGCGGAGCGCCGCGCGGAGCAGGGGTTCGTATCCGCGATGAGCTACGCGCATCATGCGGTTCTCGCCTGTCGAGATGCGTTTGCGCACGAATATCGCCACGGCGGCCGGAACGAATGTCACGGAAAGCAGCAACGCGCCGAGCAGTGCGGTGGCCACGGTGAACGCCATGGGATGGAACATCTTTCCCTCGACACCGCTCAGCGTGAAGATCGGCAGGTACACGATGAGGATGATCACCACGCCGAACAGTGCGGGCCGGATCACCTCGACCGTTGCGGCCTGGACCACGGCGAGTCGTTCCTGCAATCGCAGCGTGCCTTCCGGGGGCTGCGCCAGCCCGAGCCGCCGCAGGCAGTTCTCGACGATGATCACTGCGCCATCGACGATCAGCCCGAAGTCGAGCGCGCCGAGGCTCATCAGGTTCGCGGACACGCGGTTGTGGACCATGCCCGTGATGGTGAACAGCATCGCGAGCGGGATGATTGCCGCGGTGATGAGTGCCGCGCGCACGTTCCCGAGCAGCAGAAGCAGCACGGCGATCACGAGCACGGCGCCCTCCACCAGATTCGTGGCGACGGTGCGAATGGTCTTCTCGACGAGCGTGGTCCGATCGTAGACTGCTTCGAGCTCCAGCCCCTCGGGCAGCGTGCGATTGATCTCCTGCAGTCGCGCGGCAGCGGCCTTCGAAACGACGCGGCTGTTCTCGCCGATGAGCATGAACACGGTGCCCAGCACCACCTCCTCGCCATCCATGGTGGCGGCGCCCGTGCGCAGGTCCTTGCCCACCGAGACATCCGCGATGTTGCCGAGTGTGATGGCCACGCCGTCACGCGTGGCGACGCGCGTGCGACGCAGATCGTCCAATGTGGCGAGCTGACCGGGCACGCGCACCAGATACTGGCTGCCGAACCGTTCGATGTAGCCCGCGCCGACGTTCATGTTGTTGCGTTCGAGCGCAGCGATGATGTCGGAGAGCGTCAACCCGAATGCGAGCAGCGCCCCCGGGCGCGGTGAGACGACATACTGGCGTTCGTGTCCGCCGATCATGTTCACGTCCGTGACACCCGGAACGCGCGTGAGCTGCGGACGCACGATCCAGTCCATGACCGTGTGCAGGTCCGTGGTGTCGTACGCCTGACCGTCCGGCCGGCGCGCGCCGGGTGAGACCTTGAGGATGAACATGAAGATCTCGCCGAGCCCCGTGGCTATCGGGCCCATGGCAGGCTCTAGCCCATCGGGCAGGTTCGTGCGCGCTTCCTGCAAGCGCTCGGCCACGCGCTGACGGGCGAAGTAGATGTCCGTTCCGTCCTCGAACACCACCGTCACCTGGGAGAGCCCGTAGCGCGAGATCGAGCGCGTGTAGCTCAGGTGCGGAAGCCCGGCCATTGCTGTTTCGATGGGAAAGGTGATGCGCTGCTCGGCTTCGAGGGGCGAGAAGCCCGGCGCCTCCGTGTTGATCTGCACCTGCACGTTCGTGATGTCCGGCACCGCGTCGATCGGCAGCCGCGCGTAGCTGAACAGGCCAAGCGCGGCCAGCCCCGTGGCTGCAACGAGCACGAGCCAGCGGTTGCGTACAGAGAAGCCGACAAGGGTCTCGAGCATGCGACCCTCCTCAATGATCGTGGCTGGCGCCGGACTTCTCGACGTCCGCCTTGATGAGATAGCTGTTGCGGGTGACGTAGCGTGTGCCGGCTTTCAGTCCACCGAGCACTTCCACGCGCTGCGCATCACGCCGGCCGAGCTGCAGCGGTCGGACCTCGTACGTATCCCCGAACTGCGCATAGACGACATCGAAGTCCCGAAAGCGCTGCAACGCCGAGAGCGCCACGGCCAGCTCGACGGGCGTTTCCGCAACGGCCACGCGCCCTTCGACGAACTGCCCCGGCGTCCACGTTCCCGCCGTGTTGTCGAGCAGTACGCGGGCGGTGACGCTTTGTGAGCTGCGATTCCCGATCGGTGCAATGTAGTTGATCGTGCCAGCCCCTTCGGCGCCGCCTTCCGCGCTGACGGCCACGCGCTGCCCGGATCGCAGGCGCGCCCGATCCCGCGGGAACACGTTGAAGTCCGCCACGACGCGCGAGAAATCCGCGACCACGAACAGCGGCTCGTCGCCGGTCTGCTCGCCCGGTTCGGCATGGCGCTCGGTGACGATTCCGGCGAGGGGCGCAGTGATGGTGTACGTGCGCAGGCTTTCATTCGACTCAACCGTCGCGAGCGGCGCACCGCTCGCGACTCGGTCGCCGATATGTGCAGACACGCTGCGGATGATGCCGTCGAAGCGCGCTTTCACTTCCCGCACACGCGTCGGGTCGGGGCCGATCGCGCCGTAGAGCGTCACGGTCTCCTCCAGCGTGCCCGGGCCTGCGATATCCGTTTCCACGCCCGCAGCCCTGGCCACGGCTTCGGGAATGCGTGTGCGACCTTCGTAGGACGCGTACTCCCATCGATGCATCTGACCGCGCCAGGTGGCGGTGACCTCGACGTCGAAGGAGTGTGGTTCCGTGATCTCGCGGTCGCCGCGCAGAAAATCGCCTGCGGGCGCGAACTTCACGTCGTCGGTCACGCCGCCGAGCCGGTGCAGCTTCACGGCCAGGTCCACCTCGGAAGCGGGAAGGGCGCGTCCGGAAAGGGTCGGCCATGCCCGAAACTCGGGCGGCACACCGGATTCGAAGATCGCAAGCTCAATGGCGAAGTCGCCCGACTGAAGCATGCGCCCGCCATGAGGCCCGCGCTCAGGCTCCGCCGCCGTGGTGTGTGCGTCGTGATCGGCGGGGTCTGCATTCTCGTGCGTGCATCCGCAGAGCATCGCAAGCAGGACAATGAGGCTGATGAGGTGCTTTCGCATGACGGGTTTTCCTCAAGGCGCACCGGGCAGCGCCCGGCCCGTGAGACGCTCGATTTCCACGCGGAAGAGGTGGGTGTTGGCGGCCGACGTGATGAGCGCACGCTGCACGTCCAGGAACTCGCGCTGCGCCTCGGCCAGCTCGAGGTAGCCATACCGCCCACGCTCGAATGCATTCTCGGTGGCTCGGAGCGCGGCCTCCATTTCCGGGGACACGGTTCGCTGCAGTTCTTCCGTTTCGTTCACCGCGTGATTCAGTTCCTGATAGAGCGCGTACAGCTCCGCAAGCACGCGCACGCGGTGCGCGTCGCGCTCGGCGTCCGTGAGCGCGCGCTGGGCGCGTGCTTCCGCCACCGCACCTTCCGCACGCGAGCCGCTGAACAACGGAACGCTCGCGCCGAGCACGAGCGCGTTGTCGTCCAGGGCTTGCAGACGCCGCACCCCCGCGGTCCACGTCACGTCCGCACGCGCTCTTGCGCGAGCCAGGTTCAGCTCCGCATCGCGCAGGCGCGCCTCGGAGGCGAAGCGCGCGAAATCGGGGTTCGAATCGATCTGAGCCGCCAAATCGTCGAATGGCGGGACGGCGGGCACCTCGAAGAGGCGCGCCGTGACTTCGCCGAAATCCTCTTCGGTATCGCCCCACATGGCCGCCAGCTTCCGCCGGGACGCCCGCAGCGCGTGCTGGGCGTGTTCCTCGGCGATGCGTGCCCGTGTGAGTGCGATGCGCGTTCGGTTCAGCTCCACATCCGGTGAGCGGCCTGCGTCCACGCGCCGCTGAACGGCTTTCACCGCCTGCTCCGCAAGCTGAGTCGCGCGAACGGTGAGACGGAGCTGCGCCTGATCCGAGGCGACCTGAATGAATCGGCGCGTGACTTCCGCGATCACATCGAGCTCGGCTGCTTCGCGCTCGGTGGCGATGAGCTCACCGGCGGCACGCGCGGCCTCGAGGCGCTGTGCACGCTTGTCTCCGAGCTCGAGCACGCCCGAGAGCGCAAGGGTGGCTTCGGTGGCACCCGTGCCCGTGGCGTCCGTGGCACCGACATTCTCGAGCTCCGCACGAAGCTCCACGGGTGGGCGCAGGCCCGCGATACGCTCCCGGCCCTCCTGGGCCTGCATGCGGAAGGTGAAGGTGCGCAGCTGCGGGTTGCGCGCGAGCGTTCGCGCCACGGCCTCGCGCAAGGTCAGGGATGGAGCGCGGCTCGCATCACCTGCGCTGTCTGGCGTCGCCGCGCATGCAACGCCCACCGCGTACAGCAGCACGAAGAGTCGCGCGGCACGACTCGATACCACGAACATGAAAGCTCTCCGCCATCGAAATCTGCATCGCGCGCTTGGGCGCGACACAGCGACACCGCCATCAGCGGTGAATGTCAGGGCTCAGCAGAAAGTGGCGGGCAGGGGAGGGGCGCGAAGCGGTGGACGCAGGAATCGCGGCGGCGCACGCGGCGTGTGTGCGCCGTGGTAGGCAATGGCCGGTGAGCCCGCGGGTGCAATCTCGAAGCGGGAGGTCACGACGATCAGCGCCGGCTCGGAAACATCGTGCTTCGCGTGCTTCGCGAGCGCGTAGCTCACGGGGTCTACGTCGACGTCATCGTGGTTCTGGTTGCCGTCGTGATGATCGAGATGGGCGCTGTCGGTGGTATGCAGCTCGAGCGGCGGCTCGCGGCCATCGAAGCACAGGTGCAGATGCACGCCCGTGATCCGGGCGCACACAAACGCCAGCACGACGAGTGACAGCAGCCAGCTGCGGGACCTACCCATGAATCCAGAATAGCGGCCGGCGCCGGAGGCGAGCAACTTGCGGCGCGTGGTTTTCCACTTTTTGAGCAGAGCCGGGTGGGTTGCGCGTCAGCGCGTCGCCTGCACCTCGGGATGCGGGGGCTCGGCAGGCAGGTCCTCGGCGACCCAGCGGGCGTCCCAGGATTCCACTTCGTAGCGGTTGGTGACGGGGAAGCCGGGCGGACGCAGGTGCTCGAAGCGTGGGTCGAACTCGATGTTCGTGGCGTAGCGCGGCTCAGTGGCGGAGAGCGAGCCGGCCGTGAGGCTGCCAAAGATGCGCAGCGTGCCGCTCGGGCGGGACAGCTCGTGCGTGACCACGAAGCGCCGGCGCGCATACACGGCTGCATCGATTTCGAGATCGCCCGGACCGGTCACCTTCGGCCCCGCGACTTCGATGATGCCGTCGCAGACGAGGCCGAGCGCATCCCCCGAATCCGGCGCGGAACGCGCATTGGTGGCATACGTGAGGTCGCCTTCGATGACGATGCGGCTGGGCGAGTACACGAGCACTTTGCCGCGCACGGTGCCTCTCACGTACAACGTCTTGCCTCGTGCGCCGATGATGAAGGTCTGCGTGCGGGCGATCGCCTGGCGCTGCTCGGGGCTTCCCTTGCGCGCCTCGCTCCAGCCGTACGTGCCATCGGAATAGAACGTGACGCGCGTATCTTCCGTGAAGGACCACACCTCGGCATCCGTCTCGCCCTGTTCCGGTGACAACGGCGCGAATCGCTCCGGCAGGGAGATGCGGCCGGCCCGTGTTTGAATGCCGGCGCGGAAGATCTCATCGCGCCGCATGCGTCCGAGCGAGTTGGCCACGGTGAATCCGCCGGCGGCCGTGGTCACCTTCCCGAGAAAGCGGGGCGCGACCTTGCGGTCATAGCCCAGATAAATCTCGGAATTGCTGTGGAAGCGGCCGTCGATCTGATCATCGTGGAGTTGCACGTTCTCGTCCCAATGATCCACGAGTTGGGTGAAGTGCGAGAACGCAAGGCGCTTCAGCTGCAGTTGCGTGCGCAGCCGCTTGCCGTTTTCCTCCGTCGCGACCTCCACGATCAGGCGTTCGAGACCTGTGTTGTCCGGCGCAGGCTGGCGCGTGATGGATGCGGTGTACGGGCGCCCGTCGTGCCGCCACGAGAGCTGCATGTCCTCCTCGCCCGAATCCTGTAGCCCGCGAAGGCCTTTCAGCACGGAGCGCGTCAGCATCGTTTGCTGAGACTCTGCGATGGGAAGCTGCTGGGGAACGGGCTGCGGCTCTTCCTCGATCAGCGGTGCCGCGAAGTCACTCACGCCCACCGTTGCGAGCACGGGCGTGACATCGGGCGTGAAGGGTTCACGACGCGTCGGCCTTTCGGCCTGCACCGGGGCGTTCTCGTCTCCGGAAGACGTGTGCGCGCTCGGGGGTGCCGCCGCACCCGCGCCACTGACGGGTTCCCGTTCAAGGGATCGGTTATCGGCGATGGCGGCAGGGGACTCTTCGCTGAGCGTGTTTGTGGATGCCGCCACGGATTGTGTCGCGGGGGCGTTGTCGTGTTCCGAGTCCCGTCCGTCTTCCTGCTCCAGATGCAGTCTCAATTCCGGGACCGTGCTCGTATCGTTGGTCTCGACGCTCGCAATGCCGATGAGCAGCAGCACTGCGAAATGCAGGAGCACAGAGACGCCCGTCGCCACCGTGATCGGCCGGTTGGGCGGCTCTTCTTCGACGAGTGCTGACGTTGGCACGCGAGTGGCCATCCGCAAACTCTCGCTCGAAAGCAGCCGCCCCCGGGATCGCAGCGGCTGCGGTCACTCAAAAGACGATCGGCGCCGGGAAAGGATATGCCTGTCCGCGCGGCGGTGCCTCTCCTGTTTGTGCGCGGAAACCTGGGCCTTGCACGTGGCCGGCCACGCCGGCGCCAGCCGCGTGGCGCTCGGCTGTGCACGTTGCTGGCCCCGCCCACGCAAGCTGCGCGGGCCCTCGCCCTTGCGCACCTGGCCGGCCGCGTGGCTTCGAACCCGGCGGTCAGTGGACGCCGGACACCCGCTGAATGGTTCGCACCGAGGGCCGCGCCGGGCCGCGGCGGGCTGCCGCTATTCGAGAATCAAACTCAACAACCGGGCCCAAGGTGCTGTCCGCGAAGCGCGCATCGCTCGCGCTGCCGCAAACGGTGCGATGCATTTCACGTATTCCGACCGGCGGGCCGCATATCATCGCCCGCGTTGCCAGCCCACGACTCGCGGAGGAACACGCAGCACCGTCTTCAGACTTCCCCTCACCGGTGCCGTGCCCATCCGCATGAATCCCAATCACCGATTCCTCGTCGTCGATGACTTCGCGCCCATGCGCGAAATCATTCGCAAGGTGCTGAACGAGCTCGGCTACCACCACATCCAGGAAGCCAACGACGGCGCCACGGCGCTGCCCCTGCTGCAAAGTCAGCCGTTCGACCTGCTGATCACGGACTGGAACATGCCGAAGCTGCCCGGCATCGATCTGCTGCGGACGGTGCGCAGCACCCCGGCGCTTGCGCAGCTTCCGGTGCTGATGGTCACCGCAGAGGTGAAGCGCGAACAGATCATCGCGGCCACGCAGGCCGGCGTGAACGGTTACATCATCAAGCCCTTCACCGCGAAGGCGCTTGCGGACAAGGTGCACAAGATTCTCTACGGCAAACCTCAGGCAGCGTCTGCCGCGGCCTCCTGAACGCGCGCGTCCCGGAACGGGCGCGTATCATCCAGGGCGCCCCTGCGGAGAGGTGTCGAAGCACATGATGACTCGCAGAGAATCTCTGGCCCTGCTCGGCGTCATCCCGGTGGCACTTGTGGCGCACGCCGCTGATGTCGCCACAGGGGCCGGCGCGCCGAAGATCACCGTCTACAAGAGTGAAAGCTGCGGTTGCTGCAAGCTGTGGGTGCAGCACCTGCTCGATGCCGGCTTTGCCGTGCAGGCTCATGATGTGGACAACCTCGCGTCCGTGAAGGAACGCGTGGGCGTGCCGGCGGGCAAGGGGTCCTGCCATACGGCGGAAGTCGATCACTATTTCCTCGAGGGGCACGTGCCCGCGGCGGACATCCGGCGGCTGCTGCGCGAACGCCCCGCAGCCAAGGGACTCACCGTGCCGGGAATGCCGCTGGGATCACCCGGCATGGAAGTGCCCTCGGGCCAGGGGGATCCCTACGAGGTCCTGCTCGTGGCCTTGGATGGCAGCACGTCCGTCTACGCGCGGTACGGAAAGTAAGCCGCAGAATTGTGGTGGACGACGGCGCCCGGGTGATGTGCCGTGGACCGGCGCCCGGACCGCGTCAGCGCGCTGCTTTATCAGCTCGCAAAGGCCGCGTTCGGGGCAACCCGCTGTACAGCGGCGCCTTCGGCAATACGCATCTGATGCATGCCATCGCGCACCTCATCAAGGAGCACGGCTCCGGTGCGCGAGTGGCTTGTGTTTAGCGCGACCGGAACGGGCAACAGCTCGACTGCGCGGGTGACACCGGCGCCACATGCGAAACGGAAGCGGCGTGCGCGGTGCGAAGGGGACCCGCGCGAATCAAACGACGAAACGAGATGAGCGGCTGATGCGCTCGCGGCCGGCACGTGGTGCAGGCCGCGAGCCACGGATCACTGGATGGCAGGATCCAGTCTCTGCAGGGCTTCCGCCACGTCGAACGCGCCGGTTCGATCCAGCTCTTCGCGTGAATACGTGCGCCCCGGGTGGGGTGAGCAGTCGCCATCCTTCACGGCGATACGGCTGCCGGTCTTCATGCACGGCTCGTTTGCGGCGACCCGCGCCTCCGTCGCCTGCTGTGCCGTGGGCGCCAAGGCGCAGCCGGCGGTGACCAGCGCAGCCATCGCGCCAATGAGCAGTGTCCTCACCATGCAACCTCCGGAAATTCGAATCGTGGCCCGTTGGAGCACCGGATGGCGGCGAAGGTTCCGGTTCTCGCTGCCCCTCAGGGGGGCACGGGCGTAGGGTACGCGGGTTGCCGTGAAAAGGCACCTCGTCGCACCCGGAAAGTGATCCGTGTCCGCGACATTCCCAGGCCCGGCGCCTGGTCCCCCACGTGGAACGCAACCCACCAGGCGACGCTCTTCGCGAAACGCAACCAGGACCCCAACCGCCGCAGACGATGCAATGCGCGCCGCGAATGACGTCAGCGCTTGAGGCCGCTCAACCCGACGCAACGCTCTCTCGCGAACGAAACTACACCCCATCGCCGCCCCAGGAAGCAACGCTCTCACGAGCGTGCGGAAGCTTTGTCGCACCAGTACCGTTTTCGATCCGGCACACTGACCGGAGCCGCGAGCACGCGGAACAGTGATTGCTGCATGTGCAGGACCAAAACTCGCTGGAGACGATCATGGCCGCCGATCAGCAGAGCCCCGAGCCCGGCGCAACGCGTCGCGAGCGCGGGCCGGGCGGAGGTCCCCCGGAGGCGGGCGATCTGAAGGATGACGTGCGGCGCTCCACGCAGGAGCTGAAGGGCCGCGCACGCGAGAGCCTCGAGCAGGGCAGGGAGAGCGCGGCGGACAAGGCCGAGGATGTGGCGCGGGCCATCGGCGATGCGGCCGACCGGCTGGGAGAACGCAATCCCTCGATGGCGGAGCAGGCCATGCGCATGAGCGACCGTATCGCGCGCATCGCGGATCGCCTGAGAACGGGCAACATCGACGAGCTTGTGTCCGAAGCCTCTTCGCTCGCTCGCCGCAATCCCACCCTGTTTGTCCTGGGCAGCGTCGGTCTGGGCATCTTGCTGTCGCGCTTCCTGAAGGCGTCGGGCGAGAGGCAATCCACCTCTGGCAGGCGTTCGCACCGCGTTTTCGATACAGGGCGATCCGCCACGGAATCCATGCCCGAGCACGAAAGCGAAGGGAGCCCGGCGCGTATGAGCGAAGATGCGTCGGAGCGCGTGAGCCAGGGGATCCCGGAGCGCATGAATGAACCCGTACCCCCACGCCACATGGCGGGGTCCGCCGCACCCGGCGGCGGCTACGGCGACAGTCCGGAAATCGGGCAACGCGTGCCCACGGGCGAACCGCCACTTGCGTCGGATTGGACGCGACCCACACGCGAGGTGTGACGATGGCTACTCAGTACGGTTCCTCTTCCTCACCCGGCACGCCAGGCGTGGCGCGCCCGACCAACGGGCACGACGCGGATTCAACGATGGGGCTGCTCCGGCGGCTCATGGACGAGATCACGACGCTGTTCCGGCAGGAAGTGCAGCTCGCGACAACGGAGTTCTCGCGCTCGGTCTCCTCGGCGAAATCCGGCGTCGCGTCGGTCGCCACCGGGGGTGCGGTGATCTTCGGCGGATTCCTCGCGCTGCTCGCGGCAGCGATCCTCGGTCTGTCGTATGTCGTGGCGCCCTGGCTTGCCGCCCTGATCGTGGGCGTCGTGGTAGGCATCGTCGGCTACATCATGCTCCACGCGGGGCGTCGCAAACTCGAGCCCTCGGCGTTGAAGCCGGTTCACATGCAGGAGTCGCTGCGTCGTGACAGGGAAGTCTTGGGAAGGAGATCGCGCACATGAGCGTTACAAGAGACGACACGCGACTACACGGCGCGGTTGGTGCGGGCGACACCGAAACGCTCGAGCGCAACATCGACGTGACCCGCAGTGAGGTGCGCGGCACGCTGGACGCGTTGCAGGCGAGATTGTCCCCCGGTCAGCTGGTCGACCGGGCGTTCAGTTTCATGCGCGATAACGGCGGCGAGTTCGCCGGGAATCTCGGTACATCCGTGAAACAGCACCCGCTGCCGGTGCTGCTGACGGGCGTTGGTCTGCTGTGGATGATGATGTCCCGCAACGCCCCACCGGGCGCCTCGCGCGGCTACGCCACCGCACGCAAGGCCGGGGTTGAAGCCGAAGGTCTCTCCGATGAGAGCCTCGTCGATCTCGAGCAGAGAGAAGGGCTGTCGGACGACAACATCGACGGCCCTTCGACGACGGCCGATGGCGGCGAAGACGGCGGCATTCGACAGCGCGTTTCGGGTGCCGCCTCGGGAATTGCATCACGCCTGTCCGGCGCGGCCTCGGGCGCGCGAGAGCGCATGCATGGCATGGCGGGAAGTGTTTCGGGTGGCGCGTCGGCCGTGTCTCAGCGCATGAGCGGTGCCGCGCAGTCGGCGCGGTCGCAGGCACGACGCGCCGGAGAGGGCTTCAATGACCTTCTGTACGAGCAGCCGTTGCTCGTCGGCGCGCTCGGCGTGGCGGTGGGCGCGCTGATCGGCGCGGCCCTCCCCACCACAGAAACCGAGGATCGTGCGCTCGGCGACACGCGCGACCGCCTGATGCAGCGAGCGAAGGACGTCGGTGCCGAGCAGTACTCGAAAGCCCGCGAGTTCGTTTCGGAGACGGCCGGCGAGCGGCCGGCAACCCCGCACTGAGCCGCGCCGCTGACACTGCACGTGGTCGTAGCGCCACCCGGCCAGGGGAAATTCCGGGCGCCGGGTGGCGCGACATCGTGGTCCGCGTCTGGAAGGAGATTGGCAGCGACCACGTGACGCTTGTGTCGGCGGGGCTTGCGATGTATGCGCTGCTCGCCGTGTTCCCTGGCCTTGCGGCCGCGGTTTCGCTCTACGGGATGTTTGCCACGCCGCGGGACGTGATCAGCCACATGCAGGCCTTCGCCGGTGTACTGCCACCGGGCACCTGGGAAATCTTCAGCCAGCAGTTGCAGAGCGTGGCCGGTCATCAGCCGCACACGCTCACCATCGCCGCGATGACGGGATTGGCGATCGCGCTCTGGGGCGCGAAATCCGGCATGTCCTCGCTCATGACGGCAACGAACATCGCCTATACGGAAGACGAAAAGCGCGGTTTCTTCAGGCAGCTGCTCGTTTCACTCCTGTTCACCATCGTCGCGATCGTCGGCTTTCTCGTTGTGCTGCTGCTCGGCGTCGCCATTCCGCTGGTTCTGCAGGTCCTGGGCACGCAATCGTGGTTGCAGGTGGTGATCGGCGCGCTGCGGTGGGCTCTGCTGTGGATGATCGCCGTGCTCGGCCTGGCCCTCATCTATCGCTATGCGCCCGCGCGGCATCGGGCGCGATGGCAATGGGTGAGCTGGGGATCGGTCATCGCGGCCACCTTGTGGCTCCTCGGAAGTCTCGCGTTTGCATTCTATGTGCGAACGTTCGGCACCTACGGCAAGACCTACGGCGCGCTAGGCGGCGTGGTCGTGCTGCTGATGTGGTTCTATCTCAGCAGCTTCTTCGTCGTGCTCGGTGCGGAGATCAATGCGGAGATGGAGCGGCAAACCCGGCGGGACACGACGGAAGGCCCCGAAGCGCCACTCGGGCGGCGCGGCGCGTACGCGGCCGATACGGTGGGGCCACCGGCGCAATGATTCACGCACTGGCCTGACACAATACTGTCATCTTGCTGTCACGTGCGCGCAGCAGGATGGCACCTGATCCGAAACGCCGTGCCAGCGAGCCGGCACTCGCGGCCGCGTGTGCCTCTGCGTTGAAAGGTGAATGCGTCCTTCCGGGGTCGAATGAAGCCGCATACCCGGTTTCTCATCGTTGCGTGCCTTGCCGTGCTCACCGCTCTTCTTGCAGCACCGGCTGCGCGCGCGCAAACCCTCATCCGCGTGGATGGCTCGAGCACGCTGTTTCCCGTAACGGAAGCGATTGCGCGGGAGTTCCAGCTGCGCACACGCGGAGCGGCGCGCGTCACGGTGGGGATTTCCGGAACGCGCGGTGGGTTTCGCAAGTTCTGCCGCGGCGAGACGGATCTGCAGGACGCTTCACGGCCGATCCTCGAGCCGGAGATGCGCAGCTGCCGTGACCACGGCGTGCAGTACTACGAGCTTCCCGTGGCGTTCGACGCCATCACGATTGTCGTTCACCCCCGGAACACGTGGATGGGCTCGATCACGCTCGCCGCGCTGAAGCGGCTCTGGGAGCCGGCGGCGCAGGGCAGGGTGCTCCGGTGGAGCGATCTCGATCCGCGCTGGCCGCGGAAACGGATTCACCTGTTCGGGCCGGGCGAGGACTCCGGCACGTTCGAGCACTTCACCGAAGCGGTCATTGGCGAGCCGCGGGCCATACGTAGCGATTACGTCGGCAGCGAGGACGACAACGTGCTCGTGCGCGGCATTGAAGCCGATCGCTACGCGCTCGGGTCCGTCCCGTTCGCATACTTTGCAGCGCATGCCGCGACGCTGAAATCGATACCCGTCGATGCTGGCGCCGGGCCGGCCGCGCCCGCGCCCGAGAACGTGGCGAATCGCACGTATTCACCGCTTTCGCGTCCGTTGTTCCTCTATGTGAACGCGAAGTCTGCACTGCGCCCGGAAGTGAAGGCGCTCGTGGAGCTCTATTTGACGAAAGGGCCTGTGGCGGTGCGCGAGGCCCGGTACGTGCCCTTGAGCGCTCGGGCCTACGAGATGGCGCGCACCAACTTTCGCAACGGAAAGCTGGGCACCGTATTCGGTGGCAAGCCCGACATCGGTCTCGATTTCGAGATCGAGGATGTGCTCGCGCGAGCCCCGCAACTCTGATCGCAACGCCACGTCCTTCTGATCACCCGTCGGCACCGTTCCCCTGGCGCCGCCGCGCTTCGGCGCAGATGACAGTTCCGAGACGAACAGATGTCAGGTTTGTGCATGTGCGCAGTCTTGCTGCGCGTTGTAAGCAGGTTGTCATACAGCTGCCGTAAATAGTGCGTCGTCGAAAGCGCACACAACGCACAAGGTACTTCCTCGCCGGTGCGAACACTCGACTTCGCGACGGCCAGCCGCAAACCTGGAGAATCCGATGTCCGCAAGAAACAATCTCAAGACCCTCCTCGCAACCCTGAGTGCCGTCGCAGCGCTCAGTGCGTGCGGCGGAGCCGATGAGGTCGCCTCGCCGGGTGAAGGCGCCTTCGCGCCTCCACCCCCCGCGACCACACCGCCGCCACCGCCGCCTGCGGGTGCACCGACCGGCGGTCCCGCTGCCGACTGCCCCTCCGGGTTCGCGAATGTCGGGACCATTCTCGATCGCGAAGGCGCGACGCTGCGTGTCTGCCAGCTTCCGTCACTCGTGACTGGCGGGCTCGTCGTGCCGAAGCGTGAGGGCACCATCTACACGATCAGCGGGCGCACGGATGTCGGTCAGGATCAGGGTGGTGACGTCAACGCGCCGTCCACCACCGCAGCGGATGGTGTGCTCACCATCGAGGCCGGCGTGCGGATCTTCGGGTCGGCGGGGCTCGATTACATCGTGGTCAACCGCGGCTCGCAGATCAATGTGCAGGGCACCGCCACGGAGCCGGTCATCATGACGAGCCGGCAGAGCATCGAGGGCTCCACCACGGCCGATTCGATCGGCCAGTGGGGCGGCCTCGTGATTCTCGGCCGTGCGCCCATCAGCAACTGCGATGGCGTCGGCGTCACGCCGGGCACGGCGGCATGCCAGGCGCAGGTGGAAGGCACCAACGCGTTCTACGGCGGCAACGGCCCGGCGGACAATTCGGGCTCGATCCGTTACCTGCGCATTCAGCACTCGGGCTTCCAGGTGCTCCCGAACAATGAGCTGAACGGCATCACGCTCGCGGGTGTCGGCAACGGCACCACCATCGAGTATGTCCAGGTGCACAACAGCTCGGATGACGGCATCGAGTGGTTCGGCGGCACGGTGAACGCCCGCTATCTCGTGATGACCGGCAACGATGACGACAGCTTCGATACGGACGTCGGCTTCAACGGCGCGATCCAGTTCGCGATCATCGTGCAGCGGGCCAATGGCGGTGACCGCATGAACGAGATGAGCGCTTCGACGCGTGAGCCCGTCTCGAGTCCGAAGATCGCGAACGCGACGTTCGTGGGTCGTGCGGGCGGCGGGGCCGGGATCATTCTCAACAGCGGCTCGAATGCGCAGTACTACAACACCATCGTGACGAAAGCCGCCGGTGGCACGGGCGCCGGCGCCGCCTGTCTCGACGTGGATGATGCGGTCTCGCCGCCGACGGCCACCTCCACGCGCGGCGGCTTCAACTCCGTGTTCTTCGCCTGCCCCACGGCGTTCGATGACGACGCCGACGGTGCCGCCGCCGCGGCGTTCGCGGCGGGCGCGAACAACACGGCGACGGGCACCTCGACGCTTACCAACACCTTCGTGAACGGCGCGAACGAGGCCGCTGTGCCGGCGTACGGCTCGCTCACCACAGTCAGCCCATTCTTCCAGCAGGTCGATTACATCGGCGCCGTGCGCGATGCGAACGACACCTGGTGGCAGGGCTGGACGTGCGGTCTCACGGCCGACACGCCCTGCTGATGCGTCCCGTGGGCGGCGGCGCGGGGGGGGGCGCCCCCCCCCCCCACCCCCCCCCCACCCCCCCGTA
>JADGHX010000065.1 GCA_019683695.1 Steroidobacteraceae bacterium
CACATGCGCGCGCTGAAGGCGCTCGTCGATGCGCCTTCGGAACACGTCAAGGTATGACAGCGCGCGAGGCTGTATCGGGATGTGAACGGATATCGGCGCAGTCGCGCCCGATCAAGTCAAAAAAAAAGCGGCCGGTGCGCTCGCACCGGCCGCCGCTTGCAGGCTCAGTCTCTCGGGGGCTCCGCGATCGGCTGCGTGCCATCGGCGAGCCGACCCACCTTGAGCGCTTCGATCTGCTCGGGCGTTCCAGGCGGCGCGGCGTAGGCCCCGACCTGTCCCATGTCGGGCCTGAATGGCTTGCCCGTGACCGGGTTGGGATAGTGGAACGGCACGATGTAATACGCCGGATAGGTGAGATACACCGTGGAGGGCGGCAGGTCCGGCGGCGGATCGAACTTGTCCGGCCAGGTGTTGTTGAGCGCATTCTTGCCCCAGCCGTCCCAGCTCGTGTACATCGTGAACGGCCCGGTGAGCCGGCTGATCTTCCATACGCCGTTTTCCTTCCTGTACTCGTTTTCGTACAGCGGCAGTCCCCATCCGCCGAGGCTCATCACGAACGCACGCGAGCGGATCCAGCCCGTCTTGCCATCCGGCGAGATGTCGGGGATGGTCTGGAACTGCATGTGGTTGGCGAGCACGCCTTCCTTCGCGCCATCGGGCCCGAATGCGGTCTGCATGTACTCCAGCACGCGCGCCTGGCCGAGGAAGATGCCTTTGCCGCCGATCTCCAGCGTCGCATCGTCCGCGAACAGCTTCGAGAGCGGCGTCCACTGGCTCTTGTCCACGAAGTAGCCATACGTGCGCTGCAGGCGCTCGATCTGGTTCATGTCCTCGAGGCGCGTGATGCGCTTCTCGAGCGCATCCAGCCGCTCGGCAGCCGACTGCGCGAGAACCGGTCCGGCGGCAGTGAGCAGCGCCGTGGCGAGTGCGGCCTGCGCGGCCGCGCGAAGCATCGTCTGCATCATGATCATTGCCCCAATACGCTGTCTGGTGCCTGAGGAAGATTCGTCAGCGGCTCACCCGTCACGGGATGCTTGTAGCTGAACGGCGGGATGTAGTTACCCGGCATCGCGCGATACACCTTCGTCGGCGGCTTGTCGGGCGGGAACAGTGCACTCTGCCCTTTCATCGGCAGGAGCGAACGCGCCCAGCCCTTGTCGTAATCGGTGAAGGCGGTCGGATAGAAATGCAGCTTGGAGATCTTCCAGACGCCGCGTTCCTTCACGTACTCGTTCTCGTAGATGCCCACGCCCCACACACCGTTCGCGCCAGGCTCCGACAGCTGCACCATGCCCTGGAAGCGACCGGTGGCGGTCTTGCCGTCTGGCGCAACGGTGATCACCGCTTGCAGTTGCATGTGGTTGTTCAGGTATCCCTGACCCAGCCCCTCGGGCCCGAACAGCAGCATCGCGCGGCGAATGCGCGACTGACCGATATAGACGCCGCTCAGGCCATACTCGAAGCTGCCGTCGCGCGTGAACAAGTCCGCGGCTTCATTCCACAGGCCCTTGTCGAAGTAGTACCCGAACATCGCCTGCAGGTTCTCGATCGCATCCTGATCCTCGAGGCGCGCGACCCGCTCGCGATAGGCAGCGAGACGCTCCTCCAGCGCAGCGGGTGCGGTGTCCGATGCCGCGGCCAGCATGGGCGACAGACAGACGATCCCGATGCCGAAGAGCTGCAAGAACGTTTTTCTGGCGCGCATCACGGAAGTCCTCTCACCGGTTTGCCGGTCACCGGATGGGGTGCCTGGAACGGCGGTACATAGGGTTCGGGAAATGGCGGGTATTTCACCGTCGGGCCGCGGTCCGGCGGGAACGTTCTCGATGCCTCGCTCTGCACGAGGCTCGCTCCCGGCTTGAGGCGCGCCCAACCCTTCTCGTAGGGCGCCACGAAGTTCACGTACAGATGCAGGGATTCGATCTTCCAGACCCCGTCTTCCTTCACGTACGTGTTCTCATAGATGCCGTCGCGCCATTCGGCATGCTGCTTGTACTGGCCCAGCATGCCGAGGTCGCGCCAGCGCGCCGTGGCGTGACGCCCATCGCGCGAGATGAACACGGCCGGCTGCAGCGTCACCCATTCGTTGAGCTGCCCGTAGATCAGGCCTTCATGCCCGCCATGCAAGCGCTTGAGATATTCCCGGATGCGCGCCTTGCCGACATACACGCCGTCCATGCCGATCTCGATCGTGCCGTTCTCGGTGAACAGGTCGGCCGCTTCGCCCCAGAGCCCGCGATCGACGTAGAAGCCGAAGGCGCGCTGCAGCTTCTTGATGGCGCGAGTTCCTTCCAGCTTTTCGACGCGCGCGGTCAGCGCATCGATCTCCGCATCGATGTTCCTCTGGGCATGGGCGGGCCACTGCGCAAGCAGGCACACGAGGCCGCTGATCAGAACTATGCGTTTCATGGCTTCTCCATACGGGCGCGACGTTCACGGATGAACTTCGCCCATTCCTCGGCCGTTGGCATGACCGGATAATCGACCCTCCGCAGGATCTTCCATTCGCCGTCCTCGCGGATGAACTCGTCCTCGTAGCGCCCGGCGAGCACCGGCGTCGGCTCGCCATGGGGCCCGCGCAGAACGAGCAGATGACGCGAGCGCGCCGTCGCGCGATCGCCGTGCACATCCACCTGCGGATTCGAGATGAGATGATAGCTCTCGGCGTTGACGAAGCTCGGTGGCGGCGTGCCGTAGAGACTCACGAGCATCTTCTTGATCGCTTCGCGCCCCTTGTAGACGCTCTTGCCGTTCACCCACTCCCCTTCCTTCGCGAACAGCGCGGCATACGCGTCATAGTCGCGTGCATCCTGCGTGGAAGCATAGTCCACCAGCACGCGCCGGATGGCGAGCTCGTCCTCCACACGTTGCAGCCGCTGCTCGATCGTGAGGCCGGTGGACTGGGCCCAGACGAGAGCCGGTGTCACGGCGAGCGCGGCGAGCCATCCGCGAATGATCGACCGATGAATCTTCATGTCTGCCTCTCTTGCTCCAATGAGGTCCATCAGGGCCGCCCGGGATGCACCGAAGCGCCCTGCCGGTCCCTTCTCAGTCTACTCATCAGTGCGCCAGCTGCGCGGGCGCCACGGAGCCACGCTCGGTCTGCCCCGCCTGCTGCGCGCGGTAGGCTTTCCAGGCCTCCTCGATGAGATATGCATGGATCGCATCGACGTCCTCTTTCGAGAACACATCATCCCATTGCGGCATGCCGCGGAAACGCAGCGCGCCGTCGTGCACGATCGATTGGAACGCGCGATGCGTCTCGGGGCGCATGCGCCGCAGATCCGGCGTCATTCCATGCGGCTTGTTCGCGTGGCACAGGCTGCAGGAGCTGCGGAACAGGCTCGCTCCGCGGGCAATCGTCCTGGCATCCGCCGTCTGCGGAGGCGGCTCCGGAATCGGTGGCGGATCTCCGAGCAGCGGTGGCAGCGGCACAGCGCCTCCGTCGAGCCGGAAGGCAACGATGCGGCCCTGATTGCCGCGCTTCACCGCTGCGCTGGTGTCATGCGGCGCGAACCAGCCGCCCCCACCCCACGCCGCCATCACCGCCACGTATTGCACGCCATCGACCATGTAGGTCATCGGCGCTGCCATGATCGACGTGCCGACTTCGATCTCCTTGAGCACGGCGCCTGTGTCCGCATCGAGCACACGGAAGAATCCGCGGTCATCTCCCTGGAACAGCAATCCGGTGGCCGTCGCCAGAACGCCGGCGCGATCCCAGTAGTCGGGACTGCGGCGCTCCCACCGCGTTTCGCCCGTCACCGGGTCGAACGCCTTCAGCACCGAGTACGACTGCGCGCGCTTGCTCGCCTGGACTTTTCGCAGCGCCGAGCGCATCGGCTCCTGAAGCACGTCTGGATCCATGAGCAGCATGTCGCCAAAGAGAATGCTTGTGCCGGAGTTCGCCATGCGCGGCCGGTACTCATGGCCCTTGGTCGGATCCCACGTGAGCGCGCCGCCCTCGATGGCGGGGATGTAGACGATGCCCTTCGAGGCGTCGTAGGCCATGGGATTCCAGCTGTGTCCGCCCATGCCGGAGGGCACGACGAACTTCGGCTCGTCCTGGTAGTCGACGGCGGCGACATCGATCGCCGGCCGTCCCGTTTTCAGGTCGACGTGCGTCGCCCAGTTGAGCGGCACGTACTTGTGCGCACGAAGCAGCTCGCCGGTGGCACGGTCCAGCACGTAGAAGAAGCCGTTCTTCGGCGCGTGCATGAGCACCTTGCGGGTGCGGCCGTCGATGTTCAGGTCGGCGAGGATCATGGGCTGCACGGACGTGTAGTCCCAGCTCTCGCGCGGCGTTTCCTGGTAGTACCAGACGAGGCGGCCCGTATCCGGATTGATCGCGAGGATCGAGCTCAGGAACAGGTTGTCGCCACCGGACGGGCTGCGCTCGTGCCAATTGAAGAGCGCCGCATTGCCGGTGCCGACGTAGAGCAGATTCAGCTCCGGATCGTAGACCATGGCGTTCCAGACCGTGCCGCCGCCGCCCACGTCCCAGCGACTTTTCGGATCCCAGGTCTTGAGGGCCCTCTCGAGCTCCGGATGCTCCTGCGGGCCAAGCGCCGGATCGCGCGGCACGGTGAAGAAGCGCCAGGCGAGCGCACCCGTCTTCAGGTCGTACGCGGAAATGTAGCCGCGCGCGTCGTAATCTGCACCGGCGTTGCCGATCACGACGACGTTTCCGGCCACCTCGGGCGCGCCTGTACTGGTATAGGCGCGGTCCTTCGTGATGAAGGTGTCCACCACCCACAGCTGCTTGCCCGTGGCCGCATCCAGCGCGAACAGACGGCCGTCGAGCGACGCGACGTAGACCCTTCCCTGCCAGACAGCAACGCCCCGATTGACTTCATCGCAGCAGGCGTAGCGATTCACCTGCCCATCACTGTGGGGATCGAACGTCCACAGGCTCTCGCCAGTATCCGCGCGTACCGCGTAGACGCGACCGGTTGGGCCAGAGGTGAACATCACGCCGTCGACGACAATGGGCGTGGCTTCGAGCCCGCGCCTGGTGCCGGTCGAAAACTCCCACGCAAATCCCAGGCGCGCGACATTGTCGCGGTTGATCTGGGTCAGCGGGGAGAAGTGAGACTTGCCGAAGTCACGGCCGCTCGTCAGCCAGTCACCCGGTGTGCGGTCCGCCGCCAGCAAGCGGGCGCGATCGATGGCCCCCGCGGAGACCGGCGCTGCGCGATCATCCGAATCCGGTGGACCGTTGCACGCCGCCAACATGAAAGCCGTGGCGACCCAGGCTGCGGCCGCAAGGCCTCTACGTTTGGCCAGACTTCGAAGCGGTGCCGTTGCCCGCAGTTCGGTGCGCATGAGGCGTTCCGGATGTTTCAATGCTCTCTTTCCGGGTTTGCGGATACCGACCGCGCAGTCTAGACGAGCGCCGGCGCGCGCACCGTGCCAGAAGTGCCCTGCCACTTGACTGAAAGCGAACTCGCCCGGCATGCGGTGCGTGCCGCCTCTTTTTTGGACGGGGGCCGTCGGGGCACATTACGGCGGGCGCCCCTCGCCCGTCCGGTGGCCTGTTAATATGCGGAAGATTCCGATGACTGCCGACTGTCAACGGGTTCGAGACGAGTCGTGGGCAGACGTGCGAAGGGGGGCAGACATGAGGATTCGAGCTCTGAATGCCGCGAGCCGGGCGCTGCTCGCCGCCACCGCGGGCATGGCGCTGGCCTGTTTCGCCGCCGGCTGCACGCCGCAGGCGCATGGCGAACAGGACGGAGCGCTGGCCTCGCTGCGTGCGCAGCTCGACGAAGCGCGCGCTCAGAGCGCGATCCGCGACCTCATGCATGCCTACGGCAGGCTCATCGACGCTCGCGATTTCGATGGCTTCGCGAAGCTGTGGACGGATGACGCCGTCTACGTTGGCGGGCCCGGCAGCGAGCGACTGGTCGGCGGGCCGGCCATCGCAGGCTTTCTGCGCAACATCATCACGTCCAACCCTTCCGGGGTGGGCGAGCCCAACTTTCACATCTTCTTCAACGAAGAGATTTCCGTCGCGGGCGAGCAGGCCCGCGGCACCAGCATGTCGGCGTTTGTCGCGCCGGGCGCAACAGGCGCGCCCGCGATGGTGATGCTGGCACGTTACGAGGATGAATTCGTCCGCCAGGACGGCACGTGGAAATTCCGGCGCCGTGTGGTCAGCGGCCTGCTCCCGGCGCCGCGCGCAACCTCCAATTGAATATGCACGCGTCAATTCCCTCCGGTGCTCTGGCGCGCGGTCTCGACCCGCGCTCCACCCACACCTCCGCGGAGGGCCCCACGGCTTCGCGGCCCTGCCCCTTGCTCGATCTGGAGAGCGTGGCCGAGTCGCAGCGGGCCATCCTGTGGCGCAAGGCGGCGCGGTCTTACTTTCCCGGGCTCACGATCCGCAATGTCCGCGGCACACCGAACGCCGGATCGATCGAGGGCACCGAGTTCAGTCTCGGATCGATCTGGACGGTGCTGTCCCCGCAGGTGACGGTCGACTATCGCCCGCAACCGGACAGCACCGCCGTGCGCCAGTCCTTCGCGGTGATTCTGCAGTTGCAGGGCGCGATGGCTGCCGAGCAGAGGCATCGCCACTGCCACCTCGAGCCCGGCAGCGTGTGCCTGCTCGACGAGCAGTGGCCATTCGCTCTCGAGGTGCGCGACTGTTTCTCGCACTTCATGCTGATGCGCTTGCCGCGCTGGATGATCGTCGATCGGTACCCGGGCATCAGCGAGCACACGGCATCTCTCATCTGCGACAACGACCCCGGCGCCGCGCTGCTGCGGCAGATGCTGCAGCATGTGCACGACGTCGCTCCGTTCCTCGAGAACAGCCAGAGCGACGTCGCCTTCGCGAGCATCGTGCAACTGCTCGGCATTCTGCGGGTACTCGGTTCGAAGCAGGACTGCCACATGGGATGGCGGGCCCACGCGGCGCTGACGCTCATCGATGCGCGGCTCGCCGACGCATCACTCAATGCCAACGACATTGCCGCAGCCCAGGGCGTCAGCCGTCGCCACCTTGATGAGATCATGATCCGCAACACCGGGCTCGCGATCGCCGCCCAGATCTGGCGGCGCAGGCTCGAGAAGACCGCTGCCGATCTGCGCAACCCGCGCTTTGCCGGCAAGTCGATCACCGAGATCGCGTTCGACGCCGGATTCAAGGATGCCGCGCATTTCGCGCGCGCCTTCAAGAAGCGCTATCACTGTACGCCACGCACCTGGCGACGCACTGGAATGGCAGCGACCGGGGGCGACGCGCCGGCGCGGATCACCCGCTGAGACGCAAGCGGCTTTCACTGCGAGCGCGCCGCGACGCCTGACTCACACCGCGTGCGTGCGCCGTTCGGCATGCGGGTCGTGCGCCATCCATGGAAAGCGCTCGCTGGCGCGCGACGCCGCCGGCGACACGGGTTTCGGCAGATTCGACAGCCGGTAAGCACTCGGCGAAACACCGAAGCGCTTGCGGAACATGCGGCTGAAATGCGGTGTGCTGCGGAATCCCCAGCTCAATGCGATCTCGGTGATCGAGCGATCCAGAAGATCAGGGCTCGTGAGATCACGGCTGCAGCGCTCGAGCCGCAGGTCCCAGATGAACCGGTTCAGGCTGCGATCCCCTTCGCTGAACACCTTGTGCAGGTAGCGCTTTGTGCAATTGAAGGCGCGTGCGAGCTCATCGATCGAGAGGCTGCTCCGGCGAAGGTGATGGCGTACAAAAGTCTCCACGCGATCGCGCATGATTTTCGGCCCCGACGTCCGGCGCGTTGGCGCGGATTTCGCGCGCAGCGCGATGGCGGCAAGCTCGATCACTGCATTGCCGAGTTCCGCGCGCGTCTGCGGCGTGAGCCCATCGCCGACGTTCATCACCGAGCTGATGAAGGAGAAGAGCACGCTGTCCACTCCACTCAGCCCAGAGTGCACGGTTGTACACAGATCGCCGGAAGCCGGCATCGTCACGAGCAGCGCGTGCGCGTTCGCGGTTCCATGCAGCAGCGCGTTGTTGCCGGCATCACAAGCGATCCACTCATGTGCGTGCAGCCGAAGCACCTGACCTCGGTTGAGCAGGCGCAGCTCTCCACTAAGGACAAAAAGCAGTGCTTGCAAGGAACCTCGATCGAGTGCGGAAGCACTTCGCGCAGCGACTGCATGTGATGTGATGCGCAGCTCTGCGATGGACACATCCCCGAATTGCAGGGTTCGCACCGCATGGTCGCGCAAGGACGAGGCGTTCTTCACGAGATGACTTCCCCCGCTGTGTCTTCACGGCCAAATATAGGCCGCGCCGGGAAGATGGCTTGACCCATGTGGAGCTGCGCCTTGCTTGGGATAGATGCGGAGCCTGCGCCGGGCCCGCGGGAGCCGGCGCAGTCCTGCCCTTGCCCGGGCCCCTCGCTCGAATCAGCGAAGCCCGCTCTCGTGCAAGCCTGCGATTGTGCCGATCATCGCGCACCGACTCAGGCCTTTCGATCATGCCCGGAACGTGAAACGAGGGCTGCCAGGCGCGAACACAAGGGCGACGTTGCCGCCGGCCCTATGGACCGTGCGCGCCGCAATGGGTGGTTCTCGATCAGCGTTCGAACAGCGCTCGACGCGCAATGGCGGCCTCGGTGTATGCCGCCGCAGGATGTGCGATCCGGTGACAACTCCGCTTGCAGGCCACATCGTCTTCGGCGTTCTGCGCCAGGCCGGTTTCGCACGACCACCCCGCCCAGCCCGATTGCGGCTACCCCCGCTGCATCAATCGCGTGCGAACGCGCCACTGCACCAGCGCCATGTGGCCACACGCTACGGCGTTTTGCGCCGGATCACCTCAGCTGCTAGCATCGCAATATCCTTGCGGGAATAGCGCGATTGTGGGAGGCGATCACATGCGAAGACTCGTCGCTGCACTATTGACGACGGCCTTGCTTCTCTCGACCGGCATCAGCCATGCCGCCGATGAAAAGTCACCCGTCGTCGTGTTCGCGGCAGCCTCCCTCACCGATGCCGTCACCGAGATCGCCACCGCCTTCACGAAGGAGACGGGAATTCGCGTTCAGACATCCTTCGCAGCGAGCTCGACCCTCGCCAGGCAAATCGAGGCCGGAGGACCGGCAGAAGTGTTCTTTCCGGCAGATCAGGACTGGATGGACTATCTCGAAAAACGGGGATTGCTCGCGCCGGGCAGTCGACGTGATGTGGTGGGCAACAAGCTCGTGCTCATTGCTCCGGCAGACAGCACCGCGAACGTCAGGATCACAACCGGCCCCGCGTTTCTGGCGGCCATCCGCGATTCGCGCATCGCAACGGGCGACCCGGACTCCGTGCCCGTTGGAAAGTACGCCAAGACTGCGCTCACAACGCTCGGCGTATGGGATGCGGTGCAGCCGCGAATCGTGCGTGCAGAGAACGTGCGCTCCGCCCTGGCCTTTGTCTCTCGCGGCGAGGCGCCATTCGGCATCGTCTATCTCACGGACGCCCGCATCGACAAGAACGTGAAGGTGCTGGACGCCTTCCCGGACAACACCCATGCGCCGATCCTCTACCCCATTGCCCTGACCACCAAGGCGGATGCCGACGCACAGCGGTTCGTGAACTACGTGTCCGGGAAATCCGCGGCGGCAACATTCGAAAAATTCGGATTCTCGCTCGCGCAGTAAGCCGAGCTCATTCCATCACCACGGCGGTAAGGCGACGCGCGCCCTGCACCAGTATCTCGCCCTGAGTGCGGAAGAACGTGACGCGCTGGAAGCAGTGGATCGCGCAACTTTGGCCCGACTCCGAGACGCTCCTTGCAGGCGCTGGCGAGTTGAAACTTGCACGCGCACGAGTCCTGCACGTCGAGCACACGACCCAAGCACGTTTGGATACCTCCGGACTGCCGCGCCGTACGCGAGCGCGGACAGCGCACTCTGCGTCGCGGCAATCCGCCGCCTTCCTGGCAGCAGGTGCCAGCCCGATCACCTGTGCCGGGTTGTCACAGGTGCCCTCGCTATACAAGCAAGCGGTGACGCAAACCGCGGTTGTGACCGGAGATAGAAGAATGAAACCGATGATTGCCACGTTTACCCTCGTCTGCCTTCAATGGGCCGTGAACGCCGCTGCGGACTGTGCGATCCGAAATCCCTTCGGAGGATGCATCTCTCAGCAGCCGGCCATTTTTGTCCCGGCGCCAGCGCCATCTGGCGCTCTGCAAGCGCCCACTCGCTTATCCGGCATGGCGTGCGCCGTGGGGGATAACGAACCGAGGCATTGTGGCGCGCGAGAGCTTTCAGCCGACGACCACAAGAAAACGGCCTCGATCACTGCAGCGAAGGAAAAGAAGGAGGGTTTCAATGCTTGCCTGCTGGGCGCTCTCGACTTCGTGAATTCCGTTCTGGCGCGAGATGCTTCCGCGCCCACTTCAGTTGCTCGGGATTTGAACGAGCTCATTGGCGCCGCCAGGCTCGCTGCAACGGCGACGATCGTCGCCGGAACGATCAGGCAGCAGACTATCTGGACAAACTTGCTTGATGGCCTGACCGGCTCTCCGAGCAGCCCTCACGGACACTTCGAGGCGTGCATGGCGGAGAGGTGGGATGTGGAAGGGTGTTCCATCTATCTGAAGTCGGCGGACCAGGCGATGCGGAGCGCAAACACCGCCGTTCTCCTCACCGCATTAGCCATGAAACTTACCGGCGCCGATGGCCGCGACGACGTTGTTCAGTGTCTGAGCTTCCTGGGACTGAACGTGAAATAGCGAGCTCGATGTCAGCGTCCCAAAGCCGCTGGATGAGTTCGTTCAGCTGCTGCGTCACGGAGTTTCTGTCCCGCCCGTTCCATCTCGAGCATCAGTTCGAGCGCGGCCTGATGAAGGATGGCCCGCTGCTCGTATGAATAAGAAAGGTTCTCGCGAATCAGGCTGATGTCGAAGCCAGCGGCTTCTGCAAGCTCGGTTGCGGCAGGCGATACGCGCATGGCGGAAGCGATTCCAGCCGGATCGGACGGAAGCCAGTCGATGCGTTCGGATGCAGAAACTGGCGGAGAGAGAGGGATTCGAACCCTCGAAGGGCTTTTGGCCCTTACACCCTTAGCAGGGGTGCGCCTTCGACCACTCGGCCATCTCTCCGTGCGGGGTTGAAACCCGTTTGGACTCAGAAGCTTGCGCGCGAGCGGGGCCGGGGCCGCCGCTCGCGCAGGCGCGCATGATACTGAACGGGGGCGCAGGCGGCAAAAGCGGCATGCGATTCGCGCGCGCACGGGCGCCCGCGGCGAGCGCTCGCGGCACTCACCGTCTGGACAGCGAACATGAAAACGCGGTCTCGGGAAGGCACACCCGCACGGCGGCCACGCCCGAAGGCGGCGCACTCACGTGCGGAAGTCGTGTGGCGTCGGGCGCCCGGCAGGCGAATCAGGCGGAAGCGAATTCGGCCGAAGAAGGCGACTCGTCGCTCGGCTCCCCCTGCTGTTCGCGTTTGATGCGCTCGTAGATTTCTTCGCGGTGTACGGCAACGTTCTTCGGCGCATTGATCCCTACGCGCACCTGATTGCCTTTTACGCCCAGCACGGTGACCGTCACGTCGTTGCCGATCATCACGGTTTCACCAACCCGTCTCGTCAAAATCAACATCTGTTTTCCTCCATGATCGTGCGACTGCAGATCTGCCGCAGGCCGCATGATTCCAGCACGGAATCTACGGCGTGACGCTAAAAAGACACATCAGAGAAACCCTGAATCTCCCTTGCACAAGGGCGATAATCGGACAGCGTTTCAGACCATGGTGTGATTGACGCGCTGGAGAAGTGAGGCACTGCGCGCGAAAGCGCCGCGCGAGGCGTGCGCTTTCGCGCCGGGACGGTGTGCTCAGGCGGCCAGCTTTCCGCGGACGAAACTCTCCACGTCGGCGAGCGCAGCATCGAGCGCGGCAGGGTTGGTACCGCCCGCCTGGGCGAAATCGGGTCGGCCGCCGCCGCGCCCGCCCACCTTTGCGGCGACGGAGCCCACGAGCTCCCCGGCCTTGATGCGCGCGGTCAGGTCCTTCGTCACGCCGGCGACGAGAACCACCTTCGACGACGCTTCCACCGAGGCCAGCACCACCACGGCGGACTTCAGCCGATCCTTCAGCTGATCCACCGCATTCCGCAGCGCTCCCGCATCCGCGCCATCCACCTTCGTGGCCACCACCTTCACGCCGCCGATGTCGATGGCGCTCGAAGCGAGGTCCACGCCCCGGCCGGAAGCGAGCTTGTCCTTGAGCGCGCGGATCTCGCGTTCCATCTGACGAATGCGCTCGAGGGCGTCCCGCACCTTCTCGCCCAGCTCGTCGCGCGTGCCGCGCACGAGGCCCGCCACTTCCTTGATCAGCAGCTCGTTCTGCTCGACATAGTCCAGCGCGGCCTCGCCCGTGAGCGCTTCGATGCGCCGGACGCCCGCGGCCACGCCACTCTCGCTCACGATCTTGAAGAAGCCGATGTCGCCGGCGCGCCGGACATGCGTGCCGCCACACAGCTCCATCGAGAAGTCGCCGATGCGCAGCACGCGCACGTCCTTCTCATATTTCTCGCCGAACAGCGCCATGGCCCCTGCCGCCACCGCGCTGTCGTAATCCATCACCTGCGTTTCCGCCGGCTCGTTGCGGCGGATCTCGCTGTTGACGAGGTGCTCGATGTGCCGCAGCTCGTCCGAGGTCACCGGCTGGAAATGCGAGAAGTCGAAGCGCAGGCGGTCCGGCGCCACCAGCGAGCCCTTCTGCTGCACGTGCGTGCCGAGCACCTTCCGCAAGGCTGCATGCAGAAGATGCGTAGCCGTGTGGTTCAGCGCAGTGGCGCGACGGCGTGCCGCGTTCACGTGGGCACCGAGCGTGTCCCCGAGCGCAATGCGCCCTTCCACGACCTTGCCGATGTGCGAGTGCGCGGCGCCGCGCTTCTGTGTGTCTTCCACGATGAAGCGAATGCCGCGCCCGGACAGCTCGCCCGCATCACCCACCTGCCCGCCGGCTTCCGCATAGAACGGCGTGCGGTCGAGGACCACTTCGCCCTGCTCGCCGGCATTGAGGCTGTCCACCTGCGCGCCATCCTTCAGCAGCGCGACGACGCGGCCGTCCGAGTCCGTGCCCTCATAGCCCTGGAACAGGGTGCGCGACTCGACGATGGTGCCGCCGCGCAGGTCCACCTTGAACTTGCTGGCGGCGCGCGCCAGCTCGCGCTGCGCGTCCATGGCCGCATCGAAACCGGCCTGGTCGATGCTGAACCCGCGCTCGCGAGCCACATCCGCCGTGAGGTCCACGGGGAAGCCGTAGGTGTCGTAGAGCTTGAAGACCACGTCGCCGGGAATGACTTTCGCACCGGCCGGCTGCCGACGCTCGATGATGTCCTCCAGCAGCTTCATGCCTGTGGCGAGCGTTTCCGCGAAACGCTCCTCTTCCTGCTTCAGCACGCGCTCGGCCTGCGCGCGGCCCGTGGTGAGCTCCGGATAGGCCGCGCCCATTTCCTTTTCGAGGGCGGACACGAGCTTGTAGAAGAACGGCTCCTGGATGCCGAGCTTGTAGCCGTGCCGGATGGCGCGGCGGATGATCCGGCGCAGCACGTAACCGCGCCCCTCGTTCGAGGGCACTACGCCATCCAGAACCAGGAACGTGCACGCACGGATGTGATCCGCGATCACGCGCAGCGAGCTGGAATTGAGGTCGCTCGTGCCCGCCAGCTCCGCGGCTGCGCGAATCAGACCCTGGAAGAGGTCGATCTCGTAATTCGAGTGCACGCCCTGCATGACGGCGGCCGTGCGCTCGAGCCCCATGCCGGTATCCACAGAGGGCTTCGGCAGCGGCGAGAGCGTGCCATCGGCCGCGCGATCGTACTGCATGAACACGAGGTTCCAGATCTCGATCCAGCGGTCGCCGTCCGCGTCCGGCGAGCCGGGCGGGCCGCCGGGCACCTCGGGGCCGTGGTCGTAGAAGATCTCGGTGCAGGGGCCGCAGGGGCCGGTGTCCCCCATCTGCCAGAAATTGTCGGAGCCGCCGCCGGGCTTGTCGCCGATGCGCACGATGCGGTCCGCGGGCACGCCGACCACCTTGTGCCAGACGTCATAGGCCTCGTCGTCCGTGTGGTACACGGTGACCATGAGGCGCGAGGGGTCGATGCCCAGCCACTGCGGGCCGGTGACGAACTCCCACGCGAAGCGGATGGCGTCGCGCTTGAAGTAATCCCCGAACGAGAAATTCCCGAGCATCTCGAAGAACGTGTGATGCCGGGCGGTGTAGCCGACGTTCTCGAGGTCGTTGTGCTTGCCGCCCGCGCGCACGCAACGCTGCGCGGAGGCCGCGCGCACGTAATCCCGCCGTTCCTTGCCGAGGAACACGTCCTTGAACTGGACCATGCCGGCATTCGTGAACAGCAGCGTCGGGTCGTTCCCCGGCACCAGGGAGCTGGAGGGCACCAGCGTGTGCCCCTGCTGGCGGAAATACTCGAGAAAAGCGCGGCGAACCTCCGCCGCGGTCATGAAACGCGGTGTGCTCAAGTGTCTACTCGTCCGGATCGAAGTCGGCGCCCAGAGCGGCCCGGATATGATCCGATGAAAAGCCCCGGTACTGCAAAAACCGGCCTTGCCGGGCTTTCTGGGCCCAGGTGACGGGTTCCTCAAGGCCGAATCGGCGGATGCGCACCTCGCGCGCCCGGGCACGCCAGTCGGGGCCGGCGGCGAGCGCGGCGTCGATGAGCTCGGCAGGAAGGTTCAGGGCGCGCAGGTCCGCCGCGATGCGCACCGGGCCGTGCCCGCGCGCCGCGTGCGATGTGACATAGTTTTCCGCAAACCGGGCGTCGTCCACGATCTTGCTTGCGACGAGATCCGCAAGCGCGGCGGAGACGGCACCCGCTTCGTACCCCTGCCCTTCGAGCTTCTGCCGCAGCTCGCCGCTCGCGTAGTCGCGTCGCGCGAGGAGCGTCACCGCGGCGAGCCGCACGCGTTCCGGGTCTGCGGCGTGGGAAGGGTCCAGCTCCCTGGTGCGGGGTTTGCGCATGCGCGCGAGGTGAAGCGTCTGCCCGAGGGGCGCCCGGACGCGAGGCCGCCCCGCCGCCTCAGGCGGTCTTTTCCTCGCCGCCGTTGCGCGCCTGCTTCGCGGGCAGGAGCTTCGCCCGCACCTGCTCCTCGATTTCCCGGGCGACTTCCTTGTTCTGCTGCAGGAAGGCGCGCGCGTTGTCCTTGCCCTGGCCGATGCGGCTGCCCTTGTAGGAGTACCACGCGCCGGACTTCTCGATGATGCCCTGCGCGCTCGCCAGCTCGATGATCTCGCCTTCGCGGGAGATGCCGGCTCCATACATGATCTCGAACTCGGCTTCCTTGAAGGGCGGGGCCACCTTGTTCTTCACGACCTTCACGCGGGTCATGTTCCCCACGACCTCTTCGCCGCTCTTGATGGCGCCGATGCGCCGGATGTCCAGGCGCACGGATGCGTAGAACTTGAGCGCGTTGCCACCCGTGGTGGTCTCGGGGTTGCCGAACATGACGCCGATCTTCATGCGGATCTGGTTGATGAAGATGACGATGGTGTTCGAGCGCTTGATGTTGCCTGTGAGCTTGCGCAGCGCCTGCGACATGAGGCGCGCGTGCAGGCCCACCTGCAGCTCGCCCATCTCACCTTCGATTTCGGCCTTCGGCGTGAGCGCGGCCACCGAGTCGACCACCACGATGTCCACCGCGCCGGAGCGGACCAGCATGTCCGTGATCTCGAGCGCCTGCTCTCCCGTATCCGGCTGCGACACGAGCAGGTCGTTGATGTTCACGCCGAGCTTCTCGGCGTATGCCGGATCGAGGGCATGCTCCGCGTCCACGAACGCTGCGGTGCCGCCCTGGCGCTGCACTTCCGCCACCACCTGCAGGGTGAGCGTGGTCTTGCCCGAGGACTCCGGACCATAGATTTCCACGATGCGCCCGCGCGGCAGACCGCCCACGCCCAGCGCAATGTCGAGCCCGAGGGAGCCTGTGGAGACCGTGTCCACGTCGAACGTGGCGGCCGCATCGCCCAGACGCATGACCGAGCCCTTGCCAAACTGCTTCTCGATCTGGCCCAGCGCGGCGGCCAACGCCTTCTTGCGGTTTTCTTCCATTCGTGGGGATTCCGGCAGGTGACTGAAGCGCGAATTATCACACAACGAAACCGCGGTGAGACGGCCGTCCGAGGCGGATTCGTGGCGTTTTCGTGCAGAAACTCGCTCAGCGCGCGGGCGCATCCAGTAGCCACTTCGCGCGACTACTGTATAGCGAGCCGGACGGGAGCGTCTGGCTCTCGATCAGGTGGAAAGCGGGAAACGCCCACCAGATCGGCGGCACGGTCCGATCGGCAGTTGCGCGCCGAACTTTGCGCGCCAGCGTGACATGGGCGCGGAAGGGCTTGAGATCGGGCGCAAATCCTTCGGCGGTGAGTGCCTGCTTCAGCGCTTCCGAGAGAGCCGCCGCGGCGGCTGACGGTGTCGTCGAGGTGGCGCAGAGAATTTCCTGCTTCTTCCAGTGCTCGATGCGGTCCAGCCCAAAGCGCACGTGCGCATCGCTTGCCTGACGCGCGTCTCTGAAGGCCGCGGCGACGCGCGCCGCCACCGCCTGCACGCCTTCGATACGGCTCTCAACGACCGAACCCAGAAAAGCCAGCGTGAAGTGATAGTTCTGAACGGGCACGGGCTGCCCATCGCTCCTGCGGATGGCTTCACGGCTCGCTTCTGCGAGCGCCTCCTGCATGGCGTCATCCGGCCAGAGCGCGAAGAAGAGCCGCCTGCTCGGCTCCTTGGAAGCACTCGGATCGCGACTCATGGACTGCTTGCCGCTGACAACCCGGGTCTCGACACCGAGGTCACGGCTTCGGGTGCAGATGCAACTGGAGAATCCACTCCAGTGCGTAGGCCACTGAACACCGGCGGATGTGTTCCCGGTTCCCTTCGAACATCTGCTTGCGGCTTTCAATGACGAACGCGTTCGCGCGGCGTACACCCACGGCGAACCAGACGGTTCCCACAGGCTTCGCCGGCGTGCCGCCATCCGGCCCGGCGATGCCGCTCACCGCAACCGCCACCTCCGCGCCAGACACGCGCAGCGCGCCTTCCGCCATTTCACGTACCGTCGCTTCGCTGACGGCGCCATGCTGCTCGAGCGTGCTGGCCGAGACGCCAAGGTCTCTCACCTTCGCAGCATTCGAATACGTGACGAACCCGCACTCGAACCACTGCGAGCTGCCGGCGACGTCCGTCATCGCCTTCGCAATCCACCCACCCGTGCAGGACTCGGCGGTGACCATGCGCGCACCGGCTGCCTGCAGGTGACGGCCCACGCGAGTGGCGAGATCGAACAGACGTGCATCGTCGGCCATGCCGACGGATTAGCGGCTGCACACACGCGTGTCAACCGCCCGGAGTGCGCAGCTGAGCAGTAGACCCCGCATTCCATTCGCCAACGACCGCAGATGTCATCGACGCACCAATCGCGCTCGAATCGGCCGACCGCAAGCGACGGATCCATCGCCAGCGCATGCACCACCGGAAGGGCACGAATGAGGTCGCGACAACTCTCGCGCACACGCCGGCCGCGGCGGATGTTCCGCCAACGGCCGGCGATTCAAGCCTCGTCCGCCTGTGACACCCGCTTGCGAAGTCAGAAATTCTTTCTGACCGTGATCGCCCATTCGCGCGGGCGCCCCGGCGTGCCCGCGCGCGCATCGGTGATGGCGCCGGTGGCCGTCGTGGCCGCGCCAAGCTGCTGCCAGTAGAACTTGTCGCCGAGATTCGTGGCGCTCAGAGCCACCTCCCAGGTCTTGTCAGGCGTCTCGTATGCGACACGTGCATTGAGCAGCGTGTAGCCGCCGATGATCCAGTCCGGCTCCTTCTGCGGCAGGTTCACGGGCCCGTTCGTGCGATGGGACTGGTAGAACGCGTCGATGCGCGGCGTGAGCGTGCCGGCCGAGCCGAGCGACAACGTGTACTGAACGCCGGCGCTCATGTTGAGCTTCGGCTGCGTGAACACCGAGCTGTCGATGTAGCCGATCTGCGTCGGGCTCGCGTCCACTTCCGTGAAGTTGTAGCCAAAGGAATAGTTGATGGCGAGCCGCTCCGTCGGGAACAGGAAGGCCTCGAGCTCGGCGCCCTTCACCTTGGCCGGTACGCTCGTATAAACGAACCACGGGCTGATGCCGGTCGTGCCGGCGAGCGGCGTGCCGGGCGGGCAGTTGCCGCCGGCCAGGAAGTACGGCGTGCCCGGATCGGGGTCGTCAGCCGCGTTGCACTGGGTCGCGATCGTCTGGAACAGGCGCGGGTCGTAATCCATGTAGAAGAGCGCCGTGTTCAGCCGCACCCGGCGCTCGAACAGATCGAGCTTCGCGCCGAGCTCGTAGTTGACGGCCTCCTCGCCGGGAACGGGCTGGAGCTGCCCGGGCGTGGAGATGCGAGGGTTCACACCGGGCGACCGGAAGCCGCTCGCCACCGTGCCGTAGAAGAACAGGTCATCGGTCGCCTTGAAGTCGACCACCACGTTGTAGTCGACGCGGCTGTCGCCGAAGTGCAGCGGATCGGGGATGACGATCTGTCCGAAATGCTGAAACAGATTCGTCTTCTTCTCGTCCGTGTAACGCACGCCGGCCGACGCCGACCACGAGTCGCTGAGCTGATAGTTGAGGTGCAGGAAGACGGACTTGTTCTCGCTCGTGAAGCGATCGTCGGCCACGAAGTCCGGCAGGATCCCGAGCGCGTTGAACGCGTCGAAATTCGTCGTGTTGTAGGCCCGGCTCTTCGAATTGTAGAAGAACACCCCCGTCGTCCAGTCGAGGCGGTCGCCGAGCGAGAGCCCGCTCAGTTGCAGCTCCGCCTGCCGCTGCAGGTGCTGCTGCAGATAGTCCGTCTGGATGAGCCCGAACGGCGTGAGGTCGCTGTCGTTGATCCATTTGGAGTCATACGTGCGATACGCCGCGATGAATTTCGCGCGCACCTTGTCCGTGATGGTGTAATCCACCGTGGCCGAGGTGCCCCAGCCGTCATATCGCTGATCCGGATTGTAGGTCACGCCGGTCACGATATCGTTGTAGCCGGCATAGTTCGTGAACGGATCGCCCGTCACGAAGCGCGAATCCGCCGTATAGCGAATGCCGTATTTCTTGTAGACGACCGTGTTGTCGTAGAAGCCATCGATGGCGCCGCCCCGATGCGTGAGCGCCGTTTCAACCGGCGGATCATCGTTCTGCGACGTGTAATCGGCCGCAATGTTGATTTCCCAGTCCTCGCGCGGCAGCAGGCGCAGCATGACGCGCGCTGCGTTCGACTCTTCGCCGCCCAGGCTGCCGAGCGCGCAGTCCCCGCTCTGTCGGGGGTCCACCGCCTGCGGGAAGGAGAACGCGTTGTCGGCCGCGCTGCCCACGGGCACCACATCCGGATTGCCATCCAGTGCGCCACCGGCGGAGCCATCTGCGCCGATCCCATCTCCGATGCCGGCCAGCTCCGGCGTGCCACGTCGCTGCATCTCGCACGTGAAATCGAGGCGCTTGCCATACCCGTCACGGCGGCGCGAGAGCCCCACGATGCGCACCATGGCCTTGTCCGGCACGAGCGCGAAGTCGCCAACGGCGCGCACGTCGAGGCGGCTGAATTGCCCGTAGGTGACTTCGACCGAGCCCGTGTTGTCACCCTGCGGCTTCTTCGAGATGAGGCGAATCGCACCCCCCAGGCTGTTCTTGCCGAACAGCGTGCCCTGCGGGCCGCGCAGCACCTCGACGCGCTCGAGATCGAGCAGATCCATGGACGAGCCGGTCAGCGTTCCGTGATACACGTCGTCGATGTAGAGCCCGACGGCGGGCTCGAAGGCATAGCTGAAATCCGTCTGGATGATTCCGCGCAGTCCGATCGTCTGGGTCGGACCGTAGTTGCTGACCGGCGGCCGGAAGTAGGCGTTCGGGATCGCAAGCCCGATGTCGTCGACGTTGGTGAGGCTGCGCTGCTCGAGTGTCTCATCTGAGAGCGCCGTGATCGCGAGTGGCGTCGTCTGCAGGTTTTCCTGCTTGTATCGCGCCGTCACGACAATTTCCTGGAGTGCCGGGTCCCCCTCCTGCGCAAGCGCCGGCGCGCATGCGAGGCTCGCGGCAACCACCGCGGCCACGATCGCCGACGCGGCGGCACGTGCGCCGCAGTTGCTCGCGGCACAATGATTCCCAAGAAGATGACTAGCCATGCTCCCCCCCTTTGAATTTCTGATCGCGCGTGACGCGCCTGCCGCGCGCTCTATCTGTTCTTATGGCGGCTCTCGACTGCGACGTCGCACGCTGCGCAGCCTTCCTTGCACGCAACCAGCAGCTCGCCCCGGTCGTCCACCTGCCCAGATCGCGCGCAAGCAGCATGCCGTCCGAATTTGCGCAACAGCAAGATCGCCTGCCAGCCATCACCACCAGCCGGTTCGGGGCGCAGGAGTCGATTGGCATTCGTTGCGCGGGCCACCGACATCGCAATCGATACGTCCGTGACCCGCTTTGCGACGCCTCGCGGCGGCGTGTTCGCGACGCTCGATCTCAGAACGAACCGCATCGCGTGGCGCCAGCCGTGGGTCGATCAGTGATACAGCGGCTCGCCGTTATCGCCGGCGGGCTGGCCTTCGTCGGGCGCAGCCTCACCGCTACCCAGCAAGTCTAACGGCAGAAGGCTTCCGGAAATTCCGGACCGGCGGCGGCGTGAGCGTACGGCCGGCGACATCCATCATCGCCTTCGCGATCCACGCATCCGTGCAGGGCTCGGCAGCACTATGCAATTCTCTCGAACGAGAAGTACCGCGGTATCCGGCTCATTCTGCGGCCGGATCTGCTGACCCTGCACGCGCACAACCCGGAGCAGGAGGAAGCACCGACGCCGACAGCAGCTGCCTGCTCCGCACGCTCACTGGACCGCCTGCACGTGAGGGGCCTACGCGAGTGGAACATCAAGCAGGCGTGCACTGTCGGCCACGCGCGGATTAGCGGCCGCGCCCGCGCGTGTCAACCGCCCCGAGCGCGCAGCTCTGCAGTAGACTCCCGCCCTCCATGAATGACACCGCGCTCGCTCAACACACCCCGATGATGCAGCAGTACCTGCGCATCAAAGCGCAGTACCCGGACACGCTGCTGTTCTACCGAATGGGGGATTTCTACGAGCTGTTCTACGACGACGCGCGTCGTGCAGCCGCTCTGCTGGACATCACGCTCACCACCAGAGGCCAATCCGCCGGCCAGCCCATTCCGATGGCGGGCGTGCCCTTTCACAGCGTGGAGTCGTATCTCGCAAGGCTCGTGCGCAAGGGTGAATGCGTCGCCGTTTGCGAACAGCAGGGCGATCCGTCGAAATCGAAAGGGCCGGTCGAGCGCCAGGTCGTTCGCATCGTCACGCCGGGCACGGTGACCGACGAGGCTCTGCTCGATGCCCGCCGTGAGACGTTGCTCGCGGCCGTGGCGCGGCAGGGCGAACGGTTCGGCCTCGCGTGGCTGGACCTCGCGGCCGGCCGGTTCACGGTGCTGCAGACGGAAGGTCGCACGTCGTTGCTCGCGGAGCTGGAGCGGCTGAAGCCTGCGGAGCTGCTTGTCTCGGAGAATGCACAAGCGGACGACCTCGCTCGCAATGGCACCACGGTCCGCACACGGCCGCCGTGGTACTTCGAGCTCTCGAGCGCGTCCCGCCTGCTCACGGACCAGCTCGGCACGCTGGATCTGAAAGGCTTCGGCGCAGACGATCTGCCCCTTGCGATCTGCGCAGCCGGCGCGCTGCTCCAGTACGTGCGGGATACGCAGAAGGCCGCCGTGCCCCACATCCGCGCGCTCACGGTGGAAGAGCGCACGGATGCCCTCATCATCGACGCGAACACGCGCCGCAATCTGGAGCTGGACGTCAGCCTCTCCGGGAACCCGGACGCCACGCTCTTCGCGGTGATCGATCGGTGCGTCACGTCGATGGGCTCCCGGCAGCTGCGACGCTGGCTCAATCGGCCAATCACCGATCAGGCCACGCTGCAAACCCGCTATCACGCGCTCGAAGCGCTGATTGATGGCCGCCGCTTCGAAGGCTTGCGCGAGCATCTGCGCAACATCGGGGACATCGAGCGCATCCTGTCGCGCGTCGCGCTGCGTTCGGCCCGGCCGCGGGATCTCACGCAGCTGCGCACATCGCTCGGCGCATTGCCAGCGCTACGGAGCGCGCTCGCGACGATCGACTCGCCACTGCTGAGAGTGCTTCACGACCGCAGCCAGAATCACGAGGACGCGGCGGAGCTACTGACGCGCGCCATCGCCGCCGAGCCTTCCACGTTCGTGCGGGATGGCGATGTGATCGCTCCGGGCTACGACGCGGACCTGGACGAGCTGCGCAACATCTCCACCAATACCGACGCCTTCCTGCTGGAGCTCGAGCGCCGTGAGCGCGAGCGCAGCGGCATTCCGGGTCTGAAGCTCGGCTACAACCGTGTTCAAGGCTTTTTCATTGAAGTGACGCGCAAGGACGCCGAGCGCGTGCCGAAGGACTACGTGCGTCGTCAGACGGTGAAGTCCGCGGAGCGCTTCATCACGCCGGAGCTGAAAGCGTTCGAGGACAAGGTGCTCAGCGCGCGCGACCGCGCGCTCGCCCGCGAGAAGGAGCTGTACGACGAGCTGCTCACACAGCTCATCGATCGGCTCGGCCCCATGCAGCAGACCGCCGCGGCGCTTTCGGAGCTGGATGCGCTCGCCTGCCTGGCCGAGCGTGCATGCGAGCTGAACTGGACGCGCCCCGAGCTCGTGAGCGAGCCGATGCTGCAAATCGTGGCGGGCCGGCACCCGATCGTGGAGCGCTTCTCCGAGGCGCCGTTCGTGCCGAACGACCTGTCGTTCGACGCGGACCGGCGCATGCTCATCATCACCGGCCCGAACATGGGCGGTAAGTCCACGTACATGCGCCAGGCCGCGCTCATTGCGATCCTCGCGCACATGGGAAGCTTCGTCCCGGCGGATCGGGCCGTGCTCGGCCCGCTGGACCGCATTTTCACGCGCATCGGTGCGGCGGACGATCTCGCCGGCGGCCGATCGACCTTCATGGTCGAGATGACTGAAGCCGCGAACATCCTTCACAACGCGACGGCGCGCAGCCTCGTGATCATGGACGAGATCGGTCGCGGCACCAGCACCTTCGATGGCTTGTCACTCGCGTGGTCGATGGCGAAGCACATGGCCACTCGCGTGAAGGCGTTCACGCTCTTCGCCACGCATTACTTCGAGCTCACGGCGTTGGCGCAGGAAGTCGAGGGCTGCGTGAACGTGCACCTGGATGCCACCGAGCACGGCGACGGCATCGTGTTCCTGCACGCCGTGCGCGAAGGCCCGGCGAACCGCAGCTACGGGCTGCAGGTGGCGCAGCTCGCGGGCGTGCCGCGGGACGTGATCGCGCAGGCGCGCAGATACCTCGAAGCGCTCGAATCCCAGCGCGATCGCGCGAACGCCGCAGGCGCGCGCGTGCGCAAGTCCCCGCAAACGGAGCTCCCCCTCTTCGAGCCCGACGAAGCCGCCCTCCGCGCCGCCACCGAGGCCCAGACCGCCGCCGACGCCGCGCTCCTCAGCGACCTGAAAGCCGCACTGGAGCCCCTCGACCCCGACACCCTCTCACCCCGCGCCGCCCTCGACGCGCTCTACCGCCTGCGCGCCCTCCTCACGAA
>JADGHX010000263.1 GCA_019683695.1 Steroidobacteraceae bacterium
CTTCCGTCCGCATATAGCGGCAATGCATATGCCCAGAGCCATTCGTTAGCGATGTATCACAATATGAGGTGTTAGCATCCCGCCCGCTGTGCAAACTGGCGATTTTTCCCATAAACACGCGAGGAGGGAATTGGTAATGGCACTCCAGCTCGGCGACACGGCTCCGGATTTCACCGCGGAGACCACAGCGGGCACGATCCGCTTCCACGAGTGGCTCGGCAATTCATGGGCGGTGCTCTTCTCCCACCCGAAGGATTTCACGCCGGTGTGCACGACCGAGCTCGGCTACACCGAAAAGCTCCGCCCGGAGTTCGAGAAGCGCAACGTGAAGGTGATCGGCCTCTCGGTGGACCCGCTGGGCGACCACCAGCGCTGGGCCGATGACATCGAGGCGACGCAGGGTGCGCGTCCGCGCTTCCCCCTGATCGCCGATGCGGACCGCAAGGTGGCGAACCTGTACGGCATGATTCATCCGAACGCCAGCACCACCCTCACGGTGCGCTCGGTGTTCATCATCGATCCGGAGCGCAAGATCCGCGCGACGATCACCTATCCGGCCAGCACCGGTCGCAACTTCGACGAGATCCTGCGCGTGATCGATTCGCTGCAGCTCACGGACAAGCACAAGGTTGCCACGCCGGTGAACTGGAAGTCCGGCGATGACGTGATCATCGTGCCCTCGCTGTCGAACGACGAGGCGCGCAAGCTCTTCCCCGAAGGGTGGAACGAGCAGCGGCCGTATCTGCGTCTCGTGAAGCAGCCGCGCGGGTAACGCCAATCGTGGAATCCTCCGTGGCCACCCTGCCGGGAGCGCCGCCGGGTCTCGATCCGTGGGCGAGCGCTCCGCTCGCCCCGCCGCTTGCAGACGAAGCTCGCCGGCTCATCGCGAAACTCGATGCCGCTCAGCGCCTCTGGCTGAGCGGCTATCTCGCGGGCGTTGCGGTCGCCGCGGGTGCCGAGCCTGTGGCGGCGGCCCCTGCGGCGAGCGCGTCGCCGCTCGCCACCGTGGTCTACGGTTCACAGACCGGCAACGCGGAGCGGCTGGCGAAGCAGCTCGATGAAGCGCTCCGCCGGCGGGGCATCTCGTCCACGCTGCTCGACATGATGGATTGCCGCAAGGCGGAGCTCGCCGCCGCGCAGACGCTGCTCGTCGTGGTGAGCACCCAGGGCGAGGGCGATCCGCCGGATCGCGCGCTGCCGCTGTGGGAGCTGTTGAACAGCCGCAAGGCGCCGTCGCTCTCGCACCTCAAGTACGCCGTTCTGGCGCTGGGGGATTCGAGCTACCAGCAGTTCTGTGAAACCGGCCGCCGGTTCGACGCGAAGCTCGAAGCGCTCGGCGCATCCCGCCTGCATCCGCGCGTGGATTGCGACGTGGACTTCGACGTGCCCGCGAGCCAGTGGATGGAGGCGGTGATCGAGAAGCTCGCCGAGGCTGCGGCAACCCGCACAGGTGTCGCGCGCGGCGCGGATCTGGCGTCGATGGCCCGTGCAGCCGGGGACTATCGCGTGGCCTCGGTGTCGAACGCGTACACCCGCAAGAACCCGTTCCAGGCGAGCGTGCTCACGAATCAACGGCTCACCGCGCGGGGCTCGACCAAGGACGTGCGGCACATCGAGCTGGCGCTCGGGGACTCGAATATCCGCTACGAGCCGGGCGATGCCATCGGCATCGTCCCCCGGAACGACGCGGCGGACGTGGATCTGCTGATCCAGAGCCTGAAGTTCGACGCCGAAGCACCGGTCAATGCCGACTCCGGCGCCACCAGCCTGCGCGACGCGCTCATCGAGCGCTACGACATCGGGCCGCTCAACCGTGCATTCCTCGAGCGCTACGCCGAAGCGGTGAAAGACGAATCGCTCGCGCAGTTGCTCACGCCCGATCGCGATGCGGATCTGCAGAAGTATCTGCATGGCCGGGACGTCATCGATCTCGTGCGGGATCATCCGCCCCGGGGGCTGGACGCCGATGCGTTCGCGCGGCTGCTTCGTCCGCTTGCGCAGCGCCTGTACTCGATTGCATCCAGCCTGCACGCCACGCCGGACGAGGTGCACCTCACCGTGAGCATCGTGGAATACGAGGCGCACGGCCGCCGCCGCCGGGGCGTCGTCTCCGGGATGCTCGCGCAACTGGACGGCGAGGACGCCACCGCGCCCATCTATCTGCATCGCAATTCCGGCTTCCGCCTTCCGGCGCCGGACACGCCGATCATCATGGTGGGCCCGGGCACGGGCGTCGCCCCGTTCCGCGCGTTCGTCACGGAGCGCGCGGCCACGGGCGCGCGCGGGCGCAACTGGCTCTTCTTCGGCGACCGCTGCTTCGAGACGGATTTTCTCTATCAGCAGGAGTGGCTGGATTTCCGCAAGCAGGGCGTGCTGAACCGCATCGACGTCGCCTTCTCACGCGACCAGGCCGAGAAGGTGTACGTGCAGCACCGCATGCGCGAGCGCGCCGCCGAGCTCTGGGCCTGGCTTCAGGAAGGCGCGTACTTCTACGTGTGCGGTGACGCGAAACACATGGCCGGCGATGTGCACGCTGCGCTCACGGAGATCGTGCAGCAGCAGGCCGGGTGGTCCGAGGACAAGGCCGCCGAATACATCGTGCAGCTCCAGCGGGAGCGGCGCTACCAGCGGGACGTGTACTGATGCGCGAGACGAGAGAACGCTTCGACCGATCGCGCCCGCTCGCGGAGCTGCATTCGAACGAGCAGTTGAAGCACGACAGCCACTTCCTGCGGGGCACACTGCAGGAGAGTCTGATCGACCCGATCACCGGCGCGGTCACCGCGTCGGATGCGCTGCTCACCAAGTTCTTCGGAATCTATCAGCAGGATGACCGGGACCTGCGCGACGAGCGGCGGCGCGCGAAGCTCGAGCCGCGCTATCAGTTCATGGTCCGCGTGCGCCTGCCGGGTGGCGTGTGCACGCCCAGCCAGTGGCTCGCGCTCGATTCGCTGGCAAGGCGCTACGGGAACGGAACGCTTCGTCTCACGACGCGGCAGACCTTCCAGTTCCATGGCGTGTTCAAGCGCAATCTGCGCGCGCTCATCCAGGGCCTCTACACGGCAGGGCTCGACACGATCGCGGCGTGCGGCGATGACAATCGAAACGTCATCTGCACCGCCAATCCGCTCCAATCTCCAGTGCATGCCGAAGTGAGCACGCTCGCGCGCGCCATTTCGAGCCGGCTCATGCCGCGCACGGGCGCCTACCGCGAGGTGTTCCTGCAGCAGCATGCGGCGCCCGTGAATGGTGAAGAGGAGCCGATTTACGGCCGCACGTACCTGCCCCGCAAGTTCAAGATCGCGATCGCGGTGCCCCCGCAGAACGATGTGGATGTCTACGCGCACGACCTCGGGTTCGTGACGATCGTGGAGGGCGGCCGCATCGTCGGGTACAACGTGCTCGTCGGCGGCGGCATGGGCATGACGCACCGGACGCCCGCCACGTTTCCGCGGCTGAGCGATGTCGTCGGATTCTGCACACCGGATGACGTGTTGACGGTTGCGGAGCACACGATGTGCATCCAGCGCGACCACGGGGATCGCAAGGATCGCTCTCACGCCCGATTCAAGTACACCATTGAGGATCTCGGCATCGACTGGTTCCGCGAGGAGCTTGCGCGACGCATGGGCCGGCCGTTGCAGCCCGCGCGCGAGTTCCGCTTTGAGTCGAACGGCGACCACTTCGGCTGGGTGCGCGGCGAGGACGGGCGGTGGCACTACACCATCCATGTCGAGCAGGGCCGGCTTGCCGATTTCGAGGGCAAGCCGCTCCTCTCCGGGCTGCGTACGCTCGCCAGCTCGCATCAGGGCGTCTTCGCGGTCACGACGAATCAGAACGTGATCATCGCCGGCGTGCCCGACAAGGATCGCGCGGGCATCGATCGGTTGCTGAGCGACTATGGCCTCGACTCCGCCCAGCGCGTCACGCCCATCCGGCGCAACGCGATCGCGTGCGTGGCGCTTCCCACGTGCGCGCTCGCCATGGCCGAAAGCGAGCGGTATCTCCCGCAGCTTCTTGCGAAATTCGAGGCGATGCTCGCCGAGCTGGGGCTCGGGGATGCCGGCATCAACGTGCGCATGAGTGGCTGCCCGAACGGTTGCTCGCGCCCCTATCTCGGTGAGATTGCGTTCGTGGGCAAGGCGCCGGGCAAGTACAACGTGTACCTCGGCGCGAGTCACACCGGCGATCGGCTCAATGCGCTCTATCGCGAGAACGTGGGGGAAACGGAAATCCTCGACTCACTCCGGCCGGTGCTGCAGCGGTACGCGCAGGAACGCATGTCCGGCGAGGGATTCGGTGATTTCGTGGTGCGCGCGGGCATCGTGCGCGCCATGCTCCACGGCCGGGATTTCCAGACGTGACCGAAAAGGCGTTGGACCTCGGCGCCCCGGCTTCGCCGGAGAACTGGAACGACATCCGCGAGTGGCGCAAGAGCAGTCGCGAGCTGCTCATCCAGCACCGCCTCGCGCTTCCCTCGCACGTGCGCCGCGCGCAAGGCGAGCGCGCGAAACAGCGTCTGATCGAGAACATCGATCTGCGCGCCTACGGCACGCTGGGTCTGTATTTCCCGATCCGCGGCGAGATCGATGTGCGCGACATCGCGCAGCGCCATGTCGAAGTGGGTGGCCGCGTTGCGTTGCCTGTTGTGGTGACGCGTGGCGCGCCCGTTGAATTCTGGAACTGGACTCCGGGCGAACGGCTGCAGCGAGGGCTCTGGAACATTCCGATTCCGGAGCGGCGCGAAGTCGTGCATCCCGATGCGCTGATCATTCCGCTCGTCGGGTTCGACGTGGCGGGCTTCCGTCTCGGCTACGGCGGCGGCTACTACGATCGCACGCTGGCGGCGGCGCCGAACAATCCCTTCCGGATCGGCATCGGATACAGCTTTGCGCGGCTGCAGACCATCTACCCTCAGCCGCACGACATTCCGATGCACGCGGTCGTGACCGACGCGATTTTCATGCGCGTGAACAACGGCTGATGTGTGGCGTGGGGGGGGGGGGGGGGGGGGGGCGGGGGGGGGGGGGGGGGTGGGGGGGCGGCCCGCGGGCCC
>JADGHX010000264.1 GCA_019683695.1 Steroidobacteraceae bacterium
TGCGCGGCATGCAGCGACGCCCCACGCTGGTAACGGCGTTTTGGAAACAGGCGGAATTGGCGTGGTAACCCGTCAACCATTTACGTGAAACTCAATAAGTGGACTAAGTTTACAGGTAGTTCTATGCAGACCGTAAACATCCACGAAGCCAAGACGCATCTTTCGCGGCTCGTTGACCAAGCTGCCGCAGGCGAGCCCTTTGTGATCGCCAAGGCAGGCAAGCCGCTCGTCAAAGTGGTGCCGTTGAGCGCTCCGGAGCCCGGAAAAGTGAAGCGGCTTGGGTTCCTCGCTGGCGAGATCTCGGTCCCCGATGATTTCGACGAAATGGGTGCGCAGGAGATCGAGCAACTTTTCGGCGATGACCCATGAAGCTCCTGCTCGATACGCACCTGCTGCTCCGGGCGGCCGGTCAGCCCGAGCGGCTGTCGAAGGAGGCGCGCAAGCTGCTCCGGTCGCCAGAGAACGAGCTCTTCTTCAGCGCAGCGAGTCTGTGGGAAGTGGTGATCAAACGAGGGCTGCGACGCGATGATTTCAAGGCGGACCCGCGCATCCTCCGGCGCGGCTTGCTCGACAACGGGTACAGCGAGCTGCCGATCACCATTGAGCATGCCGTAGCCATCGAGAGCCTGCCGCTGATCCACAAGGATCCGTTCGACCGGATCCTGGTGGCGCAAGCTCAGGTGGAAGGGATCACGCTCCTCACCTCAGATTCACGGGTGGCGCAATATCCGGGTCCCGTACGCTCCGTGTGACAGCACGCTGTGCGGGCGCTGATTCTCTATGAGGTGGAATGGGCTCAGCACGGTTCGGCGCGCGGCGGCGCCAAACCGATCCCAGGCAAGCCAGTCGCCGGTCAGCTCACAAACGCCGAGACCGTCGATTGCTCCCGGGGTCCTGAAGCGACGGCAGGCCCGTTCATGCGAGCGCCGGCCACCTTGCTGGACGTCTCCAGGAATTCATACAGCGACGTGATTACCCTGATGCTGGCTGCGTTCTAGGCCGCTTCCTCGCGGGCTTGAAGGACTTGACAGTGATTGACTAGGCATTCCAGGAATGCGCATCACTGCACGGTCGAGACTGGCCAGCTCGATTGAGCATCGACTACTCGGAGGGCGGCGCCCGGCCGCGGCCGATTGCGTAATAGAAGAATCCGAAACGCTCCATCATGGCCGGATCATAAATGTTGCGGCCGTCGAAGATGAGCGGCGACTTCAGCAATTGCTTGAGGCGATCGAAGTCGGGGCTGCGGAACTCTTTCCACTCAGTGACGATGACCAGGGCATCGGCGCCTTCCGCGGCCTCATAGGCATTGGCGCACAGCCTGATGGCGTGCTTGTCGCCGAAGATGCGCTTCGTCGGACGCGACCGGATCATAGGCCTGAATCTTTACCCCGTCCTTCGACAGCAGCTCGATGATCGTGCGCGACGGGGCGGCACGCATGTCGTCCGTGTTTGGCTTGAACGCCAGCCCCCACAGCGCGATGGTCGCGCCCTTCAGCTTGAGGCCGAAGTGCCTGCGCAGCTTGGTGACCAGCACCTGCTTCTGCCGGTTGTTCACGGCCTCGACGGCCGCGAGGATATCGGCGTGATAGCCGACCTCGCGCGCGGAGCGCTCGAGCGCCTGCACGTCCTTCGGAAAGCAGGAGCCGCCGTAGCCCACGCCGGGATAAATGAAGCTGTAGCCGATGCGCGGGTCCGAACCGATGCCGACGCGCACCTTCTCGATGTCGGCGCCGACGCGCTCCGCGATGTTCGCGAGCTCGTTCATGAAGCTGATCTTCGTGGCGAGCATGGCGTTCGCCGCGTACTTCGTGAGCTCGGACGAACGGATGTCCATGACGATCAGGCGGTCGTGCTGGCGGGTGAACGGCTCGTAGAGCGCGCGCATGAGCTCCTGCGTGCGCGGATTGTCCGTGCCGACAACGACGCGGTCGGGCTTCATGAAGTCCTCGATCGCCGCGCCTTCCTTCAGGAATTCGGGATTCGAGACGACGTCGAACTCGACGCTGGCGTTGCGCGCCTTCAGCGTGGAAACGATTTCGGCCCGCACCTTGTCCGCCGTACCGACCGGCACGGTGGATTTGGTGATAACGATCGAATAACGATTCATGTGGCTCGCGATCGTGCGCGCGACGGCCAGTACGTAGCGCAGATCGGCAGAGCCGTCTTCATCCGGCGGCGTGCCGACGGCGATGATCTGGAACAGGCCGTGGTCGATGCCCCGGGGCCGCGTCCGTTGTGAACTCCAGGCGACCGGCGGCGGAGTTGCGCTTGATGAGCACATCGAGCCCGGGCTCGTGGATGGGCACCTCGCCCTGTTTCAGCCGCTCGATCTTTTTCGAGTCGACATCGACGCAAATGACATGGTTGCCGGCCTCGGCGAGGCAGGCACCGGTGACGAGGCCCACGTAGCCGGAGCCGAAGGTGGTTACGCGCATTCGGCTAATTGTTCAGCGGGAAGTTTCGGCCGCAAAGACTGAGAGAGCGCTCCCCAGCGCTCAAGCGCAGCAAGTTGCGTGGAGAGGTCGCGACTGTGGATCCACAGCCGCGTGCAGTCAGCCGACTGAAACCCGGCCGTTCGGGTTAGCTCCGAGGTGTACCATCTGCACCCGCGTACCTCAATCGACTATGCACAATGCGCGAAGCGGGTATTAGCAGGCAAAAATGACATGGATCAGCTGCTTCGGGAACGTTTCCGGCGCGCGCTCGAGCAGCGCGAGCTTGCGGGTGCACTACCAACCGAAATGGTACCTCGCCACCGGTTCACTCCAAGGCGTAGAGGCATGGTTGCGCTGGCGCACGAGGGAGGGGCCTGGATCGAACCAGCGACCCTTGTGCCGGTGCTGGAAGAGACCGGGATGATCGACGATGTCGGTGTCTGGTTGTTTGAACGCGCGGCATGATTGTCTGCGGGACCTCGGCTGCGATATCGGCCATGGACAACACTTCTGTCCTGCGCCAGGAAGGCAGGCGCTCCTTAGCTGGCTGCGCGTTACACGAAAGCGCCGTTGCTCCAGCGCCCATGGGTGGTCGGGTCGTGACCGCCTTCGCAATGGAGCCAGTGTGGAGCTATCGCTTCCTCAACTACCGGGCGCTCGTTGCAAAATCGAGTGAGACGCGCAGGCCTCGAGATGAGGATTGCCAGGACGCGGGTGTGGTGCGCGCAGCACTCTGATCTCATCAGGTGGGTACCCGCACGCCCATGCCGGGCGGCAGCTGTGTTGAAGACACATGACGTCGGAACGGCCGATGCGTAAGTTGTTGCCATCACGCGCAGCGTTGCGAGAGCAGGACGATCCCAGCCAGAACGTGGGATCCATCGATGACTATATAAGAGCGTTATCGGCGGCGAGACCGTTGACGGCAAATACAATCGCCGCATACGCATCGGACCTGCGGATGTTCGAGCGTCATGTTGCCCGGGCAAACAAAACCACGTTGACGGCGTCCCCGGCAGACATCGAGGCGTTCATCAGCGAACCGCAGAAAGGCCGTGCCCGTCGTGCCGCGTCCGCAGCGAGAAGACTGACTACGGTGCGTAACTATTACCGATACCTCGTGAATGTGGGTTTGGCGAGGTACAACCCGGCCGAGGCACTCGCCCGTCCCCGCGTGCAGAGGCAGGACAGCGACGTGCTCTCGGAGAAGGAGCTCTTGGCGCTGCTCAATGCAGCCGATCTCAGCACTTCTACAGGCTGCCGTGATCGAGTGATGCTGGAGTTGGTGAGTAGCAAGGGGCTAAGCGCCTCAGAAATCATCGGGCTGCGTCTCACCGATGTTGACTTGCTTCGGGGCCGGCTGACCGTTCGGAAGAGCGAATATTCGACGCGTCTTCTGCACCTGGAGCCCCGCACCTTGATCTCGTTGAAGGCGTGGCTCAAGGAAAGAGAAACCTTCGTAGGCAATCATCTCGGGTGTGACGTGCTGTTCCCCAGCAACAGAAGGCGCGCGATGACCCGCCAGGCGTTTTGGTTCGTCGTGCGTCGGGCAGGCCGGCGCGCCGGCCTCCAGCGACCGATGGGGCCGCGAGTGCTCAGGGCCACTCAACGCATGCTGCAGAAGGCGAAGCGCGCTCGCATGGTGGGCACGTTGAAGGTTGTGCCAACGCAAGTGGTCCGCTGACGAAGATCAGCGCACGGAACCTCGTTCAGGCTGGATGAGATAACGCCCGATGCCATCACGAATACTTGTGGAATCTTACAGGATCGGGTTGACCAACGGCTCGTTGAGTCGCGAGATGAGTACGTAACGAACGAATGCGCGCCGCTCACGCCCACACAAGTGACCTCAATAAACCACCTGGTGAAGAGCAGGAGGGTTCGGCGGATCAGCTTTCTCTGAAAGCCCGCTCCGGCGATCTCGATGCCGACAGTCTCGACGAGCTGGCCAGAATGGCAAGCCTGCTCGCTGCAGATTTGAGAAGACTGTCGCTCGATGCAACCCGGGGGCAGATGCACGAGGGGGAAATCCCCGCACCATGCACTGCGGATCAGAAGAAACTGAATGGTCCTGCATACGACGCCGCTGAAGCCTTGCGTTTTCTGGCGCATCTGCAGGAGGCTCGAAGCCATTTCTTCGGCGACACCGTGCCCCCCGACCCGGCATGGGAAATGCTGATGGAACTAATGCTCAACGCGCTCGCTGGGCGCAAGATCTCCGTGACGAGCCTGTGTCTTGCGTCGAAAGCGCCAGTCACTACCGCCCTGCGACGCATGCAGGATCTCATCAAGGCTGGGCTCGCTGATCGAACGAGGGATGAGAGCGACCGGCGCCGCCACTACGTAGAGCTCTCGAGCAAGGGGCGTCACAAAATGCGGCGCTTCCTGAACGCGGCAGCCCAAAGCATTGAACAGGGTTCAGCGATGCTCGTCCGAAGAGAACAGGTTGGGGCCCGATCCTCATCGCGGCAAAAGCCGATCACGTCCGTCAGCGAAGTCGAAAGTCGCTTAGGGAAGATCTGAAGAACCCGCGAAAATGACGACGCGAACGCAAGCGAGCGCTGAAAAACGCGATGCAAGTCGACAGAGCGACTCTGCTCGTGGTCT
>JADGHX010000066.1 GCA_019683695.1 Steroidobacteraceae bacterium
GCGGGGGGGGGGGGGGGGGGGGCCACGCCCCCCCGCGGCCCGGCGCCGTCATTGCTTCGCGTCCACGTTCGGGTCGAAGCTGAGCGCCGCCTTGTCCTTCGGGATGTGGTCCCAGTGCTCGGCGATCTTGCCGTTCTCGATGCGATACAGGTCGAAGTGGGTATTCGCGTACTTCGTGCCCGGCTTCTCCGGGTCCGGCGCATAGTTTACCGTGGCCACGAGCACCAGGTCTCCTTCGGCCATGATCGCGATCACCGGAAACGTGATCATCGGCTCGATGGGGCGCACGGGACGCGTCTTGCGGATGTACTCCGCAAGCGCGGCGCGGCCGGTGGGGACGTTGGGGTTGTGCTGGATGTAGTCCTCCGGGAAGTACTTCGGAATCAGGTCCGTGCGTCCGGCCTGGATGATCTCGCGGTACATGTCGTACACGAGCTTCTTGTTCGCCTCCAGTTTGGGGTCACTGCTCTTCAGCAGCGCCTTCTGGTCCGGCGCGGCAGTGGGGGGAACCTGCGCACACGCAGTGCCCGCACACGCAAGCGCGAATCCGCAGCCGATGATCAGCGATGTCAGTTTCACGAAGAGCCTCTCCCGCTTCATGTCAACGTAGGAGCCCGCTTCACGTCGCGGCCCATGTACTCCAGCAATGGCTCCTATTACACCTTCTGTCGGGGGCTCGAGCGCGTCTCTCAGGCGGACACACCGCCTGGTGAGTGCGCGTATCGAGTGCACTCAGGCGCCTCAGCGCGAGGCCACGTGGGGATGCGAGCTCTTGGTGAGGAAGATGGCGTAGCGCCCGGCGGTACCCGCCGAAACGAGCGGTGGGGAAGGGCAACCTCGCACCGTGGAAGCGAAGTCGCCCGAGCGTGCTCGGGGAACGAGCATGATCATGGAATGTTGTTCGTGCGCGAGGAGCCGGCACACGGTGTCGTTCGTTGTGGTGTACGCGACTTGAGACTCCGGGCGAAGTCGTGCGCCCTCGATTTCCCTGTTCAGGTAAAAGCGCATGCCGAACGCCGGGGTGGTCTCGACAAACACGATGCGTGTTTCCGGTAGCAGACGAGTTTTCGTGCTCAACGCCGTGGCGAGTGCTCTGGCGTTCTTGTCGCTGGGCAGGGCTGCACTGGCGCTTTTAAGGGCCACCAGAACGACGATCCACACCGTGAGTGCCGCACCACTCGCGAACTGGGGCCACCTCTCGAACCACTCGACGGCAGAGCGCGCTGTCAGGATTGCCAACGGCACGAACAACGGCAGAACGTATGTGGCGAGCCGGGAACGCACGAGCAAAAACACGACGAGCGGCACGACGAACCACGCCACGAGTAACGCATCGAGCAGTGACGCCGAGTTCGTACGCGAAAAGGCCCGCGCGACCGCCGACGGTGCCTTCCGGAGCGCAGGGAGTGCGAGCGGCCACCAAGGCAGTGCCCCGATGAGGAGTGTCGGTGCGTAAACTTCAAGCGCCCCATACCATTGCGGGTGCCGGTCGTGCTTCGCCGTGAACATGCGGTTCACAAATTCATCGCGCACATAGAACACGGCAAGGGATGGGTCGCGCCATATCGTGAGTGCAAACCACCACAGGCCCACGGCGACAAAGCATGCGATACCGAGCGGGTGGGCCAGCGCCCGCAGCCTTTCGGCATCCCTGCGCAACGCAAGCACGAGCACCGTCGCCGCAAGCGGCAACAAGCCGGGCGGGCCTTTCGTCATGAAGGCCAGGCCCCAGACGATCCACATCGCAATGATCAGCCGGGTGCGATCGTGTCGCCTCCGATCCGCGAGCGCGGCAATGCAGAGCGACATCGCGAGCGTCTCGAGGAAGGCGAGCAGCGTGTCGGGGGTGATGACGTTCGCGAACATCATGGGCGCGAGCATCGTGATCCACACTGTCGCAGGGAACGTGGGTGCGCGTGGAAGAAAGACGCTTCCGAGCCACAGGATGCAGGCCGCGGTGAGCACCAGGAACAGGGCGTTGGGGAGCCGGGCCGCCCATTCGTTCTGGCCAAACGTGGCAAGACTTGTGGCGAGCACCCAGTAGGTGAGGGGTGGCTTTGTGTAGTGCGCGTGCTCCGGATTGAGATGCGGCGTCACGAAGTCGCGTGAGGACAGCATCTCGAGCGCCACATCGACATAGCGCCCCTCGTCTGGCTCGAACAGCGGGCGCGTGCCCTGGAAGGCGAGGGCGAGCAGCAGCGCGAGCGCGATGATCGCCGCGGCGGAGCGCAGCCCCTGGAAGGGCAGCTCACGCCGGGCCGAAGCGACCAGGCTGTGCGCATTCATCCGTCCGCCTCTGAATCGGAAGTGCAAGGTCGTCGTGGCGCTTCATGTCGGGTTGGACGGCGCCCGGGCGCATCAGCAATCGCGTGGGGAAGCGATGATCCGCGTATCTGGGGTAGATGCAGCCGCCTGAGCTACGCCTTGCTGCCGAGCAGGCGCGCGGGAAGCAGAACGATGGAGCGCAACAGCTCGAACACGCCCGTGAACACGATCCCGATCAGCCGGAAGGGAATCGAGATCAGCCAGACGAACGGCCAGAGCAGCAGCGCGAGGATGGCGAGCGGCCAGCAGAGCACGAGCAGAATGAGCCAGAGGATGAACTTGATCATTCGCGGACCTTGTACTGCCGGCTCCAGGCGTCCGGCGCCTCAAGAACACGTCAGCGCCTGTCCGGTTGCAGGTGCGAAGATTTCTCCAGGAACACGCCCGCCATGCCCGAACGTGCAATCCGCAACAACAGCGAGGCCGGCGGGGCTTTTCACGGGCAGCGCGTTCTGCGATGGTGAGGGCGTCGCCGGTTCAGCTGCAGCTGGGGTCTGCCAGGCACGGCGGTCGCTTCCAGTGGATGGCCGTGGCCGGGCTCGCGCCCATGCCAGCAGCGCGGGCAGGCTGCAGCTTGGCGAAGGTGCACCGGCACACGGTGTGAGGCTGATCCACGTCCAGCACGAAGCGAGGATGTATGCGACCGAACATCTCATTCTCCGTAGCGAGCGCGATCGTCGTTCTGTTCGCCGGCATCATGGTTTCCGTTGCGCAGACCGCGCCAGACGCCGCGAAGGATCAGAAGCGTGTCGAGAAGGCTGCCCCCGATCGCAGCGCGGTGGGCCCCGGCAACCTTCGCATGGTCGTTCTGAAGAACAAGGATATCCATGGAGAAGTGCTGAAGCGCGTGGGTCTGCCGAATCAGAACTATTGCTGGGAGCAATGTCTGTCGGAGTCCCGCTGCAGCGGAACGCGCTGGGGTGTCCTCGAGGGGAGCACGGCGGGCCAGTGCCAGCTCATCACGGGTGAGTTCACGGTGGACGAACCGCATGAGCTGAAGACGGACGATGGCACGCGAATCCAGGTCACCGCGAGCCGCAAGCAATCCGCACAACAATCCGCACCCTGAAGCGCCGTGTTCACGCGTTGGCCCGTTCAGGGGCGTGTCGCACTGATCGTCAGATTCGCGCGCGTTCCTGATCGCGTGCCGAGGCGTGCCCGTGCTCGCGAAGCGCGGCGATGAGCACATCGGCACCGCGCGGCTGAGCTCTGCGCGCGTTCGGGAGCGAGGCCAGACCCCTCGCAGGCGACGGGCCAGCGGCGCGAAAATGATCCATGGCAAGGCGTTGTGATCCGGGAGGCCCTGAGATGAACCGTTTCGAGCAAGCCATCTACGACTGCATGATTCCCACGGCGCAGCTTCTGGAACGCACGACGAAGCCGCTGCATCGGGCCATCCTGCTCAACTTCTGGCGGCACGTGCATCTGGAGGGTGCCGGGGAATACGAGAAGATCGTCGCGCCCGACATGATGGTGGATCACCCGGTCTACCGCGTCACCTGGGGTGCCAACCCGGCGGTCATCGAAGGCAAGGAGGCGGTGCTCGCGTTCTACAACAGCGTCGGCGAGGCGGTGCTGTGGCACTCCGACGATCGGCTTGCCGTCAACGACTGGGGCGTGTGCGACGAGATCACGTTTCACCAGCTCGCGCGGGGCGCGGACCTTCGGGCGATCGGTTATCGGGTGGACCACGACGATCGCCTGTATCACGTCTACAGCCGCCAGGCCTTCATCTGGCCTTATGACGAGCGCGGCCGGCTTGCCGGCGAGCATCTGTACGAAGACAAGACCAGCCTGCGCATCGAGGAGGTCGACCCGAGCGAGGCGATCACGCCGGCGCGAGTCCGCGAGATCCATCGCGAGCAACTTGCTCGTCTCGAAACCGAACGTGGCCCCGACTTCTGGGTGCTCGGCAAGGCCTGACCCGGGCCAATCCGATCCCCAGGCAAGCGGCGGGTCCCGGCCGCGGTTATCGCGCGGGCGGTAAACCCGCGCGGCGCGGTGCACGCCCCTTCACGCTCGAATATCATTCGCGGCCAATTCGGCCGAAGCGCTCGCTTCGCACAAGAACCCCGCCGAATCCCGAATCAGTGCTGAGTGGAACGTGCTGTCGAGATGAACATCTGTCAGCAATGTGGCGCCTGCTGCGCGTACTTCCGGGTGTCGTTCTACTGGGCGGAGGCCCTGGAGCTGCAGCTGCCGGATTCGCTGATCGAGCAGGTGAGTCCTCATCTCGCCGCCATGGCCGGAACCCATCGCCCCGCGCCACGCTGCCACGCCCTGCAGGGAACGATCGGGAAGTGCGTTTCATGCCTCGTGTACTCGCGGCGGCCGTCGCCGTGCCGTGAGCTGCAGCCCGCGGATGAGAAGTGCAACAGGGCGCGGGCGAATCACGGGTTGAGCCCGCTGCGCGAAGCGCCGGCCCCTCAGGAGACTGAGGCCGCGCTCTTGTCCGCTGCTCCGGGCGCAGGCCACGCAATTCTGGAAGCACCGCCCGAAGCGGCAATCGCATTGCCGGACTGCGCGCCGGATGGATCAGAGGCCGTGTCGAGCTGCGCCACGGATGCATCCGCATCAATGCCGGTCAGCGCGGCGGAACCTGCCACGCACGCATCAGCCTCATCGGAGCCACCCTCCCTCCCGGGCTCCGCGTAAGCAGGCTCTTTGACTCGCAAACCTATTACTCCCAACACCAGTAAAGAGCCTCGGTGTGTTCACACGCCCTTTTTCGTGCACGGCAGTGGAGCATTGGCGCGGGATCGTGGAATCATTAGCTGCGGCATCGTGTTTGTTTCAGAGGCAGACAAGTGAGCAATCGGTGGTGCACTCCATTGACCGCGGTGTTGCTGCTGGCGGGTGCCGCGCTCGCAAGCAGCGCTGCGCCGCCCGTAGCGGCTGCGCCATCAAATTCCGGCTCCGAAACCCCCGCCGCCGCGGCAGCGCACAGCGCGCCTCCGCAGTGGGAGCAGCTCAAGGAACGGTGCACGGCCTGCCACAACGCCACGGATTGGGCGGGCGGCGTGGCCTTCGATGTGATGTCCCTGGATGACCTGCACGCGGATGCGGAAACCTGGGAGAAGGCGATTCGCAAGCTCCGGGGCCACCTCATGCCCCCGCCCGGCGAGCCGCAACCCGATCAGCAGACCATCGATGCGTTCGTCTCGTGGATGGAAGGTGAGCTGGACCACCTTGCCGCCGCGCAGCCGGATCCGGGTTTCGTCGGTCTTCACCGGCTGAACCGAACGGAGTACGCCCGCGAGATCGAGCGCCTGCTCGGCCTCACCGTGGACGTGAAGACGCTGCTCCCCAAGGACGTCTCGAGCGACGGCTTCGACAACGTCGCGGCCACGCTTCGCGTCTCCCCGGCGTTTCTCGATCAGTACATCTCCGCTGCCCGCACGATCAGCCGTCAGGCGATCGGCAGCGCGAGCGGCAAGCCGAGCAGCTACGACTACCGCGCCGACCGGAACGCGGACCAGTTCAAGCACGTGGACGGCCTGCCGCTCGGAACGCGCGGGGGCTTCGTCGTCGACCATTACTTCCCTGCGGACGGGGAGTACGAGTTCAGCATCCGCGATTTCTTCTTCATGGGCGGTGGCTACGTCACCAAGATCGACCACCCGCACAAGGTCATCCTGACGATCGATGACGTGCGCGTGTTCGAGCACGTGGTGGGCGGTCCGGAGGACCTTCGGGACGTGGACCAGCGCCAGTCGATCGCGGCCGACGAGATGCAGGCGCGCTTCAACAACATCCGCGTGCGTGTGAAGGCGGGCACTCACCGCGTGGGCGTGGCATTCGTCCAGCGCTCGTTCGCGCAGTCCGATTCGCCGCTGCAGCCCATTGCGATGCTGCCGGAGATGGAGCGGTTTCCGACGATTCCGGGCCTGAGCATCTCCGGCCCGTTCAACGTCACGGGCGTGAGCGACACGCCGAGCCGCGAGCGGATCTTCATTTGCCGGCCCGCTACGCCTCAGGAGGAAGAGCCCTGCGCCCGGCGCATTCTCGCGCGGCTCGCGAGCGAGGCCTTCCGCCGCCCGATCACGGACGAGGACCTCGAGGCGCCGATGGCTTTCTATGCCATGGGCCGCAAGTCGCGTGACTTCGAGGCGGGCATCGAAAGCGGCCTCACCGCCATCCTGTCGAGCACCAAGTTCCTGTTTCGTGCCCGGCCGGACGTCGCGGGCGCTGCGCCGGGGTCCATCCTGCCGCTGTCCGACCTGGAGCTCGCCTCGCGTCTGTCGTTCTTCCTCTGGAGCGAGGGGCCGGATCAGGAGCTCATCGACCTGGCGACGGCGGGGCGGCTGAGCGACCCGGCGGTGCTCGATACGCAGGTGAAGCGCATGCTTCGTGATCCGCGTTCTGAATCACTGGTCACGAACTTCGCGTTCCAGTGGCTGAACGTGGGGCGCATCGACAACGTGCAGCCCGACCCGGTGCTCTATCCCAATTTCGATTCGGATTTGCGCGAAGGCTATCGCGAGGAAGTGCGTCTCTTCGTGGACAGCGTGCTGCGTTCAGATCGCAGCGTGCTGGATCTGCTGCGCTCCGATGTCACGTTCGTGAACGAGCGCGTCGCGCTTCAGTACGGAATTCCGAACATCCGTGGTGCGCAGTTCCGGCCCGTGCGCCTGACGGACCCGAATCGCTGGGGCTTGCTCGGCAAGGGTGCGGTGCTCATGAGCACGTCGTATGGGAACCGCACGTCGCCGGTGCTGCGCGGCTCCTGGATTCTGGAGACGCTGATGGGCACACCGCCCAGCTCGCCACCGCCCGGCGTGGAGCAGTTCAAGGAGACCGAGCCCGGTGGCAAGGTCGAGACCGTGCGCGAACGCCTGGAGCTGCATCGCACGGCCAAGAGCTGCAACAGCTGCCACGGCGTGATCGATCCGCTGGGCTTCGCGCTCGAGAACTACGACGTCGTGGGTAAGTGGCGCGACCGCGACGTCGATGCCGGCACGGCAATCGATGCGAGCGGAAAGCTGGCGAGCGGTGTGGCCGTGACCGGCCCCGCGGAGCTCAGCCGGGCGCTGCTTGCCCGTCCGGACCAGTTCGTGCAGGCGCTCACCGAAAAGCTCATGGTGTTCGCGCTCGGCCGACCGGTGCGCTACCAGGATATGCCGACCGTTCGCGCAATCGTCCGGCAGGCCGCAGCGGAGGACTACCGGTTCGAGGCGATCGTGAAAGGTATCGTGAAGAGCGATGCGTTCCGCAAGAGGCAGTTGCCTGCGGATTCCCCGAAACCGCTCAAGACGGCGCAACGCTAGCAGGAGACCCCAGCCGTGTTCATTACGAAGAAGCATCTTTCCCGCCGCGCGGTGTTGCGCGGGCTCGGTGTGACAGTCTCGTTGCCGCTGCTGGAAGCGATGGTGCCCGCCGCAACGGCGATCGCGAACACGGCGGCGGCACCGAAGCCGCGGCTCGGGTTTTTCTACTTCCCGCACGGCGCCGTCATGGAGAAGTGGACACCGAAGACCGTCGGGCGGGATTTCGAGCTGATGCCCATCCTCGAGCCGCTTGCGCCGTTCCGGAAGCAGCTCACCATCGTCAGCAATCTCGGCAACAAGCCCGCCGAGAGTCGCGCGGTGCATGCGCTGGTGCCGGCCACATGGTTGTCGTGTGTGCATCCCCGGGAAGGCCTCGAGCCGTACATGGCGCCGACGGTCGATCAGATCGCGGCCCGGTACATCGGGCAGGAAACGCCCTGGCCCTCATTGGAGACGGCCACGGCACAGGGACATGGGCAGGGCAGTGCCTGCGAGCGCGGATATGGATGCAGCTATTCGGGCACGCTGTCGTTCCGCACGGCCTCGACTCCGCTGCCCGTGGAGAGCAATCCGCGTCAGCTCTTCCTGCGCCTCTTCGGTCAGGGCGATAGCGCGGAAGAACGGAAGTTCCTCGCGCAGCAGACGTCCAGCATTCTGGACATGATTTCCGGAGAGCTCGCGTCGCTCAATCGCCAGCTCGGTCCGCGGGATCGCAGCACGCTCGGGGATTATCTCGAGAGCGTGCGCGAGATCGAGCGGCGCATTCAGAACAGCGCACACGGCCGGCTCGCAAGTCTCAACCTGCCGGAAGTGCCGGGCGCCGTGTCCGAGAACTTCGACGAGCACCTGAAGCTGATGTTCGAGCTGATCGCGCTTGCGTATCAGGGCGATCTCACGCGCATCCAGAGCTTCATGATCGCGCCCGAGGTGAGCGAGCAGACGTACAACCACATCGGCGTGCCGGACGCTTTTCATGCGATCTCGCACCACGCCGAGGACCCGGCGAAGAAGGAGAGGCTGTCGCGCATCCAGCGCTATCACACCGAAGTGTTCGCGCAGTTCGTGGATCGGCTCGCGAAGATGCCGGACGGTGACGGCAGCATGCTGGACCACTCGATCCTTCTGTACGGCAGCAACATGAGCAACAGCAACCTGCACAACCAGTATCCATTGCCTACGGCGATACTGGGCGGCGGCTGCGGAAAGATCCGGGGCGGCCAGCACATCCGGTTCGAGGAGCGCACGCCGCTCGCCAACGTGCTGCTCACCATTCTGCAGCGGGCGGGTGTGCCCATCGACAAGGTCGGCGATAGCACCGGCCCGGTCGCGGAGATCTGAAAAAAATAGAAGCTTGCCCGGAGCCTGCTTGCGACAAACCGCGTCAGCGGCGTAGCAGGCCCCGGCAACGCTTCACGACTTCGGCGGCGAGCACATCGCCGAAGCTGTCGGATGCGCGCCCGTGCGGCCTCAGCCCGGCTTCTGAGCCTTCGCCAGTTCCGCATTCACCTGCGCCACCGCGCGCTTGGCGGCGGCATTATCCGGCGTGCAGATCACGACTCGAATGTTCGGGTGACCATCCGGCACGCACGAGGTGTGCTCGAACGCGAGCTCCCCGTACTTCGGATGCGTGAAGCGGTGCAGGCCGTAGGAACGTAACGTGAAATCCGGTAGCCGCCACAGACGATTGAAGAGCGGCGATACGGTGTTGAGGTGGCGGATGAGCGCCTCGAACTTCGGGTCGTCCGCGCACTTGCTGTAGTCGAAGCGCAAGCGCGCGACGAGCCGCCTCGCCATGTTCTCGTGCTGCGCCGGTGTCATGTGCCGCACGGGGCGGGTGAAGAGAATGTGGAGCAGGTTGCGCTCGCCCGGCGGGAACTCGCCATAGTCGCGGAAGATGGCGGAATTCACGTGATTCCACGCAAGCACGTCCCAGCGCAGGTTCATGGCGATGGCGGGCGTGTTCAGCGAGTTGATCATGCGCACGATTTCCGCCGGCGCTTCGGGTAGCGCATCGCCCTGCACGCGTGGCATCCGGTGCTGCACGAGGGAGAAGAGGTAGATGCGCTCGTCTTCAGTCAGCCTGAACGTGCGGCACAGTCGTTCAAGCACCTCGTCCGAGACGCGCATCTCGCGCCCCTGCTCGAGCCACGTGTACCAGGACACGCTCACGCCAGAGAGGGCAGCCACGTCCTCACGTCGCAGCCCGTGCGTGCGCTTGCGTTTGGATTCCGGAAGTCCGAGCTCCGCAGGCTGGATTCGCTCGCGGCAGCGGCGCAGGAACTCGGCGCGCTGATGATCGATAGGGGACCGCAGCCGCTTGCGGGCCGTGCCGCCCGCGCCGTTTGCACGCGTCACTCGCCGCGGGACTCTGCTCCCGCTTTCAACATCCGCCATCTCGCCCCCCGAGCTCATCTCATCGCCTCGTTCCCGGTGCGCAGCTGAAGCGCAACCTTCGCTGCGCGCGAACCTTCACGTTCTCAACCCGGCACGGCTGCGGCGAAAAGGAGACAGGGCGTCGTCGCGGCCGTGAGAGTATTACTCGCAGTGCCAGGAACCGTGTCAACATCTGAATGCTGCAAACCGCAGGTCGGGTGCTTCGAATCGCGGGTTGCGCTCGCGCAGGTCCGCGTACCGAATACGAGTCAGGTCGAAGTCAGCGCGCGCGGAAGCAGCGAAACGCCACCCACTTGCTCGGCTTGCACATGAAGCCGCCGAAGCGCGTCCTGGCAATCGTCATCGTCTGGCCCTGCTCGGGCGTGGGGCGGATGGCCTGGCTTTCCACCTGACGCCACACGGCGCCGTCCGTGGTGGTGAGGACGAGCTTGCCGTCACCGGCCTGCTCGACGGTGGCCAGCACCACATCGAGCTCGTCGTCGCTGTGGCGTTCGGCAGGTGTGCCGCGCGGCCGGGAGCTGGATTTCTCGCGAACTGCCGAGCCTGCAAGGTCAGACTCCTTGCGGGCCTCTGCGGACGTCCCGGTCTTGGCGGGCAGCAGATCGAATTCGCGGAAGACTGCGTCGGTACAGGCGTGCCGCTCGTCGGCGTTTGTGAGGGAGGCGCACCGGGTCATCGCGCCCCATGCTGCCTCCGCGGTGGGGGGCTGCTGGCTCTGCGCGGTGTGAGATGCACCCAGCAGCATCATCAAGCCCCATGGCCCTGCCAGATGGATGACGTGCCGCGCCGTTCTTCTCATCAGTCAGCTCCCCCCAACAACCGCCTCAGCCCCGAGCGAGCGTGGATTCATGTGGCGCAGAGATTCGCCTGATTGGCGAAGCGCAGTGTCCGGGTCGTGTTACGTGACCGCGCAGCGGCGGGAAATCGGGTAGGGCGGGAAAGAGCACCCGTCCCTCTCGCGCTCATTTGCGCGCACCGAGTCGGGCCAGCATCTCCGAGAGCGCTTCGGGGCTGATCCAGAAGTGCTCGCACACACGTCCCCACAAGAGCGCGGTGGGCACGTTGCGGCCGCCAAGCTCCTTCTGTGCCTGATGCAGGACGTGCAGCACGACTCTTTCACGGCGCGTCAGTCCATCGCGCGCATCCGGAATGTGGTCCTCGACGCGGGATGGGGTGTCGCTGTTCGGGCGCTGGCGGGGTCGTGTCTTCATTTCGAGCGCGCAGGCTGCTCATCTTCGCCCCGCGCCCCGGCATGTTATGGAGCAGGGGCGGCAGGCAGCAACGACAAGCGGTCGCCCATGGCCACTTGATCCACCGCCACCGACTCCCTCGCCGCCACTGACTTCGCTCAGCGCCCAGGGGTAGCTTGACAGCTGCGGACACGAACGAGAATACTTCTCATCTGTATCTAGGTGAGGACGCAGTGGCGGCAGGCGGGGTGCCAACCGCGTCTTGCGTAACGGCCCGGCGTCGAACCCCACACAGAAGCAAGGTCGGCCGGCGCTGAGTCTTCGCCGGATCCCGTTGCAGGCAAACAGAAGATTTCTGTCAGGAGCGCTCGGTGAGAGTCGTTCACAAGGCGTTTGTGGTCTCGTTGTCCTTCGCGGCCGGTGCCGCACCACTGTGCACCGTTGCACAAGCGCAAGAGGCTTCCGGCGGTTCTGAAGGCCCGGCCGAAGTCGTCATTTCCGCTACACGCACTGCTCTTCCTGCGAACGCACTGCCCCTCACGGTGGACGTGATCGACAGCAGCAGTCTCGCCGAGCAGGCTGCGATCAGCGGCTCCGTTGTCGATGCGGTGGCTACGCTGGTGCCGTCGTTTTCCCCCACGCGGCAAAAGCTCTCCGGCGCCGGCGAATCGCTGCGTGGCCGCTCGCCGCTGTACGCAATCAACGGCATTCCGCAGTCCACACCGCTCCGCGACGGTTCCCGCGATGGGTTCACCATCGACCCGTTCTTCGTCGAGCGTGTGGAGCTGATCTACGGTTCGAACGCGCTGCAGGGCATCGGCGGCACGGGCGGCATCGTGAATCAGGTCACCGTGGGTGCGCCGACCGTACAGGGTTACAGCGGCCGCTTCCTCATGCAGGGCGCCGCGGATGACGGCTCGCCCAGCGACGGTGTCGGCGGAAAGATCGCGGGGCTCGTCAGCAACCGCACGGACAAATTCGACGTGACATTCGGCGCCGCGTACGAAAAACGAGGCGCGTTCTACGACGCCGAGGGCCGGCGCATCGGTGTGGACAGCACGCAGGGCGAAACGCAGGACTCGAAAAGCTGGTCCCTGTTCAGCCGGCTCGGCTATCAGCTGCACGACACGGCGCGGCTCGATCTCATCGCGAACCGCTTCGAGCTGAAGGGAGACGGCGACTACGTGGTCGTCGCCGGAGACCGTGAGGCCGGAATTCCCGCAAGCTCCGTGCGCGGTGATCCGCCCGGCCAGCCCGCCACCAACATCGCGGAAAGTGTTTCGCTGTCGTACACGGATACCGCATTCGCCTCCGGCAATCTCGTGAGCCAGGTGTTCTTCAGTCGCACGGAGGACACCTTCGGCGGTGAACCCTCGCCGATCGCCACGTTCCAGGATCCCGCCCTTGCGCCGGTCGGCACGCTCTTCGACCAGTCCCAGAACCGCTCGCGCAAGTGGGGCGCCAAGGCCACTTACGAGCGCGCCGTGCCGGGGTGGGAAGCGCTGACGGCGACGCTCGGTCTGGACGTGCTGTTCGATCGCACGGAGCAGCGCCTGATCGCGACCGGCCGGTCGTGGGTGCCACCCACGGATTTCCGCAGCATCGCGCCCTTCATGCAGCTCAACCTCGGCTTGCTCGACGGCAAGCTGCGGCTCGCCGGCGGTGTCCGGCAGGAGAATGTGCGCATTGCCATCGACGATTACACGACGCTCGCGTCATACGGCTCGCGCCACGTGTCCGGCGGTGAGCCCACCTTCGACGATGCGCTGCTGAACGGCGGCATCGTTTTCGAGCCGGTGGCGGGCACGCGCGTGTACGCGAGTTACGCGCAGGGCTACACCGTGCCCGACGTGGGCCGCGTCACGCGTGCCGTAAGCGTCGACAATGTCGATATCGACGACTTCCTCGACATCAGCCCCATCGTCTCGGACAACCGCGAGATCGGCATCGAATCGAGGCGCGGCCCGTTCGAGGCGAGTGCCACGTACTTCTGGTCCACGAGCACCAAAGGTCAGCTCCTTGTGCTGGTGAACGGCGTGTACGAGGTGCAGCGCCAGCGCGTGGAGATCGAAGGGCTCGAGCTCAACCTGTCGGTCCGCACGCCGGTGCCGGGCCTCGTGCTCTCCGGCGCCTACGCGCGCCTCGAAGGCCGCACGGACAGCGACGGAGACGGACGGGTGGACATCGATCTGGACGGCGCCAACATCTCGCCGGATCGCGTGAATCTCGCGGCGAGCTATTCTCGCGGCCCGCTCGCGGCCCGCTTGCAGACGCAGTTCTTCCTGTCGCGCAGTTTCACGGGCACGGATCCTCGCAACGCCTTCGAGGGCTACACCCTCACAGACGCCACCGCGCGTTACGAGACTCCGTATGGCGGGTTCTCACTCAGCATCCAGAACCTCTTCGACAAGCAGTACATCACCTACAACAGCGACGTGCAGCGCCCGACGGACAACGAGAGGTTCTATGCGGGCCGCGGCCGCACGTGGACGCTGGGCTGGGACAAGCGCTTCTGAGCACCGGCCTGCCGCAAGCTGAGCGCGCCGCATGAAGCTCGTGGATCTTCTGCACCGTTGGACGGGCGGCTTCATCGGCGTGCTGCTCGCCGTGCTGGGGCTTTCCGGCGCGATACTGGTGCACAAGGACGCCTGGATCAGCCTGCCGCACGCAGATGATCCGCAGGTGCAGGCGGTGGATCATCTCGCTGCCATGGTGACGCGCCTGACGGCCGATCCCGCCACACGCGCCGAATCCATTCTGTTCTCGACGTCGAGCTTCGGGCTGCATCGGGTTCGTTTTGCAGACGGCGCCGGCGCATACGTGGATCAGCAGGGCAATGTGATCGCACACTGGCGCAGCAAGTGGCAGCGACCCGAGCTGTGGCTTTTCGATTTGCACCATCACCTGCTCATGGGCAGGCCCGGCGAAACGGTGGCTGGTGTGCTCGGGCTCATCGGGATGGTCTTCGTGATCACGGGCGTGATCCTGTGGTGGCCGTTGCGGAAGACGTTCAGGTTGCGGCCGTGGCCTTCGCGGATGAGCCGGCCCGCCATCGTTCGGCAGCATCGTGACCTCGGCATCGTGGTAGCCCCGCTTCTGCTGCTCTCGTTCGTCACGGGCGTCATGCTCACGTTGCGTCCCGTGGCGACACTGCTTCTGAGTCCCTGGACGTCCCCGGCCGAATTCGAGGCCGGTCTTGCGCGGCCGGCCGTGAAAGGTGGCCCGTTGGCCGAGCATCCGGACTGGGCCGGCATGCTGGCCGAGGCGCACCGGCGCTTTCCCGATGCGGAGTTCCGGTCGCTGGCGCTCCCGCGCAAGCCGGGCAACCTGATCTCGCTGCGCATGAAGCAGCCCGAGGAGTGGCTGCCGAACGGACGGACGACGCTGTGGTTCGATCCGGCCGATGGGCGGGTCGTCGAGGCGCGCGACGCGCTGACGCTGCCTGCGGGATTGCGCATCTTCAACAACGTGTACCCTCTGCACGCCGCGAAGGTGGGCGGGCTGCCGTATCGTTTGCTGATGACGATTTCCGGGCTGAGTCTCGCAATGCTCGGTTCCCTTGCCGTGTGGAGTTTCTGGTTCAGGCGGCAGAGGCAAGTCGCCCCATCCGCATAGCCCGCCCATTCGCCCGTAATTCGCGTTCGATAACGTTACGAAACGCCCGCAGAAACAGTGATCTTCGCGACAGCCGCGCATGCGCAGGCGATGCTCGCACGGGGGTCACCTGACGGGAGCGAGAATGCACAAGCGGAGCGTCGCCCGCGCGCGGCAGATGGGTTTCTCACTGGCAGTGCTGCTCTGCCATGCGGGATCGAGCTGGTCTCAATCGGTAGCGGGCGCGTCAGCGTCCACGACGGCAGTCCCGCCCAGGGATCGCGTCGCGGAGGTTGAGATCTGGGGCGAGCGTGACCGCGCATACGATCTGGGTACAGCCTCCACGGCTGGCAGCCGCCTGGGGCTCTCGGCTCTCGAAACGCCGGCGAGTCTGGAAGTGTTATCCGGCGCCACGATCCGTGCGCGCGGCGATCTCTCCATCGTCGATGCGGTGACGCGCGCAACCGGCATCACCTCTGTGGCCAACCCCGGCAATGGCGGCTCGGGCCTTGCCGCGCGCGGCTTCGCCGGGCACGGCTCGGTGACGCAACTGCGTGACGGCACGCGCCTGTCCGTGGGCGCGGGCACGGTGACCTTCCCCTTCGATCCGTGGATGGTCGAGCGCATCGAAGTGCTGCGAGGCCCCGCGTCCGTGCTGTATGGCGAAGGCGCGATCGGTGGCGCGGTCAACGTGGTCTCGAAGCAGCCGAACCCGTCCCGCCACGAGCTCGAAGCGCAGATCGGTGTGGGTTCGGATGAGACGTTGCGTGCGGCGCTCGGCGCCGGCGGGCCGCTGGGCTCGATGCTGTCGTATCGCTTCGACGTGAGCCGGCAGGAGTCGGATGGCTGGCTCGACCGGGCCGATTCGGAGAGCCTCGCCGCTTCGGCGGCGCTGCGTCTGCAGGCTTCTGCCAACCTGGCCGTCACGCTCTCGCACGACTTTGGCGAGCAGGAACCCATGCGGTATTTCGGCACGCCGCTGATCGACGGTGTGCTCGATGAGCGCACGCGCGAGCGCAACTACAACGTGGAGGACGCGCGGCTTCGGTACATCGACAACTGGACCCGATTGTCCGCCGAATGGCAGCCGAGTGAATCCGTCCGGTTGAGCAATCAGCTGTACCGGCTCACGACGAATCGCGTGTGGCGAAACGTCGAGAGCTACTTCTGGAATGCCTCCACACAGGCAGTCGATCGCTTCGACTACATCGCGATTCAGCACGATCAGAGCCAGAGCGGAAACCGCGCCGATCTCACGCTGAAGCACTCGTTGTTCGGCCGGCAGAACGACTTCGTGGTCGGCTTCGACGTGAACCAGATCCGGTTCCGGCACACCAACAACGGGCCGTTCGGCGGAGAATCCACGGTGGACCCGTTCAACCCGTCGCCGGGGCAATTCATCGATCTCGCGGGCACGACGCCACGATATCGTACCTTCACCCGCCAGTACGCGTTGTTCACGGAAGATCGCCTGACGCTGACGGAGCACTGGTCCGCTGTCGCCGGCCTGCGAGGGGACAGTGCCGAAGTGCGCCGTGACGATCTGGTCGCGGGCACTACGCTGTTCGAGAAGACCCTGAGCAGCGTCGGCGGGCGGTTCGGCCTCGTCTATCAGCCCTCCGACACGCTGTCGTTCTATGGCCAGTACGCACGCGGGACGGATCCCCTCGGCTCACTCATCACGCTCTCGGTTGCGCAGAAGGATTTCGATCTCTCGACGGGCGATCAGCTCGAGCTGGGGGTCAAGCACCTTCTGCCGGACCAGAAGGGGGAGTGGACACTGGCGGTGTACGAGATCACCAAGAAGAAGCTGCTGACGCGCGATCCGGAGAACCCCGGTGTCGCGGTGCAGGTGGGCGAGCGATCGTCGCGGGGCATCGAGGCAACGGTAGACTTGCGTCTTGCTGCGGGCTGGCGCCTGCAGGCCAATGCATCCGTGCTCGATGCGGAGTTCGAGGATTTCGCCGAATCCGTGGGCGGCACGCTGATCTCGCGGAACGGGAACGTTCCCCCGAACACACCAGAGCAAACGGCAAATCTGTGGCTCTCGTGGGAGTTCGCGCCGCGTTGGCTTGCACGCGCGGGCGTGCGCTACGTTGGCGAGACATTCTCGGACAACGCAAATACGTTCAAGATGCCGGACTACACGGTAGTGGACGCGGGGGTGAGCTTCGCCCTGAGCAACACCGTTCGCATGAACCTGCGGGCATACAACTTGTTCGACAAGGTATACGCCACCACGACCTACAACGACGAGCAGTGGCTGCTCGGGCGCCCCCGGTCGGTGGACTTCAGCGTAGATGTCCAGTTCTAGCGCTTCGGAGAAGCTCGCCGGGCGGCGAATGTTTCGCACCGAACATTCATCGCCGCCGGAGGAGGGCACGGCCTGTCCCGACTGCACCGTGTCGGCGGCTCCGTCGCGATTCGGAAACGGTGGCAGTCTCGGCCGCATTTCGAGGCGCTTGTTGCGCGCGCTGTACTGGGCTCATCGGTGGATCGGCATCGGTACGTGCGTGCTGTTTGCGATCTGGTTCGCGTCCGGCCTCGTGATGATGTACGTGCCGTTTCCATCACTCACGGATGAGGAGTACCTGCGGACACTCGCGCCGATCGAGTGGTCGCGTGTCGAGGTTACGCCGACCGCGGCACTCGCAGCCGCGGGCGTCGCGGAGTTCCCGCGCGCGCTGGTCCTGGAGATGTGGAACGGCCAGCCCGTGTATCGCGTGCGCGACGCGTTTGTCGTGGAAAGGACCATATCGGCAGTGAACGGATCATCCGTCACAGGGATCGATGCCGCGCAGGCCGTGTCGAGCGCTGGCCGACGAATCAACGCGCCCGTGCGGGGTGTCCGCACGATTGAACGCGACCAATGGAGTGTCGCAGGTCGTTTCGACGCGCACCGACCCCTGCACGTGGTGGAGTTCGAAGACCCTCGCGGGACCACGCTCTATGTGTCCTCGCAAACCGGCGCCGTGGTGCTCGACACCACGCGGCGTGAGCGGATGTGGAACTGGCTGGGCGCCGTTCCTCACTGGATCTACTTCACGGTCTTGCGAAAGGACCAGCCGCTCTGGCGGCAGGTGATTCTCTGGGTCTCGGGTGTTGGAATCGTCGGCGCTGTCACAGGCTTCTGGATCGGCATTCTGCGCCTGCGCGTGCGGCGACGTTATCGCGGTGTCGCCTTCACCCCGTACCGCGGCTGGATGAAATGGCATCACGTTGCGGGTCTCATCGGCGGGGTGTTCCTGTTCACGTGGATCGTGAGCGGGTGGCTCTCCGTGAACCCGAACCGATGGTTCGAATCGCCTGGGGTGGAGCGTGAGGCGCTCCACCGCCTGGCGGGCCACACGGCGCCATCGTTCGAAGACGCAGGGTTCGCGTCCGCCGCTAAATCGATGCGCAATGCCGTGCGCGTGCGGTTTGCCTGGTTCGACTCGACGCCGCTCATGCTGGTCACGAATCGCGGGCAGCACACCATCGTGCTCAACGCACGCTCGGGCCAGCCGGAGCGGATGAGTGACGCGCGCATTTTTGCCGCGGCGATGCGCCTCTTCCCCGATACACCGATGCCGGTGCGTGAACGACTCACTGCCGAGGACAGTTACTGGTACTCCCACCACGAGCGCAGGCGTTTGCCGGTGTTGCGCGCCGGCTTCGCCGATGCGAACGAAACCTGGGTCCATTTCGATCCGGACACGGGCGAGATCCTGGGGTCCGTCGACCGCGCCGGTCGTGCGAACCGCTGGTGGTTCGACGCTCTTCATAGCCTGGACTTTCGGTGGCTCATCCAGCACCGCCCGGCGTGGGATATCGCCGTGTGGGTGCTCTCTGCACTCGGGCTCGTCACGTCCGTGAGTGGAGTCGTCATCGGCTGGCGGCGCCTCACGCGTGCGCGTGCCTGAGCCGGCACGAGATCGGCTCCGACCGCACACTGGGACGCCGCGCGGCCCGATTGCCCCCGGAAGCAGCAGCAGCTTTATCCTCAGCGCCATATCGCTCTTCAGGGGGGAAGAACATGCGGCGCAAGTCAATCGTGCTCATCGCCTCGCTCATGGGGCTCGGCGGGCTGGCAGGCGTCTCGCTCGCCGACAGCGAAAGCGGTGGGGCGGCACAATGCACGGACCCGGCGAGCGGCAAGCCCGTCGATTGCGTGCCCGCCACGTTCACGACATTCGATATTCCCTTCGACAAGCTGCCGGGCGGCCGCATGGACGCCTCCGGCAATCTGAACAAGCGGTCCTCGCCGGAGGACGCGCACGCCGGCGCGTTCGTCGCGGCGAAGAAGCTCGGTCTGTTCCGCAACTTCGAGTGGGTTCACTGGGTGCCGACCGCGCCGTCCAAAAAAGATCCGGTCACGGGCGAATGGGGCGGGGGCGACCTTGATGGATTTCCCACGGGATGGGGATCCACGGGCCTTGGCATTGCAGGCGACTGCCTCTACTGGGGCCGCAGCAATTCCACGAACACGACCGGCCCGGGCGTCACCCACGATGTGATCATCTTCCGCATCCAGCCTGACCCGGAAAAGGACCCGCCCGTCGAAGTGGGCAGGATGCCGCAGCTGACCGTGGACAACGGCCAGACGGCGGTGCGCGATCGCGAGCTGCGTCCGTACAACTACACGTCCACGGACGGTGTGGACCGCATGCTCATGGTCCGCAGTGCCGCCACCGGAACCGGCGGCGACATCATCACATATACCGTGGACCCGAAGACCTGCCTGCCCACCGACAAAGGCGCGAAGGCCGAAGGGGTGCTCGCACACGAGTTCTATCTCTGGCACGACCCGCGCAATCCGAACCGTCTGCTCGTGATCTCGCAGACGTACGGCGCGCAGGATGAGGATCTGATCATCACGGCCATCACGGATGAGAAAACCGGCCTGGTGCTGAAGAAGCCGCTCTTCCTCGCGGCGTTCACGCTGGAGGACGTGGGCGGCCCCGTGCGCAACGAGGTCCCGGATGAGACCGGGCTTTTCTCCTCCGGACGCTTCACCGATTACCGGCATCTGACGGACGCATGGGGGCGGCCGGGCGCTTCCCAGCCCTCGATGGTCAACCTCCTTCATTCCGGCTCGATGTCGAACGATGGCAAGCGGTTCTACGTGGCCGGCACCACGGCTGGCACGTACATCCTCAACACGGAGAAGATTGCGAACAGCACGAACGCCGAGCTCGCCTCCGGGCGTGTTTGCCACCAGCGATCCACGAATGTGTGGATCGACGGGAAGGTAGGCGGCGTGGTGGATGTGAAGAAGCTGCCCGAAGTGGCGAACGACTGCGTGCATCCGGTGCTCAATTCGGATCCCGGTGTGCTCGCGATGCTCCGGTCGGACCGCTCGGATGCCGACAAGCTCGCGCGCTACACGCGCCTCGAAACGCGGTCGCGCTTCAGCTTCACGCCGCCGATGATCGCGATGGCCGGCGTTCACAGTGCCGTGCCTGTGCCCGATCGCCCGTCGCTCTCGCGCAAGAACCCGGAGGGTCTGCCGGCCTGGGTGGTCATCACCGAGGAATGGCCTTTCGGGCCGTGCCCGGAACGCGGCATCCGCATCATCAATGTCGAGTCGGAGATCTCGCCGATGATGGTGGGGGCGCTCGCCATGTCCGACAGCCTCGTCGAGAACTGCATCAAGCAGCCGAGGCCGCCCGGATCGACGATCCGGCCGATGATGCACGCTCACAATCCCACCGTGCTCAAGAATCTGGTGTTCGTCGGTTGGCAGGGGCACGGCGTGCGGGCGATCGACATCTCGAACCCGTTCAACCCGCGCGAGGTCGGTCATGCCCGCCCGATTCCGTGGGGCGACGTGATGACGTACCCGGACATCCACAACGGCCTGATCTACGTTGGCGATAACCACAGCGGGCTGCACGTGCTGAAGTACACCGGTCCGCATGCGGACGAAGTGCCGAAGAACGCGGTGTATTCCTCGAATCGCACGAGCCCGCATCCTTCGGGCCCGCCGCGCTCTCGCAAGAAATGATGAGCCGCCGCGATATGTGCTCACGGGGATATGCATGGCTTGCAGGCAGGGGCACGGCCTGCTCGCGAGTGTGTGGCATGGCGCTCCGTGGATGGGCTGTCTTGCTGATGACGGGCGTGCTGGCCGTGAGCGCTGTATCGGCGCAAGAGCAGGGCGGGACAGCGGCTTCTTCCGCCCCAGGGGCGACTGCACCTCTGTACGATCAGGACGATCTGCTCTTTCTGAGCCACATGATCGTGCATCACGAGCAGGCACTCGAGCTGTCTGCGCTCGTGCCATCCCGCACAGAGCGCGATGAGCTCAAGCGCTTCGCCCGCTACATCGCGGGTGCCCAGAGAGCCGAGATCGAACAGATGAAGTCGCTGCTCCAACTCGCCGCGGATCGGGGACAGGAGCTGCCGCATCATCATCTGCACGGCGATCCGCCCATGGCGGGCATGCTCTCGAAAGCCCAGATGGCGGCCATCGCCGCGGCGCGTGGGCCGGAGTTCGAGCGCCTGTGGCTCGAAGGGATGATTCTCCATCACGAAGGCGCGCTCGACATGGCGCGCGACCAGCAGCGGCATCAGTTCGAGCGGGGCCGCCGACCCTATGGCATCGATGTGCTGGTCGAGGACATTCTGGAAGTGCAGCGTGCGGAGATCGGCGAGATGCGAACGTGGCTCGATCAATGGGGCCTCGCGAGCGCACGGTGAGCAGCGCACGAGAGCCGGTCAACACGCTGCTGCGTGTCCTGAGCTGATCAGCGCGTTTTGAAGCGCGTGGCTTCGCGCATGGCGCCGTGGAGCCGATCGATGAGCGCGTCGATATCTTTCCGATAGTCCTTCAAGACGCGGTGGAATCGCTCGTCCGCATCGAGCCATCCGGTGAGTGCGCGCTCGACATCGCTCGCACGCGCCCGAACATGTGCGTTTGCTTCGGGAGCGTGCGTGATCTTGCGCAGAATGGCTTTGGCTTCCACGAGTGCGGGCGCATCCTGAACCGGGCCCTTGCTCGCCAGCTCCGCTAGTGCATCACACAGCTGCTCGGCTTCATCGAAGTCCATGCGCGCGTATCTCGTTCGGGTCTACGGCGCGCCATGGTCAATGATTCCGCGGAATGACGAAAGCGCTTGACGCTGTGGTAAGTGATTACTTACAGTAAGTCATGGCTAACGCAGTCAGCGCAATCGAAGGCTTCGCCGCGCTTGCGGATCCCACCCGCCGCGCCATCTTCGAGCGCCTTTCGGAGCGGCCCGCCGCAGTGGGAGAGCTGGCGCGTGGCCTGCCCGTCAGCCGCCCGGCGGTCTCTCAGCATCTGCGTGTGCTGAAGGAAGCGGGGCTCGTGACCGAGATCGCCGCGGGCACGCGCCGCATTTACCGGCTCGACCCGAGAGGGATCGGCGCCATGCGTGACTGGCTCGACGCTCATTGGGCCACCGCGCTCGATGCGTTCAGGGAATTTGCGGACCGCGAGTTCGACAGCTCACAACCGGCAAAGAGGAAGCGAAAATGAGCATTGCCCCCGTCCTGCACACCGTACGCGTGAAGGCGCCACCCGCGCAGGCCTTCGAGCTCTTTGCCACACGCATGGCCGATTGGTGGCCCCGGGGCCGCACCATCGGCCGCAATCCTCACGTCGAGATCATCATCGAGCCGCGCACTGAAGGGCGCTGGTTCGAGCGGGATGCCGAAGGCAACGAGACGCAGTGGGGCAAGGTCCTCGCGTGGGATCCGCCTTCGCGGCTGCTGCTCGCATGGCAGATCGACACGCAATGGCGTTACGACCCGGGCCTGCTCACGGAAGTGGAGCTCACGTTCGCCGCGGCTGAAGGCGGTGGCACGCTCGTCACGCTCGAGCACCGCCGTCTGGAGCGTTTCGGCACGGATGCAGTGCCTCACTCGGAGAAGCTCCGCGGCGGCTGGCCCACGCATCTCGACGACTTCGCTCGATTTGCCGACTCCGTTTCGTGAGAAGGAGATGGCCATGTCCCCATTTCTCGTCTACACGATTCCGGGAAGCCCGTATGGGCGTGCGGTGCTCGCCACGCTCATCGAAAAGGATGCGCCGTGCAGGGTCGTGGCGGTTCCGCCGGAGAGCATTCGCAAGGAGCCGCACATCTCGCGACACCCATTCGGCCGCGTGCCTGTGCTCGAGCACGATGGGTTCGTGCTGTATGAGACACAAGCCATGGTGCGATACGTCGATCGCGCGGTCCCCGGGAAGCCGCTCACGCCGCAAGACATTCGCGCGGCGGCGCGCATGGATCAGATCATGAACATCAGCGACTGGTATCTGTTCCATGGCGTGAACTCGGTGATCGGATTTCAGCGCATCGTCGGCCCGAGAGTCCTCAGTCTTTCCCCAGACGAAGCGGCAATTGCGGCAGCCAAGCCGAAGGCGCACAAAGTCTTCCGCGAACTGGAGCGGCTCCTCGGCACGAATGAGTTTCTTGCGGGAAGTCAGCTTTCCCTGGCGGACATGATGGCGGTGACTCAGCTCGATCTCCTGAGCGAAACGCCGGAATGGGCCGCGCTCACCGCGGAAACGCCCAACCTCGTCTCCTGGCTCGCGCGCATGAACGCGCGCAAGAGCCTGAAAGAGACCACCTGGGAGAAGGTGAACCTGCTCGCCCGGGCAGCGTGAGGCGAGGCATCGTTCCGGCAGTCCGCGGCGGCGTGGCGTGCGTTCTGTTCGCACAACCGGCGCCGGCGCTGTGCGGTGCAGGGTCGTTTTGAAGTGAGCCGTGGGCACACGGCACCGTATCAGCGCAGACTCTTATACACAACTA
>JADGHX010000265.1 GCA_019683695.1 Steroidobacteraceae bacterium
GTCTGGTTCCCATCTTGGTCTCCGCGCTGGTGACTGTACCAACCGCTTTGACAAGTAGGAATTGGAAAAGTGTCACCCATTTCGGTGAATCTCAATAATTCATTGAACGTTTACGCACCCTCGAAGTCGAAGCTTAGACTGCGCTTCGAGGGAGGTCCGATGCGACGTGGTCCGCGGCTTGAGCCGATTACCTTGACGACAGAAGAGAACAATCGACTGGTGGAGTGGACGCGACGGCACAAGACCTCGCAAGCGCTCGCGCTGCGAGCGCGCATTGTGCTGGCCTGCCAGCAGGATCGCTCCAACCGTGAGATTGCCGAGCGGCTGCAGGTGACCGTGCAGACCGTGGGCAAGTGGCGCCAACGCTTTGTTGCCCGGCGCCTGGATGGTCTGCTGGATGAACCGCGGCCCGGCGCTCCGCGCACAATCTCGGACGCGGTGGTGGAGAAGGTCGTCGCCAAGACCCTGCATGACAAGCCTCGCGATGCCACGCACTGGAGCAGCCGCACGATGGCCAAAGCCAGCGGGCTGTCGCAGACGGCGGTGGTGCGCATCTGGCGTGCCTTTGGCCTGCAGCCGCATCGTGCCGAGACCTTCAAGCTTTCCACTGATCCGCTGTTCATCGACAAGGTCCGCGATATCGTCGGGCTGTATCTGAACCCGCCTGATCGCGCCTTGGTGCTGTGCGTGGACGAGAAGAGCCAGATTCAAGCTCTGGATCGTACGCAACCGATCCTGCCGATGATGCCGGGCGTGCCGGAGCGGCGCACTCATGACTACAGTCGTCACGGTACGACCACCTTGTTTGCAGCCCTGAACATCGCCACCGGTAAAGTGATCGGTCAACTGCGGCGACGGCATCGAGCCAAGGAATTTCTCGATTTTCTGCGCGCCATCGAGGAGTCTGTCCCGCAGAAACTGGATGTGCATCTGGTCATGGACAATTACGGCACGCACAAGACCCCGGCGGTCAGACGATGGCTGGCTCGACACCCACGTTTCCATGCGCACTTCACGCCCACCTCCGCTTCCTGGCTCAACCAAGTTGAACGTTGGTTCGCACAGCTCACCGACAAGCAGATCCGTCGTGGCACTCATCGCAGCACGGTTGAACTTGAGCAGGCCATCCGCAGCTACCTCAACGTCTACAACCGTGATCCGAAGCCGTTCGTGTGGACCAAGACTGCAGACCAGATTCTTGAGAGCATCAAAAGATTCTGCATGCGAACTTCTAACTCAGGACACTAGCCCACGGGCACATCCTGCGCAGCGGCCAACGCCTGCGCCGTCCACAATGGGTCATTCAGGGTGCCCAAAGCGCACCAGCTCAGGTCACCGCCCGCGGACCAGCGCTTGCTACGCACGGCACAGTTCAGGCTCCGCAGGAGAAAAGCCGTGAGAGTCGCCACATCGAACTCTGCATTCACGCGTCTTGCGCAGTGGACCGCGCGAGCATCGGGCCGCCCCGCCGCGTTCGTCATATCGCTTGCGGTCGTGCTCGTCTGGGCCGCCTCCGGCCCGCTCTTCCGATTCAGCAATACGTGGCAGCTCGTCATCAACACAGGCACCACGATCGTGACGTTTCTGATGGTGTTCCTGATCCAGAACACGCAGTACCGGGATTCGGAAGCCGTTCACGTCAAAATCGATGAACTCATTCGAGTGACCTCGCACGCGCGGAACGCGCTCATGGATCTGGAGGATCTCGAGGGCCCCGAGCTCGATGAGATTCGCGCCGGGTACGAGGCACTTGCCGAACGGGCGCGAAAGGCGCGCCGTCGCGGGCCTCGTGGCGGTACGTGATTTGCTCGACTCGAGTTCACTGAAGACGGGGGGACCGCGCCTTGCCTTCTCGCATCGAAGACTATGCGCTGATTGGTGACGGACACAGTGCCGCGCTCGTCAGCCGCGACGGCTCGGTCGACTGGCTGTGCTGGCCGCGGTTCGACTCAGGCGCCTGCTTCGCCGCGCTCCTGGGGACGCCCGAACACGGCCGCTGGCTGATCACGACGCGGGAGCCGCCCCGCGCGGTATCCCGCCGATACATGCCGAACACGCTGATCCTCGAAACCACGCTCGAGACGCCGGGCGGCACGGTGCAGCTGGTGGACTTCATGCCCCGGCATCAGGACGGCTCCAGCCTCATCCGGATCGTTCGCTGCACCGAGGGTCGGGTGGCACTGCGTACGGAGCTGATCATCCGCTTCGATTACGGATCGATCATCCCATGGGTGACGCAGACCCGTGGCACGGTGAACGAGCTACGCGCCGTGGCAGGGCCCGACATGCTTACGTTGCGAACCACCGTTCGCCTGCGTGGACACGATTCGCGCACCGTGGGTGAGTTCGTGCTCGAGGCCGGCACGGAGGTGTCGTTCGTACTCACGTATGGCTCGTCTCACCTGCCACCCGTCAAAGCGCCGGACGTGCAGCGCGCGCTGAGTGAAACGCGCGCGTTCTGGCAGACGTGGGCCGGCACGTGTCAACTGGAAGGCCCGTGGCGCAGCGCCGTCGTGCGCTCGCTCATCACGCTCAAGGCGCTCATCTATCAGCCGACCGGCGGCATCGTGGCGGCCCCCACCACGTCGCTCCCCGAGCGCATCCACGGCGAGCGCAACTGGGATTACCGGTTCTGCTGGCTGCGGGATGCGACCTTCACGTTGCTGTCGCTCATGGACGCGGGCTATCTCGAAGAAGCCGAGCGCTGGCGAATGTGGCTGATCCGCGCGCTCGCCGGCGCGCCGGGGCAGGCGCAGATCATGTACGGCGTGGGCGGCGAGCGCCGTCTGACCGAGCTCGAGCTGTCCTGGCTCCCCGGATACGAGGGCTCGAGCCCCGTGCGCATCGGCAATGCCGCGGCCGCGCAGCTGCAACTCGATGTGTACGGCGAGGTTGCGGACGCGCTTCAGCATGCACGGCTCGGCGGATTGTGTTTACGCACGGAGGGGTGGGCTGTGCAACGCGCGTTGACCGAACACGTGGAGACCATCTGGAACCAGCCGGATGAGGGCATCTGGGAAGTGCGCGGCCCGCGCCAGCATTTCACGCACTCGAAGGTGATGGCGTGGGTCGCGCTGGATCGCGCGATCAAGGCAGTGGAAAAACACAATCTGGCCGGCCCGGTCGAGCGCTGGCGCAACGTGCGCGAGCGCATCCATGCCGAAGTGTGCGCGCAAGGCTTCAACTCCAAGCTCGGCAGCTTCGTGCAGGCGTATGGCTCGAATCAGCTCGATGCCAGCCTGCTCATGATTCCGCTGGTGGGATTCCTGCCCCCGGGCGATCCGCGCGTCCGCGGCACTGTGGAAGCGGTGGGAAAGCATCTGATCGTGGATGGACTCGTGCACCGCTACAACACCACCCAGACCGATGATGGCCTGCCACCGGGCGAGGGAGCCTTCCTCGCGTGTACGTTCTGGTATGTAGACAACCTCGCGCTGTGCGGGCGGTGGCCCGAGGCGCGGGAGCTCTTCGAGCACCTGCTCACCTTGCGAAACGACGTAGGCCTGCTCGCGGAGCAGTACGACCCTGCGGCGCGCCGCCAGCTCGGGAATTTCCCGCAAGCGTTCTCCCACGTGTCCCTCGTGGATTCCGCTTACAACCTCACGGTGAATGCGCCTGCCAAACCGGCCCACCAGCGCAGCGCTTCACGCCATTCGTAGGCGCCACGGCAATCATTTCGCGCTTGCGCCAGAGCTCACCTTGCGCGGAACCCCCGGGCGACCTTGCGCGCACTCGAGTGCCTCGCGATCCCACTTGCCGAGATCCGCCGCCGCTTCGTATGTGGTCTGCAGGAACGCCAGCAGCGTGGCATCCGGATCCGGCGACCGGCGCACCTCATCGTAGGGCAGCAGGAACTCCCGAAGCGTGTCGTTGTAGAAAGCCGCGCCCGGCTGTACCGGCGCCGTGCGAAAGCCCTCAGGCTCCGGATAGGCATAGGAGTAGTACGCCGCGTAGTCGATTCCGTTTCCTCCCGGCCAGAACCCGGCGCTGCTCACCTCATGTGAATACGCTTCGCGCACAACCTCATCCGTGATCCCCGGCACGCCGCCGGGATGAAGCGGCGCGGACCGTCCGGAGAACCGGGTCACCGCGAGATCGAAGGCGCCCCAGAAAAAGTGCACCGGGCTCGCCTTGCCGACAAACCCCGTGCGGAAGTGCTTGAACACGCGGTCGGACTGGACGAGCACGCGCCAGAAGCGCTGAGCGTAGTCGGCGTCGTATGCGCAGTGCGTGCGATCCTGCGACAAGGGCACGGGATCGGGCACCTCGGACGGACGCTCGTCGATCTGCACCTTGATGCCCATCTCCTGCAGCGCGGCCATGGCGGCGGCGTAGAAATCGGCCACGCACTGCGGCCGAAGGGGAACGCGCTTCAGCGCCCCGTCACTGCTCGCGATCACGAGCTCGTGCGAGATGAAGTCCAGGTTCATCTCGAACGAGCGCCAGTCGTATGGAATGGGCGAGGTCGTGAGCCCGCGCGCGGTGAGATACAGCGTCACGTGCCACGAATGATTCAGCCAGGGCGCGAGAGCGAGCCGCACCTTGCCGAGCACCTGCGTGCACAGGTGCAGCGTCGTGCAGGTTTCCTTCCACGCTTCGTAGGGAAGCTCTGGCCACGCTTCCTGTTGTGCACGGGATGTCATGGCGAATCTCACTCAGGTGATGAGAAGGCATTGAGGCTCGCGAGCACACGATACTCGCAACACCCGCAACTTTCAGACGCGGCCTCGGACAGTGCAGCTCTGCAACGACGATTGGCTGCAATCTGCATCCGACCGCGCGAAATCGGCCAGATCATCACCAATTTGAACCGGATTCCGCGGGCGCGCCACCGTCGATCCGATAATGATTCGGAAAGCGTTGGCTGCGCCGGGGCGAAGTTGGGGAGAGCCGATGTGGCTGGCGGGCGAGCGTCGGTGCGCGCGCTATTATTGAGATTCACCGAAATGGGTGACACTTTTCCAATTCCTACTTGTCAAAGCGGTTGGTACAGTCACCAGCGCGGAGACCAAGATGGGAACCAGAC
>JADGHX010000266.1 GCA_019683695.1 Steroidobacteraceae bacterium
GCTGCGCGGGGGGGGGGGGGCGGTTTCCCCCCCCGCCCCCCCCCCCCCCCACCCCACGGCGATGTAATCGATGCCCTCTTCCGCCGCGAAACGGATGTCGTCGCGATCCTTGTCCGAGAGCGCGGGGGCCGAGATCCCGCCGCCCTGGCGGTTCAGGCCCTTGCGGTCCGACAGCTCACCGCCCACCTTCACTCGCGTGGTCACGCGAGTGGCGCTGACGCTTTCCACGCCGAGCACGATCTGGCCGTCGTTGAGCAGCAGGGTGTCGCCCGGTGAGACATCGCGCGGCAGGTTCTTGTACGCAACGCCGACCACCTCGGCCGTACCGGCCTTCGGGTCGAGCATCGTGTCGAGGACGAAGGTCTTGCCCTCCTGCAGGTAGACCTTGCCCTCCTGGAAGCCCTCGATGCGGATCTTGGGCCCCCGCAGGTCGAGCAGCACGCCGACGGTCATGTCCAGCTTCGCGCTCACCTCGCGCAGCAGGTTGAGCCGGCGTCGCTGATCGTCCCGCGTGCCGTGCGATGCGTTGATGCGCACCACATCGAGCCCTTCGTGCAGCATGTCCTCCAGCACGGCGGGATCGTCCGTGGCCGGCCCGAGGGTCGCCACGATCTTGGTTCGTCTCAGCATCGTCCTGCTCACGGCAAAGGGCCCGAATCGCCAACGCGCGGATGTGCGCGATTACGCCTGAGCGGCGCGTTCTTCGAGTATAGCGACAGCGGGCAGCCGCTTACCCTCGACGAATTCAAGGAACGCACCCCCACCCGTGGAGATGTAGGAGATGCCGTCCTCGACGCCGTACTTTTCGATGGCGGCCAGCGTGTCCCCCCCGCCGGCCAGCGAGAACGCCTTGCTGCGCGCGATGGCGTTGGCAATGGCACGCGTGCCCTCGCCGAACTGATCGAACTCGAACACGCCCACGGGCCCGTTCCAGACCACGGTGCCGGCCGCCTCCAGCAGACGCGAGAAGCTCTCCGCCGTATCCGGACCGATGTCGAGGATCATCTCCTCGGCCGTGACGCCGTTCACGGGACGCACGTCCGCGTGGGCGGTGGCGGCGAACTCGCGGGCGACCACCACGTCGGTGGGCAGCGGGATCTCCGTGCCCTTGGCCTTCGCCTGATCGAGGAGCTTGCGGGCGACATCCAGCATGTCCGCCTCGTGCAGGGACTTGCCGACGTTCACGCCGGTGGCCGCCAGGAAGGTATTCGCGATGCCGCCGCCGACGATGAGCTGGTCCACTTTCTCGAGCAGCGCTTCGAGCACCGTGAGCTTCGTGGACACTTTCGAACCCGCCACGATGGCGACCATGGGCCGCGCGGGGTTCTGCAGGGCGCGCTCGAGCGCCTCGAGCTCACCGACGAGCAGCGGGCCCGCGCACGCCACCTTCGCAAACCGGGCGACACCATGGGTGCTGGCTTCGGCGCGATGGGCCGTGCCGAATGCGTCCATGACGAACACATCGCAGAGCGCGGCCATCTTGCGGGCGAGGTCTTCGTTGTCCTTCTTCTCGCCCTTGTTGAAGCGCACGTTCTCGCACAGCACGGCGGTGCCGGGCGGGCAGTCCACGCCATCCAGCCAGTCCTTGCGCAGGGGCACGGGCTTGCCGAGCAGCTCGGAGAGCCGCGTCGCCACGGGCTGCAGCGACAGCGACTCGTCGTACACGCCCTCCTGCGGCCGGCCCAGGTGCGACAGGATGAACACCTTTGCATTCTGGTCCAGCGCATAGCGGATGGTCGGCAGCGCCGCGCGAATGCGCGCGTCGCTGGTGACCGTGCCGTCCTGCACCGGCACATTCAGATCTTCGCGAATCAGGACCCGCTTGCCGCGCAGGTCCGTGTCCGTCATGCGCAGGACTTTCATGATGCCTTCGACCAGGCCACGGTCGTGTCGAGCATGCGGTTCGAGAAGCCCCACTCGTTGTCGTACCACGCGCAGACCTTCACGAGCGTTCCGCCGATCACCTTGGTGAGCGTGGCATCGTACGTGGCCGAGTGCGGGTCATGGTTGAAATCCACGGACACCAGCGGCCCGTCGCTGTACGCGATGATGCCCTTCATGGAGCCGTCCGCGGCTTCCTTCATCATCTTGTGGATCTCGCTGGCGCTCGTTTCGCGCTTGGCGGTGAACGTGAGATCCACCAGCGACACATTGATGGTGGGCACGCGCACCGCAAAGCCATCCAGCCGGCCCTTCAGCTCCGGCAGCACGAGGCCCACGGCCGCGGCGGCGCCGGTCTTCGTCGGAATCTGGCTCTGGGTGGCCGAACGCGCACGACGCAGGTCCTTGTGGAACACGTCCGTGAGCACCTGATCGTTCGTGTACGCGTGGATGGTGGTCATGATGCCGGAGTCGACACCGATCTTCTCGTGCAGCACCTTCACGATGGGCGCGAGGCAGTTGGTGGTGCAGGAGGCATTCGAGATGACGGTGTGGCTGCTCTTCAGGACGTTGTGGTTCACGCCGTAGACGATGGTGGCGTCGACATCCTCTCCGCCCGGCGCGGAGATCATCACCTTCTTCGCACCGCCGGTCAGGTGCGCGCTCGCCTTCGCCTTCGAGGTGAAGAGCCCCGTGCACTCGAGCACGATGTCCACCCCGAGCGTTCCCCAGGGGAGCTTCGCGGGATCGCGCTCCGCCAGCACCTTGATGCGGTGGCCGTTCACGACCATGGCATCGCCCTCGACCTTCACCTCGCCCGGGAACTTGCCGTGCACGGTGTCGTAGCGCGTGAGGTGTGCATTCGTCTGCGCGTCGCCGAGGTCGTTGATCGCGACGATCTCGATCTCACCGGTGCGGTTGCTCTCGAAGAGCGCCCGCAGGATATTGCGGCCGATGCGGCCGTAGCCGTTGATGCCCACCTTGATTGCCATGATGTTCCTCTGCCTCGTTACAACAGCGTTTCGATCTCGCGCGCGACATTATCGGCGGTGAAGCCGAACTCTTTGAACAGGTCGGCCGCCTTGCCGGAGGCGCCGAAGTGGTCGATGCCGAGCACACGACCCTGGCAGCCGACGTAGCGCCACCACGATTGCGTTGCGCCCGCCTCGACGGCGAGCCGCTTCGTGACGGCGGGCGGCAGGACGGCATCGCGATATGCGGCGTCCTGCGCATCAAAGACCTCCGTGCACGGCATGGAGACGAGCCGCACACGCCGGCCGCGCGAATTGAGTGCATTCACCGCCTCTGCCGCGATGCCCACTTCCGACCCCGTGGCAATGACAATGACTTCCGGCGTGCCGCCGCAATCGATGAGCACGTAGCCGCCGCGGGCGATGCCGGATTTCTGATCCTCCGTGCGCGACTGCTGCGGCACGGCCTGTCGTGTGAGCACGAGCGCCGTGGGGCCATCGCGCCGCTCCACCGCGGCAATCCACGCCACCGCGGTTTCCATGGCATCGCAGGGACGCCACACCGCAATCTGGGGCATGGCGCGCAGGCTGGCCAGATGCTCGATCGGCTGGTGCGTCGGCCCGTCCTCGCCGAGCCCGATGGAATCGTGCGTGTACACGTGAATCACACGCTGACGCATCAGGGCGCCCAGACGCACCGCATTGCGTGCGTAATCCGAGAACACGAGGAAGGTTCCGCCGTACGGGATGAATCCGCCATGCAGCGCAATGCCGTTCATGATGGCGGTCATGCCGAATTCGCGCACTCCGTAATAGACGTAGTTGCCGGCCTCCTCCCGCGAGACCGTGCGCGAGAGCTTCGTGAGCGTGTTGTTGGACCCGGTGAGGTCCGCGGACCCGCCGAGCAGCTCCGGCAGCCCGGGAGCGAGCGCGTTGAGCGCAGCCTGCGAGGACTGACGCGTCGCCTGGGGCGCGGACTGCTTCGCCGCCTCGGCCAGCGTGCGCGCAACCGTTTCCGCCCAGCTCGCAGGCAGCTCGCCATTCCAGCGGCGCTGCAATTCCGCGGCGAGATCCGGATGCGCCTGCTTGTAGCGCTCGAACAGCTCGCGCCAGCTCTTCTCGAGGGCGGCGCCGCGCTCGCGGGCATCCCACGCCTTGCGCAGCGGCTCCGGCACGACGAACGGCTCGCTCGTCCAGGAGAGCTCCTTGCGCGCGGCCGCCACTTCCTCGGCCCCGAGCGCCTCGCCGTGCACGCTCTTCGTGCCCTGCTTGTGGGGGGCGCCGAAGCCGATGATGGTCTTGCAGCAGATGAGGGACGGCTTCGTCGTTTCGGCCTGCGCCGCACGCAGGGCCGCGGCAACGGCCTCGCCGTCGTGGCCATCCACATTCGGCACGACGTGCCAGCCGTAGGCCTCGAAGCGCTTCGGCGTGTCATCCGTGAACCAGCCCTGCACCTTGCCGTCGATGGAGATGCCGTTGTCGTCGTAGAAGACGATGAGCTTGCCGAGCCCGAGCGTGCCGGCCAGCGAGCAGGCCTCGTGCGAGATGCCTTCCATGAGGCAGCCGTCGCCCGCGAACACGTAGGTGTGATGGTCCACGACAGTGAAGCCGGGCCGGTTGAACTCGGCCGCAAGGAGCTTTTCCGCGAGGGCCATGCCGACGGCATTCGCGAGCCCCTGGCCGAGCGGGCCGGTGGTGGTCTCGATGCCGACGTCCGGCTCGTGCTCGGGATGGCCCGCCGTTCGCGAGCCGAGCTGCCGGAAGTTCTTCAGCTCCTCGAGCTGCAGCGGATACCCCGTGAGGTAGAGCAGCGAATACAGGAGCATGGACGCGTGACCGTTCGAGAGCACGAAACGGTCGCGGTCCGGCCAAAGCGGGTTGCCGGGGTTGTGCCTCAGGTGCTCACGCCAGAGCACTTCGGCGATGTCGGCCATGCCCATCGGTGCGCCGGGGTGGCCGGAATTGGCGCGCTGGACGGCGTCCATGGACAGCGCGCGGATGACGTTGGCGAGTTCGCGGCGAGTGGTCATCGGAAGTACGCGGCAGTCCTCTCAAAAAATGGCCGGCGGGGGGCCCGCGGGCGCGCGGAAAAAGGGGCGCGCATTTTCCACTACCGGGGCG
>JADGHX010000267.1 GCA_019683695.1 Steroidobacteraceae bacterium
GTGGCGGGCAGTCCCCGGCCACCGGCACGCGCTGCAGCGTTCCCGGCGTTTCGCCGCGATGCCGCCCGCACCGGTCGCCCGGCGGCCCACGCCCAAGCTTTCACTGGGACGCACTTTTCGTCATGGTTGCTGCGGAGCGCTTTCGGAGGCTTCATGACCCCACTCACCCGGATCTGTGTTTTCTGCGGCTCCAACCAAGGTGACCGCCCCGCCTATCGGCAGGCCGCTCAGCGGCTCGGTGAAACGCTCGCCCGCGAGCGAATCGGGCTCGTGTACGGAGGTGCGAAGGTCGGGTTGATGGGTGTGATCGCCGACGCCGTGCTGGCCGCCGGCGGAGAGGTCATCGGCGTGATGCCGACCGCGCTCCGGCGCCGCGAGATTCAGCACGACGGGCTCACCGAGCTGCGCCAGGTCGATTCGATGCACGAGCGCAAGGCGCTGATGGCGGAGCTCTCCTCAGCTTTCATCGCGCTGCCGGGCGGCATCGGTACGCTCGATGAGCTCTTCGAGGCGTGGAGCTGGAATCAGCTCGGCCTGCACCGCAAGCCGTGCGCACTGCTGAACGTGGAGGGCTTCTTCGATCCGTTGATCGAGTTCCTGGACCTCATCTGTCGCAGACGATTCATGCCCCCCGAGCACCGTGCGATGCTGATCTCGGGCACGGAACCGGAGGAGATTCTCCGCGCCCTGTTTGCGTATGAACCCCCGGAGGTGTCCAAATGGATCGACAGAAGCCAGACGTGACGGGCAGCCGCCGAGGGGCGAGCGCCACGGCATATGTCCGCAATTGACGTCGCAGGGTCCATCGCTCTCGGTATCGCGCTCGCTGCGGCGGCGGGCTTTCGCGTATTCCTTCCACTGCTCATCACGAGCGTTGCCGCCTACACCGGTCACCTTCAGTTGAGCGAAAGCTTCGCGTGGCTCGGATCCGTTCCGGCGATGGCGACGCTGGCGGTCGCGACAATCGCGGAAATCCTCGCGTACTACATCCCGGTCGTGGACAACCTGCTCGATACGCTCACCACGCCCGCAGCGCTCGTCGCAGGAACCCTGCTGTCCGCTGCCGTGATGACGGACCTTCCGCCCATCGTCAAGTGGAGCGCCGCAGTGATCGCGGGCGGAGGTGCGGCCGGGATCACGCAAAGCGTCACCGCCATGCTGCGCGCGAAATCCACCGCGTTCACGGGCGGCATCGGCAATCCGGTGGTCGCCACGGCGGAAACGGGCAGCGCCCTGGTGGTTTCCGGGTTGGCGATTCTCGCGCCGCTTGTGGCGATCGCAGCCGTCGTGCTCCTTTTCTGGTTCGGGGCGCGCACGCTACGCCGCGTGCTCAACCGACCCCGCACTCGACCTGACACCGACTGAGCTCCAGCCCTCGCGGCCTGCCCCGGGGCGCGGTTAGCGCTCCGCCCAAGAAGCCCCGCCAATAGCGGCCCCGGATGAACGGCGACGCGAATGGTAGGCTAGAGAGGCGCCGCCATACGGACGGCTCTTCCAGTCGCTTTCGCATGGTCCCCAGATTCCGGCAGGTCTCCGGTCTTCTGTGCGTGCTGCTGCTGGCGGCCCGTGCATGGGCGGGCGACGCTCCGGCGCCCGACTCTCAGCCACCGACACGTGCCGCAGGGAATGCACGCGCCGTGATGACAAGGGAGCAGGTCGTCCAGATTCTCGACGAGACCGTCGACTGGTACCGAACGCTCGGCGCGCAACAGCAGGCCGCCACACAGCCCAGCGATCTGCTGATCCTCTATGGCAACCGCCAGACCGCCGACAAGGTGGTGCGCCTTGCGTTCGATATTGCGCGCGCGAATGCGGAACTGCTGAGCAGCGAAGCGGAGCTTGTGCCGCGAACCGCCGATGCCGGTGCCTCGCCTCAGACACTGGCCCAGATGCAGCGGCAGATGGATCAACGGCGGCAGGCCATCCAGACCGAGATGACGAATCTCAAACGCACGCGTCCGGCAAACGCCAGGCAGCGGCAGGACGTGGAATCGCGGCTTGATGAGCTGCAAAGCGAGCTGGATCTCGTGAACGCACGTCGCAACCTGCTGCTCACGATGACGCAGTTCGTCCATCAGAGTGACACGAATAACTCCAGCGCCAATGCGTTGAAGGAGCACATCGACGCGGTCGCTGCGTCCATTCCTGCTTCGTCCGGCGCTCCAGCCTCGGCTGCCGGAACACCAATAGCCGGTGTTCCCGCCACCACGGCGCAAACCGCTGCCGCTCAAAAGGCTTCGGAGGCCGGCTCGACGCGACTCGGCATCTGGGATCTCGCCGGCAACGTGCTGAAGCTCTCGGACAAGCTGCGCACGATCCGCGCCGTCGACGAGCGCACCACCGCGCTTCAGGACACCTTCGACGAGATCCGCACGGTGCCGCTCGAGCGAATCCGGGAACTCTCTGCGCGCGGCGATGCACTTGCCGCGCGGACCGAGCACGCGACGGGCGCCGCGCTCCGGAGCGCACGGGACGAGTTCGACACACTCGCGTGGCTCTTCCAGCAGACCTCGGCGATTCTCGTCCCGCTGAGCCAGCAAGGTGTGCTGCTGGAGCAGTATCGGCACAACCTGAGGAGCTGGCGCGAAATGACGGAGAACCAGCTCCGCAACGCACTCGAGCTGCTCGCGATCCGTGTCGTGCTTCTGCTCGTGCTGCTCGCCCTGGTGTTCGCCGGCGCCGAAGTGTGGCGCCGCGCGGTGTTCCGATATGCACAGGAGCCTCGCCGGCGCTACCAGCTCCTGCTCGTGCGGAAGATCGTGCTGTGGTCCCTTGTCGTCGCGATCATCGGGTTCACATTTGCCACGGAGCTGAGCTCGATTCTCACCTTCGCGGGGCTCCTCACGGCCGGTCTGGCGGTGGCGATGCAGAGCGTTCTCGTCTCCATCGTCGGGTACTTCTTCCTCATCGGAAAGTACGGCATCCGCGTCGGGGACCGCATCCAGATCGGTACGGTCACCGGCGAGGTCATCGATCTCGGGCTGGTTCGCCTGCACCTCATGGAGCTGAGCGGGCAGACGCCGCAAGCGCCCACCGGCCGGGTGGTGGCGTTCGCGAACTCGATCGTGTTTCAGGCCTCCGGAGGCCTGTTCAAGCAGATTCCCGGCGTGCAGCTCGCGTGGCGCGAGATCACGCTGACCCTTCCTCCAGGGTCAGATTCCACGGCGCTGAAGGAGCGGCTCCTCGCGGCCGCGAACAGCGTTGTTGCGGACTATCGCGACGACATTCTCCGTCAGACGCAGGAAATCCAGAGAACCGCGACCACCCCGATCCGGGGCGACGTGCAGGCACACGTGCAACTGCGCTTTTCGGCGGACCAGGTGGAGGCACTCGTTCGCTACCCCGTGCACCTGCCACACGCGGCGGAAATAGACGAGCGCATTTCGCGCGAGCTGACGAAGGTGGTACGCGAGGCAGCGGCGGCCCGAGCTAATTGATTCCCCGTGGCCGTGTCGATGGCGGCACGCGCCGCGCCACGTGCTCGCACACGTGTAGGCGGCACGCACCTGTTGGTCAGTAGTCTTCCACCTGCGGCGAGTCGCGGCCGATCGATACGCTGAGCGTGTGCACGTAGCGCAGCTTGCCGTTCACGATACGGAGGGTATGCGAGTCCGGCATGCCGGTCTCACTGTTCCCGAAGCGGCAGAAGATGTTCACCACGCCCATCTCTTCATCGACCACGTAGTCGCGGTTGTTGATGTAGAGCACGCCCGGCGGAATGCCGACCTTGCACGTGGCGTTCGGATCGTTCTTGCGATCGGTGTACGCGCCGCCTTCGAGCCGCGCGCAGGGAATGCCCCACGGCACTTCCCTGAGCTTGTCGGAGAACAGGTCGAGGTAGGCATTCCCGGCATTGATCAGGTACTCCCTGTCACTGCGCTCCTCCGGCCGCAGTGGCCGCCAGTCCTCCGCCCGAGAGAACTTGAGATAGTTGTTCGCGTTGAACAGCCAGTCGCCTTTGTCGGTCACGAGGCTGTCGATCCTCGTGATCCTGTCGTGGTCCACGTACAGGCGCGTGCCGATCACGTATTGGTGGCTGCCTTCGGTGACGATCACTTCCGTGAAGGTCTTGCAGCGATCCTTGTCGAGGAAGCTGCGCGACAGGGCGATCGGGAGCGCGGTGTTCCACAGGCCCTTCTCCGGCGCCACCTCGCTCATGTTCTCGAGATACTTCGCCTTGTCGGCGAACGCCATCTTCGTGCGGTCCCCCGCCTGCTGAGCGGCGAGGTAGCTGTCCACAGCGGACTGCAGCGACGCGCGGGTACAAACGGGCGGTGGGGGCGCCGGTGGCAGTCCTGGCGGGCCGCCCTGCTGTGAGCGCGGAGCCTGCTGCGCCTGTGCGTGCGCCGCTGTTGCGAAGGCGGCCGTTGCGGCCACCGCGATCAGGCACGCCAGAATTCTCGTGTTCCTCATTTCGAGCCCCCTCACCAACCCGATTCCATCTGATACGGCACGGTGGTCAGCACGGCCTCGATCTGCCGGATCTTGCCGTCCATCACCTTGAAGACCTCCGCGATGTAGAACGAGGAGGGCTGCCGGAACGTGGTCGCGACATCCACCAGCTGCTTGTCGAGCGTTCGTGAGAATTTTGCCGCCGTGCCGTTGTGGTCGAAGAAGCCCCAGCCGAAGGCCAGCCCGGTCGTGCGATCGACCACCTCGAAGCGCCGCTCGCGGATATCCGTCACGATCACCGAAAAGCCGGTGTCGAACTGCGACTTGCAGTCCAGCCATTGCATCGAGCCTTTCGGCGCGTCGGGATTGTTCGCGGTCACGATGCCGTTCTCGCGGCGCTGGCAGTCCGGCGAGAACGCCACGTTCCGGCTGCTCTCGTCGGTGTCGAGGCCGGTGAAATAGGCATCGCTGATCGCCACGAGCTCTGCACGGCTCATCCGTTTGCTCGCCGGAATCGGCTGCGCCATGAGCGGATGCGGCTCGGTATGCGCGCGGTTTGCGCCGCCCGGAGGCCCACCC
>JADGHX010000268.1 GCA_019683695.1 Steroidobacteraceae bacterium
TATTTTCCCTTTTTAGCGGCCGGCGGCTCAACTGGGGGGGGGGCGGCGCTTCATTCCACAACCGCGTTTCGCGCGTCACTCATGCGTCACGCTCTTTGGCGTGGCGCCCACACACGCATGTCGAACTCGAAGGTTTCGGGGCTGATGGGGGAGTCCCGATGCCAGAACACGCGCTCGCGCGTGACGAAGAGCAGCCAGGTCTGGTAGACGAGTGGCAGGCGTGTGAAGGCCTGCGGATTCAGCACCGCCGTGCAGCCGCCCTTTTCCGGATCCCTCACGGATTCATAGCGGATCGCGCCCACCTGCGCCGCGCGCGCGACGGATGCGAACGCCTGGCACGGCCCGTAATTCGCAGGATGGGTCCACAGCGCCGCGTCCGCCACGAAAGGCGGCTTGCGCAAGTCCACCGCGGTCGTGGCGATCTGTGCCTGAAATACGGTTTGCGGCTTGGGTTCGAGTGCGGCCAGCGCAGGGCAGTCCATGAGAAATCGCCAGCGCCAGTAGCCGAGCTCCGCACATGCCGTGCGCACGTGATCTGCGCCGTAGTAGACGCCGGGGTCGAGCGGTGAGCGGAAGCGGCTGCCACCGGGCGGCGGTGGATATCTGAAAGGCGTGGCGAGCAGATAAGGGAGCGCCTCTGCTTCAGGCGGCACGGGCGCCTTGGACGTCTCGAGCAGCGCTTCGAGCTCTGCCTGCTCTTCGAGCGTATCCACGAGCGCGATGGTGGAAACACGGTGCTGTGCTTCCACGGCCCGCCACAGGCGGTACCTCACGCGCTTCGAATTAGATGCGACCTCTGTAGGCGTCCAGGTAGTGGAGGACACGAACCAGTCCTTCAGTGCTCGCCAACAGCTCGGCGGGTGTGCCGCCGAGCGCCAGATTGCGACTGTTCAGCCACGTGTGCGCCTGGGCGCCGTGCCCCAGCAATGCGTCAAGCGAGCGGAAGAGCCGCACGAAGAGGAGGGCCAGCTCCCATTCCTTGCGGTTCGGCTGAATGCGGTACTCGCCTGCGACCAGACGCGAGGCGCTCGCCGTGCTGATGCCCAGAATGTTCGCGAGCTGCGACTGCCTCACGCCGAGCAATGCGGCCGCCCGGACGACGGCCTTCGAGAGCGTTTCCGGCGAGGCTGCCGGCTTTCCGAGGGAGCGGGCGTTCATCCGGCCTCCATTTCTGGAGAAACTATACGCTCTGTTTGTTTCTCTGTAAATCCAGCGCACAACCCCTCCCGGAGTGCCTCTGAAGGCGCTGTTTGGCCGCGCCGGAGGGCGCTCGCCGGGTGAGGCCTGCGATGCAAGGCCACGCTCGCGCCTCACCTCGTTATCGTCAAATTGAATCCGATAGAGGTTGCGGTTGCGTGCGTCGTGGGCGAATAGTGGGCCTCGTATTCGATACAACTCACGCATGGAGGGCACACATGAGCGGCGCACATCTGGCTTCCGGGCGCGCACGTCATGGCAACGCAGGGAAGCTCCCCGACACGTGAGCGTTGCGATCTTCGCGTTGATGCGCGCGAGCGCCATCGCGCGCGGCGTGCATCGGCTCGTGAAGTCGCGCACGCGCCCTCTGAATGAAACCGGAAGTGCACTGATGCGGAAGCTGACAGCACCGTTCGCGAGCGCGGCCCCCTGGTCCCGGGGGACACTCTGGAGGCTGTCACCGGGAAGCTGAGCCGCGAGGCGGGTGAGAATGTCGGGTCGTGCGGTCTGCTGCTCGGGAGTGTCGCGGAGACGAGCAAACAGGCCGGCCGATGCGGCTCGACATCAGCGCCGTCGAACGCACGCAGCGAGCGCTCACCCTCGCTGCGCGCACCCGGATCGGAGCGACCGTGCGCGGCGCTGTTGCCTCAGGGGAGGCGCGGGCTGACCGCCGGGGCCGGTACAGGCACCTCAACGTTCGCGCGTCACGCTCATGCGCACCGAACGGCAAGAAGCGCTTTGGAGGGAGAAGCGCATTGAGGGGCCTCGAGGCTTCGGCCCCTGCTGCCCCGGCCCACGCGGCCGGGGCCTTTTTGCGGAAAGCTCACACGTCGAGTGGCGCGAAATGCGCGGCCAGCGCGGCACGTAGCGCATCGAGCTCACGCTCGAGCGCTGCGATGGCGCTTTCGATCGGCGCATCGGGTGTTTGCCGAAACTCGGCGTGAAGCCTTTGCGCGAGTTCCGCCAGGCGCGTTGCGCCGACCATCGCTGCGCTTCCGCGCAGGGTGTGGAGCGTGGCGGCGCGCATGGATGCGGGCTGTGTGCGCAGGTCGTTCAGGTGAATGGCCACATTGACGAGAAACTTGCGATAGATGGCGGCCAGCGTGCCGGGCTGATCGCCCAGGCTCTGTCGCAGTTCGGTGACAACGTCCATGTCGAGCGCGGCGCGCGGTGCGGAAGGGGATGCCACGATCACGTCACCTCTTCGGAGCGAGCCGGTGTGCACCGGGCCGCGTATCGGGAGGACGGCAAAGCATTTCGTCAGTGATGCGGGTGAGCCCGCGCGAGGTGCGCATGTTACAGAGTCGATACAGGTGCGCGGCGTGCTGGCTCGTGGTCGCGTGTGGTCGGCGCCTTATCGAGGCGCGACTTCCATATTCCGTCCTCGTGCGCCGCGGTTTATATTGCGTGCGCACCCGCACCGAGAAAGAAGCAGGTGCCATCTGACGATCGCAAGGCACGAGTAGAGTGGAGCGGGTACGAGATCGGACGCACGGCGAGGCAGCGAGGGCGAGCATACTCGTCGTCGATGACGATTCCACCACGGTTGATCTGGTGCGCTCCGTTCTGGAAGCGAACGGATACGCGTGCTTCACGGCATCCGGAGGCGAGCAGGCGCTCGCCGTCATCGCCGCGAATCCGGACATTCTCATCGCGATCTGCGATATCAACATGCCGGGCATGGATGGCATCTCGTTCCTCAAGCGGCTGAGTGGCGGCGGCAGCATGTCCTCACCCCGAGTGCTGTTCCTCACCGCGTATCCACGCGTGGACTACGCCGTTGCGGCGCTGAGGCTCGGCGCCATCGACTTTCTGACGAAGCCGGTTCGTCCACAGCAACTGCTGACGGCCGTGCGCGATGCCGTGGCGCGCGTGGAGCGCGAGCGGGCCATCTCGCATCTGCCCGATCAGGCCGCGACGCTGGCCCAGCAGGCGCAGATGCTCGCGGCCGCGCTGAAAGACCTGGCGGAAGCCTCTCCCGCGCCGGAGCGAGCGGCTGCGTCGGCCACACCGGACCGCGCGCCTGCTCGCGAGCCCACGCCCGTGCATCCGGGTGAGTTCGCGTTGCTCGGAATGGATCACCTGCGCCGGCTCCGGCGGCAGTTCCCGCCACTCGGCGAGATCGACGATGTGGCCTGGGATCTCCTTCGCGAGCTGCTGCTCGCGGAAAGGAGTGGCCAGCGATTGTCGGTCTCGGCACTCAGCATGTCCGTGGAGCAGGTCTCCTCGACCACGGCGTTACGTCGCATACAGGAGATGGTGAAGGCCGGGCACATCATCCGCACGCCGGATCCGCTGGACGCGCGGCGCGATTTCGTTGCGCTCTCTCCACGTGTGCGCGTGGCGCTCGAGCAATATCTCGAGCGTGTGGCGAAGGAACTTGCCGCGGCGGCGGGCTCGCCCCCGTGACACGCCGGTGTGCGATGAGACATCCCCGCGTCCATCGATTGTTTTGTTAGCTGGACAATCTACTGCGTCCCGCCGCCCGATCCTCCACAGACGCGTTCAAGCTGAACGCGTCCGCTCACCGGGCAGGGAGCTCACGCGGCAGAGAAGCCAGGCGTCCGACCGATCGATGCAGAATGCATCGATTCATATTCAGTCTGAATCCAACTGCCGCGTGCCCGTCATTGGGGCGGCGTGGACGCCATCTGTTGCCTCTCGTCGTCGGGCACTGGAGCGACCTATATCCAGTTGCGAATTGACGACGATCTTCAACAGCCGCGACGAGAGATTATCATGCGGACTGTTGCATGCTGTGGCCTCGCACGCGTGAGGTCATCGTCTGATCGATACGGGATCGATCGCGCCAGGGTTCGCCCGGGCACAAAGGGAGTGGCGCCATGCAGTTGATCACGCGGTGCACGCGACGGCGCTTCGGAGCCGCCGTACTGGGGCTCCTGTTCGTGTCGTCCGCACTCGTCGCTCTGACACACAGGACGGAAACACCCTCCGGCAGCGAAGTGTTGTCCACAGGGCACGCTTCAGCCACTGTCTCGCCTTCCATATCGGCACCACGCGTAAAGGCTCCCCACGTTACCGCACCTGGCGTTCGGCGGGACTACATCGTGCAAGCATCGAGCGCGGAGCTGGCGGAGCGCGCGGTTCAGAAGGCGGGTGGCGTGATCTCCGGCCGTCTCGAGATCATCCGTGCAGTCGGTGCGTCACTCGATGAGCAGCAGCTCGCCTCACTTCGGGCGGACGCGGTGCCCGGACTGCGTGTCTTCGAAGATGCGAAGGTGACCAGCAGTGGAGTGCCTGTCCCGCCGGAGACTTATTATCCGATGGAGGTGGGCGCCGCATCTCTTCATCAGGGCGGCGTGACGGGGCGTGGCGTCACCGTCGCGGTGCTCGATACCGGCGTGTGGCAACGGAAAGGTCCGCTCGAGCGTACCTCGTTCGGCAGCCCGCAGATCATCGCGCAGTACGACGTCATTCTCGCGCGCGAGCACCCGGGTGCATACGGCACCATCGTGCCCAGCACATACACGGCGGATATCGACGACAGGCACGGGCACGGCACGCACGTGTCATCCATCATCGGCAGCAGCGGCATCGCCGAGACCGGTCGTTATCAGGGGGTGGCGCCGGGCGTGAATCTCGTCTCCGTTCGTGTGCTGAATGACGAGGGCGCCGGGCGTTACTTCGACGTCATCGACGGCATCGAGTGGGTGATCGAGAACCGTGCCCGCTACGGCATCCGTGTCATTAATCTGTCCCTGAGCGGAACGCCGCAGTCGTACTACTGGGACGACCCACTGAATCAGGC
>JADGHX010000269.1 GCA_019683695.1 Steroidobacteraceae bacterium
GCGTGGAAGAAGGGAACCTTCACCGCCAGCCGCTGTACCGTATGATGGACCTTGGTCAGCGCAAGGCTGAGGTGGCGCGTCGTCGGTTGGCCGATCTGAACCCAGCCGTAAGCATCGAATCCGCCTGCTATCGCCTCACGCCAGAAAATGCGGCGACATTTGTTGCGGCATCGGATGTCGTCGTGGATTGCGCAGACAGTTTCGCGGTGACGTACACGCTGAGCGACGAATGTATGCGCGCGGGAAAGCCTCTCGTCAGCGCGTCCGTCATTGCGCTTGCCGGGTACGTGGGGGTCTTTTGCGGGCTGGCGCCAAGCTATCGAGCGGTATTTCCGGAGATGCCCTCACATGCCGCGAGCTGTGCTTCGGCCGGCGTGCTCGGAACCGCTGTCGCCGTGGTGGGGAGCTTGCAGGCACAGATGGTTCTGGCGCTCGTGCTCGGCCTGCAACCGCCGGTGTGGGGCAAGCTCGTGTCGGTGGATTTCGCGAAATGGCGCTTCGGCGGGTTCTCGTTCCTTTCCGCGAAAGAGCCACCAGAGCCTGAGTTCACATTCATTGCGCTATCGCAGGTGCGTGCGGACGATCTCATATGCGACCTGCGCTCGGCGGATGAAGGGCCGGCGCTTGCAGACAGCCTGCGCGTGAGCGTGGAACAGATCGTGTCCGCCACAGCCGGTGCGGCACCGGGCCAGAGAATCGTGCTGTGCTGTCGCTCCGGCGTGCGAGCGTGGCGGGCCGCGAGAAAACTGCAGGCGCGGGGTTATACAAACCTGGCGCTCGTGGCGCTTGGGAATTGACGTTGTCAGGTCCAGGACTCCTCGCGGCCGTTGTTTCGGAATGATCGAGTGACCACGCGCCAGTCCGTTCTCCTGATAGGCGGAACCGATTCCAGTGGCGGCGCCGGTCTGGCGCGCGATTGGCGCGTGCTGGCGGACTGCAAGATCGCTGGAAGTGCTGTCGTGACCGCCGTCACCGCTCAGTCGAACACAGGTGTTCGGGCGATACAGCACGTGCCGCCAGAAATGATTCGCGCGCAGATGGAATGCGCCCTGCAATCGGAGTCTGGTGAGGTTCGTGCCGTCAAGGTGGGAATGCTCGGCACCGCGGCTACTGTACGCGTCATTGCCGCGGCCCTGCGCGCGCGAAGCGATCTTCCAGTGATCCTCGATCCCGTCATCGCTGCGTCTTCAGGTGGGCGGCTGCTGGACGATCGTGGTCTCGAGGTTTTGAGAAGTGAGCTGCTTCCGCGGGTAACACTGATCACCCCGAACATTCCTGAGGCGGCGGCACTGCTGGGTGAGCCGACGTCGTGCGAAGAGGGCAGGCTCATCGAGTTCGCTTCGCGAATTCGGGAAATGGGGCCGCGCGCTGTGCTGATCAAAGGCGGTCATGCCTCATCGGCAGAGTGCGTGGATATTCTCTTGTCACCGGAAGGTGCGGTCACTCGGCTGGTCTCTGGCCGCATCCCCGCAAGCATGCGGGGAAGTGGGTGTGCACTTGCTTCCGCGATTGCGGTCGGCCTTGCGCGTTCACTTCCCCTGGTCGACGCATGCCGATTCGGCAAGGACTATGTGACGAGTGAGTTGCACGCAATCGCGACCGGCAATTCGGACCACGTGCGTTGAGAGCTTGCAGCAGCTGCAGGGTCGGATGATATAGTCCGCTATATACGAACAAGTATATCGCGGGTGGTGTCGTGTTCGAAGATTGCGTGCGGCGTTACGTTCTCGTTGGCGTCATCCTCTTCTCATCGCTCCTTCCGGGCACAGCAGATGCGGCGGACCCGGAAGGGCCGTGGCGCATCGGTGAGGCGCTCGCTCTTCCGGACCCGTGGAGTTTTGGCGGGAGCTATCGCACGCGATATGAAACGCTCGATGGCGGATTTCGCGCCCGTTCGAGCGGTTCCGACGAGCTTCTCGTCGGGCGGCTGCTCGTCAACGCCCGGTTCACCGGGAGCAGGTTCTACGCTGGAGTCGAGCTGGAGGATTCCCGCCAGCGACTCGCGGATTCCGGCACTCCGCTCGGCACAGACGTGGTCAACACCCTGGAACCTCTGCAGGGTTACGTGGGCATGCGCTTCGGTGATGCCCGATCGAATGGCGGTGGGCTGGACGTCGCTGCGGGACGCATGACCATCGACGCAGGTAGCCGTCGACTCGTGGCGCGCAACAGCTTCCGCAACACCATCAACGCGTTCACGGGCGTGCATGCAACGTGGAAAGGATCGGCCGGGTCGCAGATCCAGGCATTCTACGTACTGCCCTTGCAGCGCAAGCCGAGCAACTTCGAGTCGCTGCTGGGCAACGACTCTGCGCCGGATACCGAGAGCGGACACGTGAGGTTCTGGGGAATCCTTGCCGCAAAGCCCGGATTCTTCCCGGGTGTGGCGGGCGAGGTGTACCTGTACGGACTTCGCTCGCGCGACCAGGCCGGCATTCCGGTTGCGGACCGCGATATCTACACGCCGGGCGTTCGGCTGTACCGAAAGCCGGCCACGCAGGCCTGGGATTTCGAGGTGGAAGGCGCCGTGCAGCTCGGCACGTCCCGCTTCAGCACAGCCGCCGCAGACACGAGGCAGCTGCAGCACCGGGCCGGCTTCTTCCACGGTGAGATCGGCTTCACGCTGAGCGCGCGAATGTCGCCGCGCGTGGAGCTTTCATACGATTTCGCGAGCGGTGACAAGGACCCTGCCGACAATCGCAACAATCGCTTTGACACGCTCTATGGGGCGCGCCGCTTCGATTTCGGGCCAACCGGCCTCTATGGCGCGTTCGCCCGCGGCAACATCAGCACGCCGGGCGTGCGACTCGAGGCAAAGCCGGGCTCAGTATCCGGAATGCTCGGTTACCGCGCCGTCTGGCTGGCGAGCAGCCGAGACCAGTACACCACCGGAAGGCTGGTGGACCCGACGGGCGAGTCCGGCAGCTTCCTCGGTCACCAGATCGAAGCCCAGGTGCAGTACAACGTGCTTCCCGGGAACGTGGCCATCGAAGTGGGTGGCGCTCACCTGTTCCACGGCTCGTTCCTGGAACAGGTGCCGAACGGCCCGGCGGCAGGCGACACGACTTACGTCTACGCGGCCGCGACCGTCACCTTCTGAAGCCGCCTCATGGCTTCAGGCTCGCGGCGATCTTGCGAATCTCCTCGGGCGTGTGTTCGCCCGCGAGCGGCGTTCCCGGCATGAGGTACCGGCCCATGTCCAGCCCGCCGACGAGCACGGGTTCGTAGCCGATCTCGCGGATCAGGCCGGATGCGATGTCGATCGCCTGCTTGTCATCGCCGGCGATGGGCATGCCGATGCGACCGGGTGTCTCGTGCGCCGCGCCCATCCGGGCCGCGCCAATGGCATTGAACGCGCGAACGATGCGTGCGCCAGGCAGCAGCTCAGCCGAGACGACGCCAGCGCCCTGTTCGCGTGCGCGATTGGCGATTTCGCCATCGCGCTGGGGAAAGGGATTGCAGGCGTCGATGACGACCTTGCCCTTGATGGAGTCCGCGAGGCTCTTCCCCAGCTCCGGCAGCGCGCGATACGGAACCGCGAATACGAGCACCTCCCCGAACGCTGCCGCCTCGCGAGGCGTGCCTGCACGTGCCTGCTTTCCGATGCTGGCGGCAAGCTCCTTGTCGTGATCGAGATTGCGCGAGGAGAACATCACCTCGTGCCCCGCCTGTGCCCACACGCGCCCGAGCGCGCTGCCGACATTGCCTGAGCCGATCATGCCGATTTTCATCCTGCGCCCCTGCGCGCTGGCGAGACGCGTGGCGAATGGCAGCGCGGCGAGCGCAACGCCCACTGCGGCGGCCTTGAGAAGATCGCGACGGGGAACACTGATTACGTCATGTACTTTCATCGAGCTCTCCTGACGCCGTAGCGAGTGCGGGATCGGCAGGGCGCGGCATGTTGCATGGCCCCGAATAGTCTTCGGCGGGGATTCTCGCACTGGGCCGTCCAGTTTGGGAGGGCAGGGGACGCGACCATCAGGGGGCGAGTCGTGCGGGTCGGGCGAGTGCGCGCCGGTGGAACGGATTTTGGCTTCTGGCATCATGCGCGCGAGCATCTCCGGCGCAGGAGCGCGCAACATGAGTCAGACGACGATGCAAAGGTGGCTCGCTGCAGGGATCGCGACAGGGCTTCTTGCAGCCTGCGGAGGTGGAGGCGATTCGCCAGCGCGGGCCGCAGCCTGGGAAACCCCGTCCTGCACGTCCGTGCTCGGCACGGCCGCACTCACCTACACGCGGGATCACGGGCAGACCCGCACACCCCGACAGTTCGAGCTGACGCCCAACCATTACACCTTCGGGCTGGCCGCGTTCACGGACCCGAACGTTCTCATCGCGCTGGGCGACGACGGCCGCGCGGGCTTGCGGCTGCAGCGTTCCACGGATGCCGGGTGCAGCTGGTCGACCCTGAGTGCCGTGATCGATGCGCGGTTCGCGATCGCGCCGTTGGAGGCCGCGCAGAACGTGGCGTATGCATGGATGCGAAACGAAACCTTGATGTACCGGATCACTTCCGAGGGTCAGGTCGCCCAACTCGATCTGCGCGTCGCTCCGGACGCCTTGAAGGTCGATGCGCAGGACGCGAATCACTTGCGAGCCGCTCGCTTTCGCGGCAATCAGGGGCTGCAGCTCCTGGATTCGCGTGATGGGGGCGCGACCTGGACCGAAATCGGCCGCTCCCCTCCGGATGCGGATCTTCAACCGGTTGTCGTGTTTTCGGGCACGAATCTCGATCACGCGCTGGCGCTCAGCGCCCGGAGCGGCGCGTGGGTGACGTTCGACGGCGGCAATCAATGGCTGCAGTCGACGGGCTTCGGCGATCTGCAGGTGCCGAATGGCCGATCGGGCGCCATCGGCGTCGATGGGCAGACCGTGCTGCTGCTGGTGCAGGAGAGGTCGTCCTTGCCCGGGCCCGCGCGGCCGAGTGGTGTTTATG
>JADGHX010000270.1 GCA_019683695.1 Steroidobacteraceae bacterium
GGGTGCGGGTGTCCGGAGATAGGGCTTGTGGCCTGTACCGAAATGCGGGTGTCCGTGTGACCCGTGGCCGGAGTACCCGCGGCCGTGAGGATTGCCGGATTGCCACCGTGAAGGCGCCGCCGAGCCGCGCGTGACCGGGCCGCGAGAGGATCGGGCGGCTTCCGCGCTCGGGCTACCCAGCATGCGCGGGCTGCTCTGCAACGTGACGCCACCGCGCGACTGGCCGCCTGCACCTTGCGTGAATGCAGGCGGGCACAGCAACGCCGTTGCCGTCAGCGCGACCATCAACGTGAGCGGGCGCGGGCTCGATCTTTGGCTCAACCTTCGGTGCATGAAGCAGATCCGTCGGGCCACGTGTCGCAAGTGTAGACCTTGAACGTGCCGGCTTCACCGCTCGTTCCGCTTGCGAGCCCACCGTTGCCCAAGCGCGGTTTTATGTTGCTTCGACCTTGCCGACGCGTGCGCACCTCGTCCGCGCCGATGCCCTCAGCACTTCTCGTCGTGCGGCTCCGGCCCGCCGGCCACGCACACTCCAGTGGACAGGGAAAAGTCGGGCGCGCCGGCATCCGTGAACACGATCTCCGAATAGAGCGCCGTGTGCTGATCACGCGTGATGGCTTGGCGACACACGAAGCCATCCTGCGCGGGCGCGCAGGGCTGCGCGTTCCAGCGGGCTTCGCGGAAGTCCCGCGTCGGGCTCGTTGCACTCCACGCGATGACGCTGCGCGGCTGCTGATCGGGCCGCACGTGCAACTCCAGCATGTCGCTGCCGTTGGTGAAGGTCCACGCAACGCGCGGAAGCGCCTTGCCTTGCGCGGAATAGCGATGGAACGCGCTCAGCGTCCCGAGCACGCGCTCGTAGTCCGCAAGCTTGTGGCCCTGATTCGGGACATAGAGCACGCGTTTCGGTTCCGGCAACCCGCCCCAGTAAACCTTCAGCGCTTCGAGCGGCCAGTACCGGTCGTTCGTGCCGAGCAGAATGAGCTTCTGCTGCGTAAGCCGCGTGCGATAGCTGTAAGGGTCCACCATTTCCAGCAGGCGCTTGCCGAGCTCCGTGCCGATGCGGCCCGGCAGGTCGATGTCCTCGTAGTCGCGCACTTCCTCGGAGAGCGAGCCGAACACGGAACGTTGCAGATCGATCTGCGCGGGAATGTTCAGCATGTCGATGACCATCGGGGCCGCGGCGGCCACACGCGCATCGATCGCCGCCGTGAGCCAGGATGTCCAGCCGCGCTTGGAGGCGCCACTCACGGTGAAGCGTTCGACCGGAATCTTCCATCGCTCCCAGACGACCTGCTGTACCGTGTCCATCGCGCGCGTCGCGCTCTTCACCATGGGCAGCAGCAACGGCCACTCGGACTGACCGGTGCTCAGGAAGCGGTCGAACGTATAGGCGATGAGCGCATCCTCGCGCCGGTCGAACATCGGCTGGAACGGCACCTGTCTCACCACGGCCAGTGGCGAGCGCATCGCCGCCGCGAGCCGCGCGAAGATGCGCGCCTCATTCGGCACCCGCGGCAGCCCCGCCTCGAGCTCCGGGCGCCATCGGCCGCCGTCGATGTAGAGCAGCGCCTGGCGAGTGCTCGTGTCCACGTTGTCCGGTCGAAACACGAAGAGCTGGTGCTTCCACGCAATGCCCTGCCACGTTTGCGAGGTGAGGATCAGCTCCACGTACTGCGCGGTGTCGACCTTTCCGGAGCTCACCTCGCGAAATGAATATGAAGCGTCTGGTCGTGCAACGTACTGCTCGAGCTCTCCAGCGGCATGTGCGAGCACGGGCACGCCGCACGCGAACAGCAGCGAGGCAATTGCTGTGGCCAATCGGGGATGACGATGAGATGCGAACATGGCGCGAACCCCCCGTGAAGACTTCAAGCGCCCGTGAAGCGCGGGCGATGTGCAGTGGGCGGTCGGAAAGCATCGATCGCGTAACGCATGATCCGCCTCATGCAATCGCATGGTCAATGCGCGTACGGGCACGTGGGTTGCGCCGACGATGGCGGATGACACCCGGAGGCGCATTCATGGCCGAGCGCAGAGCACAGGATGATCGAAACCGTGAACGTCGCGGCGACCCGGCACCGGCAGACGAGTTGGATGAGTCGCTCGAAGAGTCGCAGGAAGCCATGCCCGATGAGGCGCCCGACGTCCACGCGCGCTGGTGGCAGGACGAAGCGCCGATGGCGGAAACGGGCTCGATCTCCGATCCGGACTACGAGGATTACGACCCTGGCCCGCGCACACCCTGGGGACCGGGCTACATGGGCGAGGGCAACTACTCCTCCGGTGATTTCAGCAGCGACGCGCCGGGCGGCTACGACTACGGCTATGCCGGCTCCGAAGGTGATGCAGGCATGGACGAGATGAGCGACGAGCAGCACGGCTCCGGCCGCTACGATGTGGGGCCGTACGAGGAGAGTGATGAGCACGGCGGCGCGGACTTCCGCTCGGGACACGGTCCGTTCGGCCGTCTGCAACGCGAGTTCGACGAGCGGCATCTGCGTAGCGTCCAGCATCGCAGCGACGACACGAGCTGGGTCCACGATCGCAGCGCTTCGGCGCGGGCGCATGCGGACGTGCATCGACATTTCGGCGGGCCGCCCGGTTGGCGCGATGCGCCGGACTGGGCCGATCCTTCCGGCTTCCACGCCGTGCATGGGCTGCAGGCGCCGCACGTTCGCCGCGGCCCGAAGGGCTATCGCCGTTCCGACGAGCGCATCCTCGAGGAGATCTATCTGCAGCTACTGAGGGCGCCTCACATCGATTCGAGCGATGTGAGTGTGGAAGTGCACGAAGGCGGCGCGACGCTCACCGGCACGGTGCCCGAACGCCGCATGAAGCATGCGGTGGAGGACGCTGCGTATCACACCTGGGGCGTGGAGCACGTGGACAATCGCATTCGCGTGCGGCGTCAGGGGGGATGATGTTAGTGGTGTGCGGTGACGGCTCGCGATGCGGGTTTGCCCTTGTCCTTCACCATCACGACGAGAATTTTCGCGGGCTCCGTCTGGCTGGCGTTGGCAGATTTCAGGTGGACGTCAGTCGGTGACTCATAGAAGGTGTCGCCGGGTCGAAGCGTGACGGCGTCCTTCCCTTCCACCTGCATGATCACCGAGCCCTCCAGCACGTACACGAATACGTTGGCATCGTGCCGATGCGGGGGTGAGGAGCCCCCCGGAGGGTACTCGACCGTCAGCATCAGACCCTCCTTGCCGGGAATGCCCCCGAGATCGCGCGTCATGAGCGTCGCAACGTCGGCCGGGGTGGAAGCGGGCTCTGCGGCACCGGCAAAGGATGCTGCACTGGCGAGCGCGATGCCTGCGAGAAGCATGGGGATGCGCCGGGTTGCCATGATGTCTCCTCGAGTTCCCTGGAATGGGTGCTCGCATTATGAGGCATGCCGGCCGTCGAGGTCGGGCTTCAGCCTGCAATCCGCGTTCCCGCGCTTGTGGATAGCTTTGCGTGCCCCGCCGGCTTTGTGCACCGGTTATCCACAGGGCGTGCGATGTTTTACAGCCATAGGCGTTCGGGTCTGCGCGGAACCGGAGTGCGGAACCCCGGTGGCTTCACGATGAGCACGTCACAGGGCAACACATCCAGAGTCGATTCCGCGGTGCTGCCGATGAAGATGCGTTTGAGCCCGGAACGGGAGACTGCGCCCATCACCACGATGCTGGCCCGGACGCGCCAGGCCGCGTTCACGATCTCGCTGGACACCTCGCCCATACGGAGATGACGCCGTCTGGGCGGCACGCCGTATTTCTTCGCAAGTGAATCGAAGACCTCGGTCACGCGCGCGGTGTGCATCTCCTCGAATTCCGTGGGCAGGGCGAGCGCAAGCGGTTGGCCGACCGGCCCCGGAGCAATGGCCGTGACAGGCTTGTACGCATGCATCACGTGCAGCTCACCTCCGAGCATTCGCGCGAACGACACGCCCGCATCCATGATCCGGTCGTCCAGCTTCGCGGGCTTCGCATGCGCATGGAGCGGATCCACCGCGGCGAGCAGCACGGGTTTGCGATAGTCACGCGGCGACTTCACGAGCAGCACGGGGCAGGGGCACTGGCGGATCAGTTCCCAGTCCGTGTTCGCCAGGAAAAATCGTATGCCCATGGCGTGCGCCTGTGTCGCCGCGATCACCACATCGGCATGTGTGGCCACGGCCCGGCGAACGATGGCCTCGTGCGCCGGGTAATCCCAGGTGGCATGCCCACTCACTTCGAGCCCTTTCAGCGGTGGGCGTTGTGCCAGACGCTCGAGCCGTGCGAGCGTGCGCTCCGCAATCAGCGCGCGCGTCTCCCTGATCGTGCGGCGCTGGGCGCTCTGACGCATGAGTGCCGTCGCGGCGGGCTCGCCAATGACGTGAAACAACTCGACGGACGCGCCCGCCTCACGCGCCAGCGTGGCGGCCTTACGCAGTTGCGCGCGTGGCGGGCTCTGCGCGTCCCGCAGCGCGACGAGGATATGACGGATTCTGATGGCCACGAACGAGGTCTCCGTGTGCGAGGGTTGTCACGAACCTGAACATCGCGCGTGCCGCAAATGCCGCGTAAGCGGCCCGAGTGTGCGGCACGCGCACGTCTCGTGAAAAGCCCGCGCGACGAGAGCGCTGCAACCGGCAGCGAATACGTTTGCGGTCGACCGTAGCGCTGCATGGATCGGCTTTGTCCTGCCAGGGCCGGGGTTCGGTGCGCGCCACGCTGAGCTTGAGGCAGTTGTGCCGTGCGCGTAGAACATGCCTCATGAGCAGCCGCAATCTCGAGTACCTGCTCGCGCCGAGGTCCGTCGCGCTCATCGGCGCGTCGGACCGGCCGCACAGTGTCGGGGCCACGGTGATGCGCAATCTGCTCGAAGGGGGCTTCGATGGTCCCATCTGGCCCGGTCTGATAAAAACAACACC